>CAYJTC010000052.1:0-10859 GCA_964372955.1 uncultured Planctomycetia bacterium | reverse complement strand
GGACACTGGAAACCGGAGCCAGCGATGGCCACCGGCGCCTGAGTTCTACCAATGGCCCCACCACCTCCGTTGATGAAATTCTGTTTCATGGCTTCCTTCGGAAACCAGGTTCGTCACCCATGGATTTATAATGGGCAGGTGACGAACCTAACGGAGGTGGTGGGGTGACGATGGAAGAACGAATTGGAGTGGTGCTGATCGGACATGGGGCTCCGGCCACCGACTGCCCGCCTCAGATGGTCGGGGAGCTGATGAGTTTGGAATGGCGGGGCGAGCAGGTCCTTCGACGCGCCGGTCATCCTGAGCCTGGGTCGAAGGATGACCGGCTTGCTCAGGACGAGCGGATAAGGCAATTGGACGCGAAAATCCGGGACTGGCCCCGTCACCTCGGAAACGACCCCTACAAGGCGGGCCTGGAAAGGCTGGCTTCAGAACTCAAACCGCTTCTGTCGGCGGACCTGTTCGCCGTCGGCTACAATGAATTCTGCCGTCCCTCCATCTCGGAGGCGGTGGAGGAGGTGATCGGCAAGGGGGCCGCCCGGGTGCTGGTGATCCCCTCGATGCTGACCCCCGGCGGGCTCCATTCGGAAGTGGATATCCCCCGGGCCCTCGAATCGGTGCGCGCCAAACACCCGGAGGTTGCCATCGAGTACCTGTGGCCTTTTGACCTCAAAGAGGTGGCCCGCCTGCTGGCCTCCCAGATTGAAGCCGGCTCTAAATCCCAATGGACCCGGAAATAAAGAAAAAGGCTCTGCGCAAGATCGTCCACGGGGTCTACGTGGTGGGCGTCCAGGCAGAGGGCAGGCTCAACGCCTTCACCGCCACCTGGGTGACCCAGGTTTCCTTTCAGCCCCCTTTGGTGGTCATCGGGGTCCGGAAGGATGGGGTCTCTTATGCGATGATCGAGAAGAGCCGGGTCTTCGTGCTGAATTTCCTCGGCCCGGACCAGAAACCGCTGGCCCAGCATTTCCTGAAGCCCGCTCATTTGGGGGGCGACAAGCTGGAGGGAGTCCGCTACCGGTTGGGCAAGACCGGCGCTCCGATCTTGGAAGAGGCGATCGCCTACGTGGAGTGCGAAGTGCGGGAGATTCGCCCCGGTGGGGATCACGCCGTCGTCATCGGGGAAGTGGTGGAGGCCGGGGTCTTTCGGGACGCGGACCCGCTGGCCCTGAAAGAGACCGGGTGGCAGTATGGCGGATAACGGGCCACTTCGTGGCTCGTTCCAGGGGGGAAACGCGCTGCGCTGGTTTCCCCCCTGGGATTCCCCCTTCCTGTCAAAAAGTGCCTGACCCCTTTTGACGATGAGTGAAGCGGTTCTAATCGTCGCGGCGAGCGAGCAGGATGCCAATTTGTATTACGCCACCCATTTCTGGGCGCCGGACCCGTTCATCTTTGCGCAGATCGACGGCCGCGGGATTCTGGTCATGAGCGACCTGGAACTGGATCGGGCCAAATCAGAAGCCCGGGTGGATGAGGTGCTGTCCCTGTCCAAACTGCTGGGCCAGGCCAAGCGCCAAGGGACCGCCCAACCCGGTGTGACGGAGGTGTTGGACCTTCTCTTCAAGGAGCGCGGAGTGAAGCAGGTGCGTGTGCCGGCCAACTTTCCGGTGGCGTTGGCCGATCGGCTCCGGGCCAAGGGGTATACGCTGGAGATCGGCCAGGAGCCGTTTTTCCCGGAGCGGATGATCAAATCGAAAGAAGAGGTAGAGGCGATCCGGGAAACCCAGCGGCTGACGGAGGAAGCGGTGGAATCGGCCCTCGGCGTCATTCAGCAGGCCGAGATCCGGAATGAGGAGCTGTGGCTTAAGGGGAAACCCCTTACCGCGGAGCTGATCCGAAAGATGCTCCATCTGGCCCTGATGGCCTCCGATTGTTTGGGCCGGGAGACCATCGTCGCCAGTGGAGTCCAGGCCTGCGATCCCCACTGCATCGGATCCGGTCCCTTGAAGGCAAACCAGCCGATCGTCCTGGATGTTTTCCCGGTTTCGATGAAAACCCGCTACTACGCCGACATGACCCGCACGGTGGTCCGGGGTAAAGCTTCGGACAAGGTCAAGCGAATGTATCAGGCGGTGCGGGAAGGGCAGGAGATTGCTTTTCGGACGCTGAAGGCCGGGCTGGACGGCAGGCAGGTCCATGAGGCGATCCTGAGCTATTTCGAGAAGGAAGGTTTTCCGACCGGAGAAGTCGGCGGCCGGATCCAGGGTTTCTTCCATGGGACCGGCCATGGGGTGGGGCTGGAGATCCATGAGCCGCCCCGGGTGAGTGGCGCCTCCGACATTCTGAAGGCCGGGCAGGTGGTCACCGTGGAGCCGGGCCTCTACTACCTGGATGCCGGCGGGATCCGCCTGGAGGACATGGTCCTGATCACCGAGGCCGGCTGTGAGAACCTCACCACCTTCCCCAAAATACTCGAGTTAAACTAGTGTAAATCGAATTAAACTCAGATAATAAGGGTTGTTTTTTATGCCTGGATCAGCCATACTTTAATTATGCAATCTCTATGGGGACAGCCCCCGAGGGGACACCCCACAGGGTGGAGTGTCCCCATCGGGGACTGTCCCCGGTTTGCCCTGGCTTTAGGGGTTCTTATTTCCTTCGGCCTGAACTCTATCCTGCCTCCTTCGGCCTGGGCTCTGCGAACCGAAACCCCGACTCAATCCGGCGTTGAGGAGATCCTCCGCCAGGAACTCGCCCCCGACCAAGCCGACTTGGAGGAGGCGGACCGGATCTTAAAGGAGTTCGCGCGGGACGAAATTGATGGGAAGTTGCGCAAACTGCCTTACGGCTACCTGCGACTCATCGAGTTAGGAAGTGGGATCCGGATCGAGCAGGCTCAAGCCAGCAACACGATCTTTTACAGGGGCTTTGCTGAGGTTCCCTCTTTGCCTCGTCCTGAAGGATACGTCTGTCCGGGGGCCGCGGACTGGATCGCCGTTCAGCTTCACGAAAGGTTTCAAGAAGCGGGCGTCCCTGTTGAAGTAGCCGTTAAGAAGCTGTCCAGCCCAGTTTGGATGGAGGATTATGTAGTGCAGGTCAAGTATGCTGGAGGCGTCAAGCTGTTGAGCGCAACCCCTGGGATGCCTTCTCTTTTCGACCCTTTACCACAAAGGGGTCAGATCGAAGAGGTGAGGCATCCCATAGGGGACACCCTTCCCTTGTACAAACCGGAAGAGCCCTCGGCGGATTTTCCGATGGCGGCCGTGGTGTTGGATGAACACAATGCGATCTATCTCAACGCTCGGGTCGTTCCGAGAGCGGACCCGAAAGCGGGTCCCAAAGAGCCCCTCCTGTTGACTTACAGCGCTTCGATCCTGGGAGAGAACTACTCTTTAGTGCACCCCACCCAGTTCCTGGAGGTTTCCATCCCCAAAGAGCGGCTTCGCGCTATTCGAGATAACCTGCGCGCCCATCCGGAATTGAGGGACAAGATGTTTAAAACGCTGCAATCCTTGAGCAGCTGGGATGTCCAGATGCAACACTTGCAGACAGGGATGTTCGGGCTGTCAGAGCAGCACAAAGCCCGTCTCGAAGAAGAGTTCAAGAGGCACCCGTTCATTCTTTATGTTCTTCTGACTAAGTTCGAAGAGTGGCCGAAGGACTGGGATCCCGCCCCGCCAACCGCTCGCCCGCCCGTAGTCCCCGCCGCCGGTCTGGAGGAGCGGATGACGGCGCAGGCTTTTGGAGAGAAATACGGGGATTCCCTCATCCTGTCGGATGATGAGGAGGGGGCGCGAGTCAAGGAGTGGATGGGGCGGGCCGATGTTCAGGTGACAGTCAGGGATTTGCCCAACCGATTGCCTCTCTATGTCAAAGGGGACAGGGTTTTCTGGAAGGTGGTGGATGAACTGAAGGCGCCCCCGGGGCTGGTTTTTATGCCGATCCTCATTAACCTTCAGACGGAATTCAGGAAGTTCGGGTTGATTCTGAAGGACCCTTTGTTTGATCTGACGGAAGCCGAGCAAGCGGCTGGATTAGAGGTGGTGGACGTCAGACCGGAGGATGTTCCAAAACTGGATCCAATCCAGTTGGTCCTGAAGATCCTCGGGGCCGGGCTGGAATCTCCCCAAACCAAGCACCTGGGAGCTTTCGTCTTTAGTTATCGAGGCCGGACGAAACTGGTCGACTTCTCCGCCTAATTCTTTAGGCGAACCGCTGAAAATTGTGGCGGGCTTCGAAGGCGGAGATTTCTTTCTCGCGCTGGAGGGATCGCCCGATCTCGTCCAGCCCCCGGGTCAGATGCTCCTTGATCCCGCCGTCGATCTCAAAGTGGAATGAAATCTCCTCCGGCAGGTGCAGGGTGATCCGCTGTTCCTCCAAGTTGACCGTCGCTTCCAGCCCTTGGTAGCGGCCCACCATCTGGAAGATTTCCTCGATCTCCGGTTCTTTCAGCTCCACGGTGAGCAGGCCGTTCTTGATGCCGTTGTTCCGGAAGATGTCGGCGAAGGTGGGGGCGATCACCGCCTTGAAGCCATATTGCTGGATCGCCCAGACGGCGTGCTCCCGGGAGGAGCCGCAGCCGAAGTTATTCCGGGCCACCAGGATGCCGGCTCCTTTGAAGCGGGGCTGGTTGAGCTCGAACTCCGGATTGGGCCGGCCGTCCGCCAGATATCGCCAATCGTGGAACAAGCTCTCCCCGAAGCCGGTCCGGAGAATCGACTTCAGGAACTGCTTCGGGATGATCTGGTCGGTGTCCACGTTGGCCCGGTCCAGTGTGGCGATCAGTCCCCTGTGTGAGCGAAAGGGTGTCATTGCGATGGTGTAGGGTCGAGGGTGGAGGGTGAAGGAAAATGCCCCTTCATGGAGTTTATCAGGCCGCTCAATTTCCCCAGAATCTGCAGGCAAAGCGTCTCAGTCTCTTGGTGGGAGTGTTGTGTTACATAGTTTAATTGGACTGAGAGCTTCAATAAAGTCATGACTTCGTACAGGGAACCTCGAGCGTTGTAAAAGAATTGGACTTGTTCCTTCTTGTGGAAACGCCCCCTTCCTTCAGCAATGTTGGCCGGGATAGATACAGCAGCCCGTTGCAGTTGCGAAATCAATCCGTATTGTTCTTCCTTCGGAAAAGTACGAGTCAATTGATAAATATCTTTGGTTAGCTTCATGGATTGCTGCCACACTTCCAGACGTTCGAAGCCGGTTTTCCCTTCACCCTTGACCATTCACCCTACACCCAATTCCTGATGTCCACAAAGTGGCCCTCCACCGCGGCGGCGGCCGCCATCTCGGGGCTGACCAGATGGGTCCGGCCCCCTTTGCCCTGGCGCCCCTCGAAGTTCCGGTTGGAGGTGGAGGCGCACCGCTCCTGCGGCTTCAACTGATCCGGGTTCATTCCCAGGCACATGCTGCATCCGGACTGCCGCCAGTCGCAGCCGGCGGTTTTGAACAGGGCGTCCAGCCCTTCCGTTTCCGCCTGCCGGCGCACCTGCTGGGAGCCGGGCACCACCAGCACCCGCACGCCGGGTGCCACCTTGCGCCCTTTAAAGATCTGCGCGGCGGCCCGGAGATCCTCGATCCTCGCGTTCGTGCAGCTTCCGATGAAGACGATATCCACCTTGATGGAAGTGATCGGCGTTCCTGGAGTCAGCCCCATGTAGGCCAGCGCCTGCTCCACATCCTTGCGGGTGTAGCCGGGGACCTGGTCCGGGTCCGGAACTTTGCCGGTGACATCGGTGACCATACCGGGATTGGTGCCCCAGGTGACCTGCGGGGCGATCTCCCCGGAGTTGATCGTGATCGACCGGTCGAACTTGGCATCCGGGTCCGAGGGCAGGGTCCTCCAGAAGGAGACCGCTTTTTCCAGGGACGTTCCCTGAGGAGCGAATGCCCGGTTTCCTTGAGCGATGTAGTTGAAGGTGGTCTCGTCCGGGGCGATCATCCCGGCCCGGGCGCCGGCCTCGATCGACATATTGCAGATCGTCATCCGGGCTTCCATGGAGAGCCGCCGGACCGTCTCCCCGCAGTACTCCAAGACATGCCCGGTTCCTCCGGCGGTCCCGATGGCCCCGATCAGCTTCAGGACCATGTCCTTGGCGGTCACCCTCGGCGGCAAAGTTCCGGTGAACTCCACCTTGAAAGTTTTGGGCCGCTTCTGGACCAGGCATTGGGTGGCCAGGACATGCTCCACCTCCGAGGTCCCGATCCCGAAAGCCAAGGTCCCGAAGGCGCCGTGCGTCGAGGTGTGGGAATCTCCGCAGACGATGGTGGTGCCGGGCAGGGTCAGCCCCAGCTCCGGCCCGATGATGTGGACGATTCCTTGCTTGTCCGATTTCAGGTCGTACAGAATGATTCCAAACTCAGCGCAGTTTTTCTCCAGCGCCTCGATCTGTGCTTTGGAAATCGGATCCCGGATGTTCATCCGGTCCTCGGTGGGAACGTTGTGGTCCATTGTGGCGAAGGTCAGCTCCGGCCGGCGCACCTTCCGTCCGGTCAGCCGCAGTCCCTCGAACGCCTGCGGGCTGGTCACCTCGTGGACCAGGTGCCGGTCGATGTAAAGCAGGGTGGACCCGTCGGGCAGCTCCGCCACGACGTGCCGCTCCCAGATCTTCTCAAACAGTGTTTTTCCCATGGGGCTCACTGTTCCCAAAATTTCCGGAAGGCAACGATGAATTCCGAAGGGGTAAAGATGGGGCAGGGCAGGAAAGCCCGGACTTTCTCTGTGTGGAAGTGGCGCGTATTCAAAGTGACCAGGTAATTCACCCCCTCTTTTTTAGCGGCTGCCAGGATCGGCGCGTCGGCCGCGTCAATGATTTTTTTAGAGGCCTCAACCTCTCTCATGCTTGGGTCATCGGCTAATAGCGGCCCCAAGTTCTTGATAAATTTTCGGTATCGCTCCAAGAGCTGAGGGAATTTAGCCGCAAATACCCGATCGGCTTCCACCAATACCTGGCGGCTGACCACAGCCACGATCTCTTCCGCTTCTGCCAGATCAAGGATGGCGGCAGAAGCTCCTGTTCGCGAAAGCAGACCAGAGATAATGACATTCGTATCCAGGAAAACTCTCCAGCGCTCAGCCACCATAGGTTTCTTGGTTGTAGCGTCGCCGCTGCTCCTTGAGGGAACCCAGGAGATCTTCCAAGCCCAACCCTTGAGCTTTCATGGCCTTCTCAACCTCCTTGGCGAGGGGAGCGCGCAGGAGTGGCTTGGGGGTCATGACAAGACATCTGCCGACCACAAAGACATTGAGATGGGTTTCATTCTCCAGCTTCAGTGCTTCCCGAACCTCCTTGGGGATGGTGAGTTGCCCTCGGCCCCACAGCTTGATTGGTTTCGGTACGCTGGCGATCATGGGTCTGCCTCCTTTTCAGAAAATCAGTATCTATCCGAAATACAGTATATCACATTTTTAGCTTTTTTTAACTGGTCACCTCATGCACCAGGTGCCGCTCGATGGTCAAGAGAGTCGTCCCGCCAGGCAGGGTCGCCACGATGTGCCGATCCTGCCCGTCACAAAGTGCCTGACCCCTTTTGACGGGGCCACGCTGGGGCCCAGATAGCGTGTCCGCGAACCCCACCACCGAGCCGGCCCAGATCTCTCGAACGCCGAATGGCTCATGAGGTCTATTGAATGGACCCCTAGTTGTCCAGCCGACGTTTGCGGGTGTAGAGGAGGAAGCTGTAGGGGTACAGGTTGGAGGCATCGGGAGGGTGGTCTTCGCGGGAGGACTCCTGCCAGGCCGCCGGGTCGATCGGAAACAGGAAGGTGTCCCCCTCGAAATCCTGGTGGATCCGGGTGAGATAAATTTGATCGGCCAGCGGCAGGGCTTTCTCGTAGAGGCTGGCCCCGCCGATTGCGAAGATCTCTTCCTTGTCCCCGCAGAGGAAGATCGCGTCCTGAAGGGAAGGGGCGGTCAGGCATCCGCACAGTTTCAATCCGATCTGCCGGGTCAGCACGATGTTGGTCCGGCCGGGCAGCGGCTTGCCGATCGATTCAAAGGTTTTCCGGCCCATGATCACCGGGTGCCCGAGGGTCAGCTGTTTGAACCGCTTGAGATCAGCCGGCAGTTTCCAGGGCAGACGATTCTGAATGCCGATCACCCCGTTCTGGGAGGCGGCGACGATGAGGGACAGCATCAGACGGCGATAGGGGCCGGGATCGCCGGGTGGTGCTGGTAATTCTCAAGCGCGAAATCCTCGTAGGTGAAGTCGAAGATTGACCGGACCTGCGGATTTAATCGCATCGCCGGCAGGGGATACGGTTCGCGGGTCAGCTGGAGTTTGGCCTGTTCGAGATGGTTGAGATACAGGTGAGCGTCGCCGAAGGTGTGGATAAACTCTCCCGGCTTCAATCCGCAGATCTGGGCTGCCATGAGGGTCAGCAGGGCATACGAAGCGATGTTGAACGGCACCCCCAGGAAAACATCGGCGCTGCGCTGGTAAAGCTGACAGGAGAGCCGCCCTTGTGCCACGTAGAATTGGAACAGGCAGTGGCAGGGGGCCAGCTTCATCCGGTCGATGTCGGCCGGGTTCCAGGCCGAGACGATCAGCCGCCGGGAGTCCGGATTGCGCTGGATTTCTTCAATCAGCCGTTGGATCTGGTCAATGGAACCGCCCATTGGTGCAGGCCAACTGCGCCACTGGTAGCCGTAAACCGGACCCAGCTGCCCTCTCTCATCGGCCCATTCGTCCCAGATGGTGACCCCGTGTTCTTTGAGGTAACGGACGTTGGTGTCCCCTTTGAGGAACCAGAGGAGTTCGTAGATCACCGACTTCAAGTGAACCTTCTTGGTGGTCACCAGCGGAAACCCGGCCGACAGGTCGAACCGGATCTGAGCCCCGAAAACGCTGAGAGTGCCGGTGCCGGTCCGGTCGGGCTTCTGGGTGCCCTGTTCCAGGGTATGGCGGAGTAAACCGAGGTATTGTTCCATCGCCCCTCTTATTATAGAATGGAATTTCATCCATGAACGAGTATTTGGGGATCCTGATCACCTTTATCCTTTCCGCCGGGGTTGCCGGGGGGTTCCTTCTGCTGGCCAGCCTTTTGGGTCCTAAGAATCCTTCCGCCGCTAAGTCGGAACCGTTCGAGTGCGGGGAGACGCCGTTCCAGCTTCCCTCCGGCCGGTTCTCGGTGAAGTTCTACCTGGTGGCGATGCTGTTCATCCTGTTCGACGTGGAGCTGGTCTTCCTGTTCCCCTGGGCGGTGGTCTACCGCCATTTGGGATGGGTCGGGTTCCTGGAGATGGCGGTCTTCGTGGGGATGGTGGGGGTCGGTTTCCTCTACGCCTGGAAAAAAGGGGCTCTGGAGTGGCAATAGGCGATGTTCGGCGGCGATAATTTCCTCACCAGCAAGCTGGACTCGGCGATCGGGTGGGCGCGCAAGTTCTCCATCTTTCAATACCCCTTTGTCACGGCCTGCTGCGGGATGGAATACATGGCCACCGCCTGCTCCCACTACGATGTGGACCGGTTCGGGGCCGGGTTTCCCCGCTTCTCCCCGCGCCAGGCGGATGTCCTGTTCGTGGTGGGGACAATCAGCCACAAGATCGCTCCGGTTTTAAAGAAGATCCACGACCAGATGACCGAGCCCAAATGGGTGGTGGCCTTCGGGGTCTGCACCTGCACCGGCGGTTTTTACGACAACTACGCCACCGTGATGGGGATCGACACGCTCATCCCGGTGGACATCTACATTCCCGGGTGTCCTCCGAGGCCGGAGTACGTGCTGGACGGGCTTTTGAAGCTGCAGGCCAAGATTCAGGCTCAAGCCGACGGCAAGCCGTATCCTCCCGCGCAGAGATATCCGACATCCCCTGTCCCTTCTGCGGCTGAGGTCCGTCGTGGCTTCACGGTCTGAGCTCCTTTCCCAGCGGTTTCCCTCCGCGGTGATCGCTTCCCACCGGTACCGGGGGGATGAGACCCTCACCCTGCGCCGGGAGCATCTTTTGGAGGTGGCCCGGGTGCTCAAAGAAGATCCGGCCTTCCAGATGAATTTCCTGGTGGATCTGACCGCGGTCGATTACCTGACCTTCGGCAAGAAACCGCTGACCTCTGCCGGGGCTTACATCCCTTCCGGCGTGCCGGTCATGGCCCCCACTCAGGTGCCGGATGAAGCCCCCTGGCCGGGGCAGGCCACACCCGCCCGGTTCGAGGTGGTTTATCATTTTTTCTCCCTGCTGCTGAAGGCCCGCCTGCGGGTGAAGGTGCCGGTGGAGGAGTCGGATCCGGAGGTGGATTCGCTGGCCGGCCTGTGGGCTTCCGCCAACTGGTTCGAGCGGGAGGTCTGGGATATGTACGGGATCCGGTTCCGGGGCCACCCGAACTTGAAACGGATCCTGATGTACGCGGAGTTCCAGGGGCATCCCCTGCGCAAGGATTATCCGGTGAACAAGCGCCAGCCCCTGATCGGACCGGTCAACTGACGTGGGCAAAGCCCACGTCATCCTCATGAAAATGAGGATCAGGCAAGGATCAGGAGGATTCCCGCTGGAGTTTGCCCTCGTGTAAACGAGGGCGGGAATGACATATGGAAACCAAGGAGATGCTCCTCAACGTTGGACCCGCCCACCCGGCGATGCACGGGATCATCCGGCTTATCCTGAAGCTGGATGGCGAGACCGTGCGGGACACCGACGTGGAGATCGGCTATCTGCACCGGGGTTTCGAGAAGATGTCGGAGACAGTCTCCTATAACGGGGTGATTCCGTACGCCGACCGGCTCAACTACGTGTCGCCTTTGATCAACAACATGGGCTACTGCATGGCGGTGGAGAAACTGCTGGGGGTTGAGGTGCCGGAGCGGTGCCACTACATCCGGGTGATCACCTCGGAGATCTCCCGGATCACCGACCATTTGACCTGCATTGGGGCCAGCGCCATGGAGCTGGGGGCCTTCACCGTCTTCCTCTATATGATCAAGGCGC
>CAYJTC010000051.1:0-11262 GCA_964372955.1 uncultured Planctomycetia bacterium | reverse complement strand
TCCACCATCGGGATCAGCTCCCTCGGCGGCCCCGGCAGCGCTACCAGGATGGGGTCAGGCACTTTTTGACTCTTTTCGTCAAAAAGTGCCTGACCCCTTTTGACGAAAAGGAGGAAGCCGGGGGCGGTGCCGACGTCGTTGGGGAAGACTACGGCTCCTTCGGGGATCAGGGCCTGCCGCAGGTTGCTGGGGGGCATCCTCCGCCGGAGGCGGACCCGCCCCAGGCGGGGGATTTCTGGGCGGGCAAACCGGGCCCGGATCTTGCGGGCGATCTCAGGGCGAGGGACCAGGCGCTTTCCGGTGACCCGGGCGATCGTCTCCAAAGTGATGTCGTCCACAGTGGGGCCTAGTCCGCCGCAGGTGATCACCAGGTCGGCGCGGGAAAGGGCGGTCCGGATCGCCTCCGAGAGCCGCTCCGGATTGTCCCCCACCGTCACCTGCCGGTAGCAGCCGATCCCTAAGCCGGCCAGCGCCCTTCCTAAATAGGCGGTGTCGGTGTTGACCACAAAGCCCAGTAGGAGCTCCGTCCCGATGGTGACAATCTCGGCGTTCATCTGGGGGGTAAGATAGCACATCCCCGCTCCCGATTCTTGTGCAAATAAATTATTGAATTGACAAACCAGAAGACTATACTAATACGAACGTGTTAAATAACATTACGCTGTCATTCCCGCCCTCGGTCCCCCCTTTCGGGGGGACGGCCGAGGGCAAGCTCCAGCGGGAATCGAGAGGGTCGATCCCCGATAAAAGATTTCGGGGATGACACTATTTGATGCGTTTGTATTAGCAGGGAACGGATGGCTTGACCCAACTAAAAGGAGGAGGTTATAATGACACCACTAACCGAAAACACTGAGAGGGAGAAGACCGTTTCCATGAAACCCAAATCGAAAGAAAAAGAAACCGAATCGAGCAAGATATCCCAAGTTTCAGCGGCGCAGACCACGCGAGAGGGGAAGATGAAATCCCTGGAGCTGGCCTTGGCTCAGATCGAGCGGCAGTTCGGCAAAGGGGCGATCATGAAGCTGGGGGGCGAGATCCACTCGAACGTGCCGGCCCTGCCCACGGGTGCCATCTCCTTGGACCTGGCCTTGGGCATCGGCGGGATTCCCCGGGGGCGCGTGATGGAGATTTTCGGGCCCGAATCCTCGGGCAAGACGACCCTGACCCTGTCTATCATCGCCGAGACCCAGCGGGGGGGCGGGATCGCCGCTTTCATCGACGCCGAGCACGCCTTCGATCCGACCTACGCGGCCAAGATCGGGGTCAACAACGACGAGCTGCTGATCAGCCAGCCGGACACCGGCGAGCAGGCCCTGGAGATCGCCGAGATGCTGATCCGCTCCAATGCGGTGGACGTGGTGGTGATCGACTCGGTGGCGGCCCTGGTGCCCAAGGCGGAGATCGAGGGGGAGATGGGCGACTCGTTCGTGGGTCTGCAGGCGCGGCTGATGTCGCAGGCCCTGCGCAAGCTGACCGGAGCGATCTCCAAATCCAAGACATCCCTCGTTTTCATCAACCAGCTCCGGGAAAAGATCGGGGTGATGTACGGCAATCCGGAGACCACCCCCGGGGGTAGAGCGCTCAAGTTTTACGCCTCGGTCCGGCTGGACATCCGGCGGATCGAACACATCAAGCGGGCTGATGTGGTGGTCGGCTCCCATGTCCGGGTCCGGGTGGTCAAGAACAAGGTGGCCCCTCCTTTCCGGCAGGCGGAATTCGACATCATGTGGGATGAGGGAATTTCCAAGACCGGCGACCTGATCGACGTGGGGACCCAAACGGGTCTTCTGCAGAAGACCGGCACGTGGCTGACCTACGGAGAGGTCAAGCTGGGCCAGGGCAGGGAGAACGCCCGGTCCTATTTGAAAGAGAACCCGAAGCTATTCTCCGAGCTGGAAACCAAGCTTAGGGAAACGGCGCTGACAGCGGCTCCGGCAGTGGTGCATTCCTCTTAAAGCCCCCCGTCGCTTTAAAAATAGAGGGGGGATCGACCACAGCGTGTCGTGGGTCCTCACGGCACGCTGTTTCATTGAAGTTTTTGTCTAGAAGAATCCCGCAAAGCGGGGTTTCACTCGGAAGAACAGGGGAAACAGGGAAGATAGGGAAAACAGGGAAAACGGAGAAGATGAAGATGAAGAGGTTCATGGTTCTCCTTTTACTATTCACCATTCCCTCCGCTCAGGCAGACCCTCTCAACGTGGCCGAACAGCTGGAGGCCCAGTTCGTGGAGGTCAGCCGGCGGGTGGGGCCGGCGGTGGTTTCCATTGCCACGGAGGTGACCGAACGGATGCGCATCCGGCGGGGCGCAAGCTCCTTGGGCCCCTTCTCCGGATTTGAGGAGGATTTTTTCGACCGGTTCTTCGAGGATTTCTTCGGGAGCCAGCCGGAGCGGGAGTTCAAGAAGCGGGGCTTGGGCACTGGGGTGATCATCGACGCCGACGGCTACATCCTGACCAACGAACATGTGGTCCACGGGGCTGACAAGATGACGGTGCACCTGCCCGACGGCCGGGAGTTCAAAGGAAAGCTCCAGGGGGCCGATCTGCGTTCCGATCTGGCGGTCATCAAGATCGAGGCCAAGAACCTGCCCATGGTCCAACTGGGGGATTCCGACCGGGTCAAGAGCGGCCAGTGGGCGATCGCCGTGGGAAATCCGTTCGGCTGGGCGGTTGGAAGCGCCGAGCCGACGGTGACGGTCGGCGTGGTCTCGGCGTTGGGCCGATCGATCCAAGTAGGCCGCGCCGATCGGGACTACACGGAGCTGATCCAGACCGACGCGGCGATCAACCCGGGCAACAGCGGGGGGCCTTTGGTCAACTTAGCCGGCGAGGTGATCGGGATCAACGTGGCGATCTTCTCCACCACCGGCGGCTATCAGGGGGTGGGCTTCGCCATCCCCAGTAACCGGGCCAAGGCGGTCCTGGGGGACCTGATCCTGGGCAAGAAGGTGCTGTATGGGTGGCTGGGGATCAACGTCCAGGACGTGACGGAGGAGCTGGCCCAGCATTTTGGGCTGGAGTCGAAGGAGGGAGTGATCGTCGCGAAGGTTCTGCCGGATTCCCCTGGTGATCAAGGGGGCTTAAAGGATGGAGACGTCATCCGGGTCTACGACGGCCAGCCGGTCAAAGAGGTGCGGGACCTGCTCAAGCGGATCTCGCAGACCCCGGTCGGAAAGCGGGTGACGCTGGGGGTCCTTCGGGACAATCGGCCGGTGAAGGTCACAGTGGAGATCGGGGAGCGCCCTGGCGAGTCGGAGTTGGAGGATAAGGCCGGCGAGACTTGGCGGGGGATGACGGTCGGGCCGCTGACTCCGGAGCTGGCCGAACGGCTTGGGCTGCCGGAGAAGGCAGGAGTGGTGATTCGGGGTGTGGAGCCGGGCTCTGCCGCGGAGGAGGCCGGCCTGCGGGAAGGGGATCTGATCTTCGGGATCAATCGTCTGCTGATCGATTCGGTCGCTGATTTCCAGAAGGTGACCCGGGCGGTCCAGGGAGAGGCTTTGCTCAAGACCTCCCGCGGCTACGTCATCCTCCCAGACAAAAGGCCGGAGAAAGAAGAGTAACGCGTGAATCCCAACGCCGCCGCCCGGGCCCAGGCGATCCGCCTGCTGAAAGTCCGGCCCCGCTCCGAATCGGAACTCCGAGAACGCTTGAGCCGCAAAGGGGTCGGCCCGGAAGCGGTGGAAACCCTTCTGGAGGAGTTCCGGCGCAAGGGGCTGGTGGACGACGCGAAGTTCGCCAAGCTGTTCGCCACCCAGCGGGTTCTCTCCAAGCCGATGGGCAAGCGGGGCTTGATGGCCGATCTGAAGGCCAAGGGGGTGGCACCCGATCTGGCCGGTGAAGCGGTCCGGCAGGCCCTGGGAGGCCAGGAGGAGGAGACCGTCGCGCGCCAGCTCGCAGAAAGCCGACTCTCCCGGTTGAAAGAACTCCCCCAAGCGGCCCAGCAGCGCCGGCTGTACGGGTTTTTAAGCCGGCGGGGATTCTCCGGCGACACCGTCTACAAGGTGGTGCGGGAGGTGACCGCCCAAGGCGGTCATCCCTCGGTCGAGCCGAGGGCAGGCTCTCGCGAAAGCGAGGATCAGAGAGATTCCCCTGGAGTTTACCCTCGTGTAAACGAGGGCGGGAATGACAGAGCGTGAAATCGAGCGAGCTGCGCCGCCGTTTCCTGGAATTTTTCCGTAAGCGGGATCACGCGATCCTGCCCAGCGATTCCCTGATCCCGGCCAAGGACCCGACCCTGCTTTTTACCGGGGCCGGGATGAACCCGTTCAAGGATTATTTCCTGGGGGTCAAGAAGGACCTCAAGCGGGCCGCCACCTGCCAGAAATGTTTCCGGACCGGGGACGTTGAGCAGGTGGGGCGGACCCCGGCTCACCTGACCTTCTTTGAGATGCTGGGGAACTTCTCCTTTGGAGATTACTTCAAGAAGGAAGCGGTCGGCTTTGCCTGGGAGTTCCTGACGGAGGATCTGCGGCTGCCGGCGGACCGGCTCTGGGCCTCGGTCTACGAGAAGGACGACGAGGCGGCCGGAATCTGGGAGAAGCAGATCGGCCTGCCGGCGGACCGGATCGTCCGGTTCGGAGCCAAGGACAACTTCTGGCCTTCCAACGCCCCGACGCAGGGCCCCAACGGGCCCTGCGGCCCCTGTTCCGAAATCTACTACGATTACAACCGGTGCCTGGTCGGGAAAACCTGCCCGGACCCGGACCATTGCAAGCCGGGCTGTCCCTGTGGGCGGTTTGTGGAGATCTGGAACCTGGTCTTCACCCAGTTCGACCGCCGGCCCGACGGCCGCTTAGCCGACCTGCCGGCCAAGAACATCGACACCGGCATGGGCCTGGAGCGGTTGGCCGCGGTGACGCAGGATAAGATGGGGGTATTCGAGACCGACCTGTTCGAGCCGATCATCGAGGAGCTGATTCTTCTGCAGAGGGCCCAGGCGCCGGAAGGATTCCGGAAGGACCAGCGGGGATTCGTTTACGCGATCGCCGACCATGCCCGGGCGCTGACCTTCCTGGTGGGGGACGGTGCGGTTGCCTCCAACGAGGGGCGCGGCTACGTGCTCAGAATGCTCCTGCGCAAGGCGGCCCGGGCCGGCGCCACGCTGGGATTGAAGAAGCCGTTTCTGTACCAGCTGGTCCCGCAGGTGGTTAAGATCATGGGGACCGCTTATCCGGAACTGGTGAGCCGGAGGGAATCGATCGCCAAGGCGATCCTGACCGAGGAGGAGCGGTTCCAGCAGACCTTGACCGAGAAGCTGCCGCTGCTGGAGGATGCTCTTCGACTAGAGAGTACTGGAAGGCCCAATGAATCCAGGGTAGTTTTTGATATAGAACACCTAGCTCAATTGGCTGCTCGATTTTATGACACGCATGGGCTTTCGTATGAAGAAATAGCGGAGATATGCGGAAAACACGGCATTGCTCCTCCGCCTCGCGAGGCGTTCGATAAAGCACTCGAAGCTCTCCAGGCGAAGTCCAGAGCGGCCAGCCGGTTCGCCGGGGAGATCTTCGCCCAGGACGCGCTCCAGGAGCTGGTGCTCAAGACCGCCTCCGAAACGAAATTCGTCGGATATGAGCAGATGACCTCACGGGCCAAGGTGCTGGGCTTGGTCCGGGAGAACCGGCTGGTTCCCTCGGCGCAGGCCCCGGCCCCGATCGGGGTGATCCTGGATGTGTCTCCTTTTTACGGGGAGGCCGGCGGCCAGGTGGGAGACGCCGGGACGCTGGAGGGGCCGGAGGGGAAATTGACCGTCACCGACACCCAATGGGTGGGCCACGTCCTGGTCCATTCAGCGCAACTGAAGGAGGGACGGATCCAGGTGGGGGATCCGGTGACCGGTCGCGTGGATGAGAAGCGTCGCCGCTGCGTGGCGCAAAACCACACCGCCACGCACCTGCTTCACTCCGCCCTTCGGAAGGTGCTGGGAGATCACGTCTCGCAGGCCGGCTCTCTGGTGGCGCCGGACCATCTGCGGCTGGATTTCTCGCACGGCCAGGGGCTTTCCCGGGGCCAATTGGATTCGGTGGAGTCGCTGGTCAACGAGTGGGTGGAGACGAACCTGCCGGTCACTGTGGACAGCATGTCGCTGGATGAGGCCCAGCGGTCCGGCGCCCTGGCTTTCTTCGGCGACAAGTACGGGGCCATGGTGCGGGTGGTGGCAATCGGCGAGGTCTCCAAAGAGCTTTGCGGCGGGACGCACCTGAAGGCCAGCGGAGAGGTGGGGCTCCTGACGATTGTGGAGGAAGGTTCCATCGCCTCCGGCGTGCGCCGGGTGGAGGCGCTGTCCGATCAAGCCGCTTTGGATTCCCTCGGAGCGGAGGTGGCCCGTTTGAAACAGGATCAGGAACGTTTGATGAAGCGAAAAAAGCAGCTCGAGGAGGAAAAGGTTTCTTTGAAATCCAGAAAGTCTGTTGCGTGAGTGTCCCCGCAGACCGGCATGCTTTTGAGGCGCTCAAGGCGGAATCGGCCCGCTTGAAAGAGGATAATGAGCGTTTGGAGGAGCGGAACAAGCAGTTGGAGAAGGAAGTGAATGAGCAACGGCAAAGGATGAAGATCGATGTTGCAAGGATAGAGATTGAACGATCATTGGAATCTGGAGAAATAGAGGTTGGGCAGATCTATTTGATAAGCTCGCTTCCAGTCGAGATGAGACATGAAGAGCTCCGCATGCTCATAGATGACATTCGATCCAGAGAGAAGAAAGAGGTTATTTTTCTGTGCGACCAATCCGGAAACTGCGTGGTTTTTTGTTCGGATTACGCTCAAAAAATGGGACTCTGTGCCAACGATTTGATGGCGTTGGCGAATGACAGGGCAGGTGGTTCTGGTGGCGGTCGACCAAACTTAGCGCAGGGCAAACTCAAAGAATTCTCGAATTTTCTGGAGATCAAGAGATATCTTGAGGGACGCATTCGAGAACGATTCCCGCTTTCGCGGGAATGACGGGGAGGCCTTGAAATAGGCATCAAATGAGAGTCATCCGCGTTCGAAGTCGGGAGTGGGAAAAGCTGGTCCAGCGGGGGTTCATTCGCCGGGCCCGGGTGGAGGAGCGGGTCCAGAAGATCCTCCAGGCGGTCCGGACGGAAGGGGACGAGGCGCTGCTGCGCTACACCCGGCGGTTCGACAAGGTCCGGCTGACCTCCAAACAGCTGAAGGTTTCGGAAGGGGAAACCTCCGGCGCCTTTCAGAACATCTCGCAGGAGTTCATCGGTTCCCTGAAGACGGTGATCGAAAATGTGGAGCGGTTCTATCGCCGCTCGATCAAAAGGTCTTGGCGGATCCGGGACGAGAGCGGGGTGGTGCTGGGGGAGCACCCGGTCCCGCTGGAGCGGGTGGGGGTGTATGTTCCTTCGGGCACGGCTCCCCTGGTCTCCACCGTCTACATGACGGTGATCCCGGCCAAGATGGCCGGCGTCAAGGAGATTATCCTGGCGACTCCGCCCAAGCCGGACGGGTCGGTAGACCCGCATATCCTGGTGGTGGCCAATCTGCTTAAAGTGACGGCGGTCTACAAGGCCGGCGGCGCCCAGGCAGTCGGGGCGCTGGCCTTCGGGACCAAAACGATCCCGAAGGTGGATAAGATCGTCGGGCCCGGCAACGCCTATGTGACCGAGGCCAAACGGCAGGTATACGGCTACGTGGACATCGACATGATCGCCGGCCCCACCGAGATCGCGATCATCGCCAACCAGTATGCCAACCCGGAGTTCGTGGCCCGGGATCTGGAGGCCGAGAACGAGCATCACCAGGGGCTGGCGATTCTGATCACCACCTCCAAGGCGCTGGCCCGGGCGATCCGGCCGCGGGTCTCCAAGGGCTATATCCTGCTGGCCCGGAGTTTGGACGAGGCGGCGGAGATCGCCAACGCCATCGCTCCGGAACACCTGGAACTGCACGTGCGCCGGCCCGAGACCCTGATCCGGAAAATCCGCAACGCCGGGGCGATCTTCATCGGCCCCTACTCGCCGGCATCGGTGGGGGATTACGCGGCCGGGCCCAGCCACGTCCTGCCCACCGGCGGGACCGCCCGGTTCTTTTCGGGCTTAGGGGTAGGGGAGTTCATGAAGGTCAGCCACGTGATCGGCTATTCACGCAAGGCGCTCGAGGCCGCTTGCGGGATGATCCAGCGGCTGGCCACCATTGAAGGTCTGCCCAAGCACTGGGAATCGGTGGAGGCGAGGTTCGATAAAAACAATGAAGAGTAGAACGGCCAAGATAGAGAGAGAAACCAAAGAGGTGCGAATTCGGGGCCGGCTCAACCTGGATGGGAGCGGGCAATACCGGGTCTCCACCGGCATCCGGTTTCTGGACCACATGCTGGAGCTGTTGGCCAAGCACGGCCTGTTCGACCTGACCCTGCGGGCCCAGGGGGACCTGGAGATCGACCTTCACCATACCAATGAAGACCTGGGACTGGCTTTAGGGGAAGCCTTTCGGGAGGCTTTGGCAGAAAAAAAGGGAATCCGCCGGATGGGCTCCGCCTTTGTGCCGATGGATGAGTCGCTGGCCCGGGTCCGGACGGTGGTGGATGTCAGCGGCCGGCCCTTTTTCCGTTGGGACTGGGCGGCCCGCGCCCGGGAGAAAGGGTTCCAGCAATCGGCCTATAATTTGAACGACGCCAAGCATTTCCTGGAGAGCTTCGTCACCGAAAGCCGGATCACCGTCCATGTGGATGTGCTGAAGGCCGACCGGGACATCCATCACCTTCTGGAGTCGGTCTTCAAGGCGCTGGGCCGGTCGCTCCGGGAGGCGGTGGAGCGGGACGCTCGGGTCAAAGGGATCCCCTCCACCAAGGGGAAGTTGTGAGGACTAGTTTGTCATTGCGAGGATCCGCCACAGTACTTTGGCGGAGACGAAGCAATCTCTATGAGGTCGCCACGCCCCGCCTGCGGCGGGGCTCGCGACGACCAGTACAATGATCGCAGTGGTCGACTACGGGATGGGGAACTTGGGCTCGGTCGCCAAAGCGCTTAAATTCCTGGGTGCCCGGGCTCAGATTACGTCCGATCCTAAGAAGATAACCCAGGCCGAGGCGCTGGTTTTCCCCGGCGTAGGGGCGTTCGGCGAGGCGATGGGGGAGCTTAAAAAAAGGCGGCTCGTGAAGCCGATCGTCGGATCGATCCGGGAGGGGAAACCGTTCCTGGGGTTGTGCCTGGGGCTGCAGCTTTTGTTTGAGTCCAGCGAGGAGTCGCCCGGCGTGAAAGGCTTAGGGGTCTTGCCCGGGCGAGTCCGGAAGCTTCCGGCCCGGCGGGGATTGAAGGTCCCCCACATGGGCTGGAACCAGGTGGAAAGGTCATCCCCGCGGAAGCGGGGATCGGATTCTCGCTTTCGCGAGAATGACATTCTCAGGGGGATCCCGGACGGGGCTTTCATGTATTTCGTGCACAGTTTTTACGCTGATCCGGAAAACAAGGAAACGATGTTAGGGGCGACCCGGTACGGCCGCCGCTTTCCATCGGTCCTTTGGGACGGCCGGAATCTTTGGGCGACCCAGTTTCATCCGGAGAAGAGCCAACGGTGGGGCTTGAAGCTGCTGAAAAACTTTCTGGAGGCGGTGTCTTCATGTTAATCGTTCCTGCCATTGATCTGAAGAAGGGAAAGGTGGTCCGGTTGGTCCGGGGGGACTTCTCGGAGGAGCTGGTGTACGCGGACGATCCGGTAGCCGTCGCCCGCCGGTGGGCGGAAGCGGGAGCCCGGCGCCTGCACGTGATCGATCTGGATGGGGCCCTGACCGGAACCCCTCGGCATCTTTCGGTGGTGGGCCAGATTGCCAAGGCGGTCCCGATCCCGGTCCAAACCGGAGGGGGCATCCGGACCCTACAGGCGATCACCCAGTACCTGGAGGCCGGGGCCGCGCAGGTGATCCTGGGCACCAAGGCCTGCCTGGATGAGGCCTTCATGACCAGGGCCTTGAGGGGCGGGGCCGACCGGATCGCCGCGGCGGTGGATGTGAAAGGAGGCCGGGTGACGATCGAGGGCTGGGTCCGGAAAGAGTGGATGAAACCGGAAGCGCTGATCCGCCGGCTGGTCAATCAGGGGGTCAAGACTCTGATCTACACCGATACCAGCCGGGACGGAACGATGACCGGCCCGGCCACCGACACGATGAAAGAGGTGCTGGCGATCACCCGGGGCAAGGCCGGCTGCTTTGCCTCCGGTGGAATCGGCTCTCTGGAGGATCTGGTCCGTTTGAAGGAACTGGAACCCCTGGGCTTGACCGGTGTGGTCGTCGGCCGGGCCCTCTATGAAGGAAAGCTCGACCTGAAAGCGGCTCTCAAAGAATGCTCGCCAAACGAATCATCCCCTGTCTCGACGTCAAAAACGGCCGGGTCGTCAAAGGGATCCGCTTCCTCGCGCTAAGGGACGCCGGAGACCCGGTTGAGGCGGCCCGCCGCTATGAAAAGGAGGGGGCCGACGAGCTGGTCTTTCTGGACATCACCGCCTCCGCCGAGGCCCGGGCGACGCAGGAGGCCTGGGTGCGGGCAGTGGCACGGGTCCTGTTCATCCCGTTTACCGTCGGAGGAGGGATCGAATCGCTCGAGCAGATCCGGCGCCTCTTAGCCAGCGGGTGCGACAAGATCTCGATCAACACGGCGGCGGTCCGGAACCCGGAGCTGATCAGCCAGGCGGCCCGGCGGTTCGGCAGTCAGTGCGTGGTGGTGGCCATCGACGCCAAAACCGTCAAAAGGGGTCAGGCACTTTTTGACAGACCTGTCAAAAAGTGCCTGACCCCTAGGTGGGAGGTCTATATCCACGGGGGACGAACTTCCACCGGTAAGGATGCCATCCGGTGGGCGAGGGAGGCAGCCGGCCGGGGAGCCGGCGAGATTCTGCTGACCTCGATGGACCGGGACGGGACCCAGGAGGGATACGACTTAGGCCTCACCCGGGCGGTGGCGAAGGCGGTACCGATCCCGGTAATTGCTTCGGGAGGTGCGGGAAACCTTAAACATCTGGCGCAAGCCTTTACTTGGGGCAAGGCCGACGCGGCGCTGGTGGCCTCCCTGTTCCACTATCGGATCTACACGGTCCCGCAGGCCAAGCGGTATCTGAAGAGGCGCGGCATTCCAGTGCGCTTGTGAAAGGGGAATCAGGGGAAACAGGGGAGACAGGGGAAAGAGGGGAAACAGGGAAACAGGGAAACGGGGAAACAGGGGAAAGAGGGAAGACAGGGGAAACAGGGAAACAGGGAAACAGGGAAACAGGGGAAAGAGGGGAAACAGGGGAAACAGGGGAAACAGGGGAGACAGGGAGAACAGGG
>CAYJTC010000050.1:0-11368 GCA_964372955.1 uncultured Planctomycetia bacterium | reverse complement strand
CTTGAGCCAGTTCCTCGAACGAGCGGTCGCGGCCATCCAAAAGCTTGATCTTTGTGTCTCCGGTAAAACAGCCGAAATTTCCCTGTCCGTCGACGAGCGGGTACCGGACCGAAAAATCCTGAGCCATCCGGACCAAGGCATCGTAGACGGCCGTATCCCCATGCGGGTGGAAGCGCCCCAGGGTATCTCCCACGATGCGAGCGGATTTTTTATAAGGCTTGCTGTGCTCCAGCCCCAGTTCCCGCATCGTGTAGAGGATTCGCCGCTGAACCGGCTTCAATCCGTCTCGGGCATCCGGCAGAGCCCGCCCAACGATGACCGACATCGCGTAGGAGATGTAGGAATCCTTCATCTCCTGCTCGATGGCAACCGGAACGATCTTTTCCTTACGCGTATACATGAGAACCTCTACACATCCAGGAACCGCACCTCCGGCGCGTGTTCCTCAATAAAGACCCGCCGCGGTTCTACCTCATCCCCCATCAGCGTGGTAAACATGGTCTCCGCCTCCACGGCATCCTCCAAGTTCACCCTCTGCAGGGTCCGCTTCTCCGGATCCATGGTGGTCTCCCACAGTTGGGGCGGGTTCATCTCTCCAAGACCTTTGTACCGCTGCATCTGAAGCCCTCGGTGTCCTAAATTCCTCACCACCTGAAGAAGCTCGGACAAGGAATGGGCGGTCCCTTCTTCTTTTTCGTTGACCAGCTTAAAGAGCGGCGTCCCCTTTTTCTCCGGCTCTCCGACTGCGCCCGCCGATTCCTTTTTCCCTTTGCGCTTACCGCGGGCCGATGGCTCCACGGTTGAAGCATCCTGGGTTTCGAAGTCTTTTAGGTCGACGCCAAGCTTCGCCAGCTTTGCCGCCAACTCCTCCAGCTCAGCGGCTTCGTAGATTTCCATGACATCGGCCTCCGTTTCTCCCTTCGTCAACTTGGCAAGCTCATCGTCTGAATAGAGGAATTGGGTTTCTTCCTCCACTTTTACCCTAAAAATAGGCAGTTTTTGGGTCTTTTGGTGTCTTAATTTGATGTATTTTTTAAAATTCACTCCCTTTTTCTGTAATGATTTACCGATGTGCTCGATCTCGGTCAGAAGCCGAAGAAGCTCTTTCGCTTGGGCTGGCGTGTATTCTTTCTTTTCCTCGACCAGCGCGAGCGTAACCCCTTCCAACCCCAGGTCGAACAGCACTTCGTTCATGGCTGTCTCGGAGTAAACGTACTCTTCCCGCTTCCCCCGCTTGATTTTAAACAAGGGGGGTTGGGCGATGTAAACGTACCCTTGCTTAATCAGCTCCTGCAGGTGCCGGTAAAAAAGGGTCAGCAGCAGCGTTCGTATGTGGGAACCGTCGACGTCGGCGTCGGCCATTAAAATGATTTTGTGGTACCTGAGTTTTTCCGGGGAGAATTCCTCTCCCACGCCGGTGCCCAAAGCCGTGATGATGGTCCGTACCTCTTCGTTGCTCAGCACCTTTTCCAGGCGCGCTTTCTCCACATTGATGATTTTCCCCTTGATGGGCAGGATCGCCTGATATCGCCGGTCTCGCCCTTGCCGGGCCGAGCCGCCGGCAGAGTCTCCCTCAACGATGTACAGCTCGCATAACTCCGGGTCCCGCTCTGAGCAGTCGGCCAGCTTGCCCGGCAGACTGTCCATTTCCAGCAGGCCCTTCCGACGGGTCAGCTCCCGGGCTTTGCGGGCGGCCTCCCGGGCGCGCGAGGCCAGAATCCCTTTGCCGGCGATCTTGTTGGCGACGGAAGGATTCTCTTCAAAGAAGGCCCCCAGCGCGTCATTGATGACGCTGGCGGTTAACCCTTCCGCTTCCGAGTTGCCCAGCTTTGTCTTGGTCTGCCCCTCGAACTGGGGGTTTGGGATCTTGACGCTGATCACCCCGGTCAGGCCCTCCCGGACATCCTCCCCTGCGAGGGGAGGATCCTGTTCCTTTAATACCCCGCGGGCCTTGCAGTAGTTGTTCAGCACCCGGGTCAGGGCCGACTTGAAGCCGCTCATGTGGGTGCCCCCCTCTACCGTGTTGATGTTGTTGGCGAAGGAGAAGAGCGTCTCGGAGAAGCCGTCGTTGTACTGGAGGGCCACCTCGACGATTAGGCCCTCCTTCTCCCGGGAGAAGAAGATCACCTGCTTGTGAATGGCTGTTTTCCCTTTGTTCAGATACTCCACGAAAGAGACCAGCCCGCCGGCGTACTCGAAGACCTGCGACTTGTCCGACCGCTCGTCGCTTAAGGAGATCTTAAGCCCCTTGTTCAGGAAGGCCAGCTCCCGGATTCGGTTGGCCAGGGTTTCATAGGAGAAATCGATCTTGGGCCCGAAGATCTCCCGGTCCGGTTTGAAGGTGACCTTGGTGCCGGCGGCAGAGGCCTTGCCGATCACTGTCAGCTTGGTCTTGGTCTTGCCCCGCTCGTACCGCTGGTGATGGATCTTTCCGTCCCGGCGGACCTCCACCTCCAGCCACTCGGAAAGAGCGTTGACCACGCTGACCCCCACGCCATGGAGCCCTCCGGAAACCTTGTAGATCCGATGGTCGAACTTGCCCCCGGCATGGAGGGTGGTCAGCGCCACCTCCACGGCGGGCTTCTTTTCCGTCTTATGGATGTCCACCGGGATCCCGCGCCCATTGTCGTTGACGGTAACCGAGTTGTCCGGACGGATTGTCACCTCGATGGCGCTGCAGAACCCGGCCATCGCCTCGTCGACCGAGTTGTCCACCACCTCATAGACCAGGTGATGCAGGCCCCGCACACTGGTATCCCCAATGTACATCGCCGGCCGGCGACGGACCGCTTCGATTCCTTCCAGCACTTGAATGGTGGTGGCGTCGTAATGAAACGCCGTGGAAGAGGCCTTTTTAGGCGGCTGTGGGGTTTTGGTTTTGGGCATCCTCCCTCTCTCCGATTCTAAATTGAAGCTCTTTGACCCGGCCCCCTCCCAGGGATCGGATCAGTCCCTTAAGCAATTCTTGTTTCTTGAGGCTTAAGGTGTACATCCAACCTGAGTTTTCCACTTCCACCAGAAGCCGTCCCTTCGTCAGGTGCTTGGGCCAGCTGTGCAAGGCGGCCGCTTTCCCGGCTGTCCGGCTCCATGCCTTTTCGGCCGCCTCCAGCGTGGGGCGCGATTCGGAGCGCAGACCTTGAACAATCTGTGGAAGAATTTCTGAAAGGGGGGCCGGCTTGGATTTAGAGTTTTGAAACCACCCCTTAGGCTTCCTCAAGGATTAATGATCGGCATGACCATGTAGAGGTAATGGTCTTTGGTCCGTATCACGCCGGGACGATCCTGGGCCGGAAGCTCCAGCTCCACCGATCCGTCCGGCAGGACTTTCAGCACATCAACCAGGTAATCCGGATTAAATCCAATGGAAAGTTCTGGACCTGCATAGTGGGCCGAAACCTCCTCATGGGCCTCTCCGACTTCCGGCGTTTGCTTGGAAATAACCAGGTGGTTGGGTTTGAGCTCAAACCGGATAAAGGGGGAATCTTGGGTGGCCCACAATCCGATCCGGCGGGTGGCCAAAAGCAGCTCCTCTCGCGGCACCGCCAGCTTCTGAGGCGATTCGCCGGGAATCACCGGCTCATAATTGGGGAACTTTCCTTCGATCAGCCGGGAAACCACTTGGGTGTTCCCTAAATCAAAGGCGATCTGATTCTCTTTGAACTGGATTTTTACTGTGGGGCCCTCTCCCAAAAGCCGATGAAGCTCCGCAATGGCCTTAGCGGGAACGATGACCTCCTGCTCTTTCTTGGGAGCCGACATCGCCTGTTTTTCCACCAGCGCCAGGCGGTGTCCGTCCGTGGCTACCATGCGAAGCCGGTTCCCTTTCAAAACAAAGAGGATTCCCGTGACCACATAGCGAGAGTCATCCCGTGAAACAGCAAAGGCGGTCATGCTCAGCATCGCTTGGAGCAGTTGCTGATCCATCACAACCGCGTCTTGCCCCTCCACCTGAGGAAGCCGCGGGAACTCCTCCCGCGGAAGCCCCATGATCTTGAACAGGCCCCGATCGCACTCGATGCTGACCTGCTGGTTCTTCCGGGTGCTGATCTGGAGGGAGTTGTTGGGAAGCTCCTTGACCAGATCGAATAGCCGTTTGGCCGGAATCGTACAGGCCCCTTCCTCTTGGATCTGGGCCGGGATGGTGCAGGAGATGCCTATCTCTAGATCGGTTCCGGCCAGGTGGAGAGCCTCTTTCTGGGTTTCCAGCAAAAGATGAGAGAGGATGGGCAGGGTGCTTCGGCTGGGGATGACCGGATAAACGGTCTGTATCCCTTTAAGGAGGTGTTCCCGGGCAACCTGAGCTTTCATCGTTGCTTGCCTTTATAGGTTAAAGATAGTAACCGTAATAGTAAGGGGTGTTTGGAATGTTGATAACGTATCTAACCCGTTTATTCTAAAAAAGATAGAATTCAACACCCCCAGTGAATAAGCAGCCCCAAGATTAAACACGCTCCCCAAGCAGCCCCCCCAGGCAGAAGTATTCAACCAGTTTTTCACAATCCCTGTTTAAGCTGACTGATCAAATCCCCAAACAAACTCTGCAAGCTCGGATCGCTCTTGCGAGCAGCACCCATTCGCTGGCAGGCGTAAAGGACCGTTGCGTGATCCCGCCCCCCAAAGGCTTCCCCAATGCCCAACAAAGAAGCCTCGGTTAGCTCCCGGGCCAGCGCCATGGCGATTTGCCGTGGAAGGGCCACCTCCTTGGTCCGACGCTTCCCCTTCATATCTAAAACAGAAAGATTGAAATGGCTGGCCACGGTGCGCTGAATCCGATCCAACGTGACCAGCTTGGCTTTCTCCGCCACCATCCCCTTTAAGATCTCCTGGGTCATCCCCAGCGTGATCTCTCGGCTAATCAGAACCGAATAAGCAATCACCCGGTTTAAGGCCCCCTCCAACTCTCGGATATTGGAAGAGAGCCGTTCCGCGATAAATAAGGTAACCTCATCGGGCACCCGCTGTCCCTGGACATCGGCTTTGCGCCGCAGGATTGCAACACGAGTCTCTAAATCCGGCGGCTGGACGTCGGTTACCAGACCCCACTCAAACCGGGAGACCAAACGTTCCTCCACCCCACGCAGCTCTTTAGGGGGACGGTCGCTTGAGAGCACGATCTGCCGGTGGGCGTCATAAAGCGTGTTGAAGGTGTGGAAGAAAACCTCCTGGGTGGATTCCTTGCCGCCGATGAACTGAATGTCGTCGATCAACAGCACGTCGGCCAACCGGAACCGTTCCCGGAAAGAAGCCATGGAACGATTTTGTATGGCGGAGATCAGCTGGTTCGTGAACCGCTCGCTGGATAAATAAAACACCTTCGCTTCCGGAAACCGCTCCCGGAAACGATGGCCGATGGCCTGCATCAGGTGCGTCTTGCCCAGCCCCACTCCACCGTAGATGAACAGGGGATTGTAGGCCTTCGCCGGAGATTCGCTGACCGCCAGAGCGGCCGCGTGGGCGAATCGGTTGGAGGGTCCGATGACGAACTCCTCAAACACGTAGCGCGGATTCAGTCCGGGCTCGGCGGAAGAGGAGGAGCCCGGCGGGGGATGCGGTTCCAGCTTCCTTAAAATGGGGCCGGGTGCCGGCGTCGCCGAGGGGGCCCTTTCGGAAGGAACCGATCCCTGCCGGGCCTGCGACGCGACCGAGTATTCCACCCGGATTTTGGAACTCGACAATCCACCCAGCGCCCGGCCGATCAGCTCCGCGTAATGGCTGCTGATCCAGTCCCGAAAAAAGGGATTTGGAACTTCCACAATCAGGGAGTCGGCGGTCGATTCGATAGCGCGGGTCGGCTGGAACCAAGTCTCGTAGGCTTGACTGGGCAGCTCCTGCTGAATCCGGGCCAGCGCCTGGCCCCAAAGGTTGAGATCCACACGGCTCATAAAGAAGGGATAGTCCTTGATAAGAAAATCGATCATAGCATGGCGGGGTTAGTTTGACAAGGGAGCGGCCCCATTGTTAGAATCAGGCCCATGGCCCCGCCCCTCCAGAGTTCTGCCCTCGATACGGGGAGGAGGGTGAGAGAAGCAAGGTTAACAGGGGTGTTCGCCTTGCGGAAGGATGCTGTTTTCATGCCGAGTAGATCCGAGGGCACCTGTGCCTTCGGCACAGCGACCCTGCAAGTTTCGATTGGGTTCGCGAAGCGAAACAAATCGTGCGGGGTCCAGAACTCTGGAGGGGCGGGGTGAAGAAAACCTTAAGACCGGTCAGCAACCGAAAGCGGGTTCGCCGGCACGGATTTCGTCGGCGGATGTCCCGCCGAGGAGGCCAAGCAGTCCTGCGCCGCCGTCGGCGAAAAGGGCGGCGCCGGCTGATTCCGTGAGGCCCGCTCAACCCCTTCCGTCGAATGCCCTCTGCCGGAATGCCTTCCACCCAGCGGCTTCGAGGCGCGCCGTTGCGGCGGCTCCTGCGCGAGGGAAAACGGCTCCGAGGAGGATGGTTGAGTCTAACCGTTCTTCCCAACGGGCTGCCGTGCAGCCGCTTCGCCTGCGCCGTCCGACGGACAGCGTCCCCGGCAGCGGTATTCCGGAACCGGATGAAACGGTGGATCTGCGAAGCTTACCGGCTGAACCGATCGGTCTTCCCGCAGGGATTCGACCTGATGGCGGTCGCCTGGCGGCGGCCGGAAAAACCGGATTTCATGACGGTCCAACGGGACCTGTTGGCCTTTTCTCATCGGATTTCATCCGCCGGCTTCTCCTCCGAGTCATCGCCGGGTACCGATCGCTCGGACTAAACGGCTGGATTTCGGTTTTTGGATTAGTCCCCCCGAGCTGCCGGTTCGTTCCAACCTGCTCGGTCTACGCGGGGTCGGCATTAAGTCAGTATTCGATCGGCCGTGGGATAGGGCTTTGTCTGTGCCGGCTTTTGCGTTGTCATCCCCTGCATCCGGGCGGATGGGATCCGGTGCCATGACCCCGGAGAAGCGGCTCCTACTGGCACTGACCCTAACCCTGACCATTCTGCTGGCTTGGTCCCTCTTCAGTCCGCCGTCCCCGCCGGGAGGACCCATTGAAAAATTACAACCTATTGAAAATAAGATAGTTAGCATCGCACCCCCCTCCCTGGAACCGGGCCTTGAATTTTCCATCGATCCGATTGAACTGGAGGTGGATCCTCAACGAGGCGGCATCCAATCGATTCGGATTGAAGGGGCCGATTTGTTAATGAATGCCAATCCCGGTCTTTTTCAGGCGGAGATGATCAAACCGGCTGACCTGCCCTTGCGGTTCGAAACCCGATGGGAAGAAGGCCGCCTTCAAAGCCTGGCCCGCTCCTCCTCAGGGATTGAGATCACCCGCCAGCTATCCAAAAATCGGGACGGAAGCAACTATTTGGCAAGATGTAAGTTACAGCTAAAAAACAGCTCCTCAGAATCACAACAATGCCAAATGCGGATGGTGACTTACCGCCCCTTGTATTTTTCCGCGTCAGAGGGTCAGCAGTACCGGTACACGATGGTTTCCGCGGAAGGAAAGAACCGGGCCGTCGGCTGGAAAGAGGGCCACACCCAGAATTTTCCCGCTTCCCCGGAATGGATCGTGGCCCAGGGAAAGTCCTATGGGATCCTGGTTCAGCCCTTGAAGCCGGCCGGAATGTTCCACGTGGAACATTCGAGCGGGCAAACCCCTGTAGGTTGGCTGACTTTGCCGGTGGTGGAGTTAGCGCCCGGTCAAACTCAAGAATGGGAGTTCAAATGGTATGCCGGTCCTCTGAGTTTGAAAAGCCTTCGGCAGGCCGGCGTAGAGCAGATGGTTTCTTTCGGGGCCTTTTCCGGGATCACCAAGATCCTGTTCCGCTTATTAAGCTGGAGCCATGGCTGGCTTAAGAATTACGGGCTGGCCATCCTAGTAATCAGTTTTTTGATCTGGCTTCTTTTCTTCCCGGTTACCTGGGCCGGCATTCGGATGACTAAAACGATGGGAAAACTGCAGTCGCATGTGGAACGGATCCGTCGGGAACATGGAAAGGACCAGCAGCGGACGAACCGGGAGATGATGCAGCTTTACCAGAAGCATCGGGTCAACCCCTTAAGCGGATGCCTGCCCCTTTTTCTTCAGATGCCGATCTTCATCGCCCTCTATCAGGTGCTGAGCCGATCTCCGGAACTCAAGGGGGCCTCTTTCTTGTGGATCCGGGATCTGTCCGGACCGGATGCCCTGGTTCGTTTTCCGTCGGAGATTCCGTTGATTGGGAGGAATTTGAACCTTCTGCCGATCCTGATGGCGGTGCTGATGTTCTTCCAGCAGAGGATGACGCAGACCCCTCAGGCCGGCCTGAGCGATGAGCAGGCGCTCCAGCAAAAGATGTTCAAATGGTTTCCGCTCCTCTTCGGATTTCTCTTTTATGGCCTGCCTTCCGGTCTTGTGTTATATTGGGTGACCAACACCCTGTTGACGCTGGGTCAGTACCGGCTTTACGCCCGTCTGCATCCCGAGATGGACCTCCGCAGCCAGGGGGACTGAAGCGTTTTCTGGATCCGGCGCTGAACATGTTTCACGTGGAACATTCTCATGTCTAGAGTGATTGCCGTCTGCAATCAAAAAGGGGGGGTCGGCAAGACCACCACCGCCATTAACTTGGGGGCCTGCCTGGCTCTCTCCGGAGAGCGGGTTCTTCTGGTGGATCTGGATCCGCAGGCCAATGCGACCGGCGGGTTGGGGATCGACAAGCGGCAGCTTTCCCGTTCCATTTATCAAGTGATCTTTGAGGGAGAGCCCCTTGCCCAAGCGGTCCTTCCAACCCGGATCCCCCATCTTTGGCTGATCCCCTCTCAGACCTCCCTTTCCGGCGCGGAAGTGGAGCTGGTCGGACTCCCGGACCGGGAGAGCCGGCTTCGCTTAGCGTTGGAACCCGTTCGGGAGGCCTATGATTGGATCCTGATCGACTCCCCCCCCTCCTTGGGCCTGCTGACGGTCAACAGTCTGACCGCGGCCGACAGCATCCTGATTCCGCTTCAATGCGAGTATTACGCCTTAGAGGGCTTAAGCCAGCTTTTAGAAACGATCCGCTTGGTGCAGGCCGGGCTCAACCCCAATCTTCAGATCGAAGGGATTCTGCTGACCATGGCCGACTTCCGGACTAAACTGACCCACGATGTAATCCAGGAGGTCCGGCGGTTTTTCGGGGGGCAGGTTTACGAGCGGGTCATCCCCCGCTCGATCCGGCTCAGCGAAGCTCCCAGCTATGGGTTGCCGATCCAGTTATACGATCCTCATTCTTCTGGGGCGAAAGCCTATCAACAGCTTGCGGACCAATTGAAAAGGAGCCCTCAAAAGGAGAAACCGGCCGCAGAAACGGCCCTGTCACCCGAAGGAGAACCCGCATGACCGAAACTCGAGGACTAGGGAAAGGGATCCGGTCCCTGATTCCGGAACAACCGTTGGCCCTCACCCAGAACCAGAAAAAGGAGGAGGGCCTCAAGATCCCCATCTCAGCAATCCGACTGAACCGTTTTCAGCCTAGAAAACGGGTCGAAGAATCAAAAATCCAGGAATTAGCCAATTCAATCCAAGAAAGTGGTTTGATATACCCACTTTTAGTTCGAAAAATAGGACAAAGTGGATTAGATAAACCAGAATATGAGTTAATCGCCGGAGAGCGCAGATTGAAAGCGCTCCGATTGTTAGGTGAAACCGAGGTTGCCGTAATTGTTAAAGAGATTCCCGACCAGAAGGCCCTGGAGCTTTCCTTGGTGGAAAATATTCAGCGGGAGCCGCTTAACCCGGTGGAGGAGGCCCTGGCGTTTCAACGGCTGGCCAGCGGGTTTGAGCTAACGCACGAAGAGATCGCTGCGGCGATGGGCAAAGACCGGACCACGGTGACCAACACCCTGCGCCTCTTGAAACTGGCCCCGCCGGCAATTGAGGAATTGACGCAGGGGCGGATCAGCTTAGGACACGCTCGGGCCCTGCTGGCGGCGGAATCCCCCTCGCTCCAGACGCAGCTGGCTCTGCGGACAGCCGCCGAGGGGCTTTCGGTTCGAGAAGTGGAGCGGCGGGTTCGGGAAGCCTCCTCTTCTTCCCGGAAATCTCGCGCTTCCAAAACGTTAGACCCCCATTTGAGCTCAGCCCAGCAGAGGCTTCGCCGGGCCCTGGGGACCCATGTAGAGATTGTTCAAGGCCGGTCGGGGAAAGGATGGGTGCGGATCGCCTACTACTCGCTCAAAGATCTAGACCGCCTGCTGGCAAAGCTGGTACAATAAAAATTTCGCCCTTATGATTCAACAAACACTGGTCCTCATCAAACCGGACGGCCTGGTCCGATCCCTGACGGGGAATATCCTGACCCGGCTGTCCGAAACCAAGCTGGAGATTGTGGCAGCCAAGATCACCCGCGTTTCCAAGGAACTGGCGGAGGCCCACTATCAACAGCTGAAGGGGAAGCCTTTTTATGCGGAGTTGATCCAGTACCTTCGGGGGACGCTGCACGACCGCCAGAAAGCGCTGGCCCTGATCTATTGGGGCGAGGAGGCCATCATTAAAACGCGCAAGCTGGCCGGAGCGACCAACCCGGAGGAAGCGGATCCGGTCTCGATTCGAGGCTCTTACGGGCGGATCCGCTCCAGCGGCCTGTTCGAGAACGTGATCCACGCCTCCGCGACCGAGGAAGAGGCCCAGCGGGAGATCAAACTCTGGTTCCAGCCCAACGAGATCATCGTCAATCTTTATCCCACCCAGGAGGTTGTCTTAGAACGGGTCAAGGTCAGGCAGTGGGCTTGATTTCGCCGTCATGCTAACCAGCATGACCGGGTTCGGCCGGGCCGGCGTCGGGTTGCCCTCGGGAGGCCGCGCGACCGTCGAGATCCAAACCCTCAACCATAAATTTTTGGACCTCGAGTGCCGCCTTCCCGATGGGTTTCAGGGGTACGAGGAAAGCATCCGTTCCCTGGTGAGGCGAAAGATCCGGCGCGGCCGGGTGAAGGTGTCGGTGACCGTCCGCTCCAAAGGGGCCCATCTGCCCGTTGTGTTTCAGGGGGAATTGGCGCGCCGATACATGGCGCAGATCCGGGCGCTTCAGCGCCGGCTGAAGGTGCCCGGTTCCGTGGATCTGCAGATGCTCTTGAATCTTCCCCAAGTCATGGCGGCTGCTCCCAGCGACTGGCTGCCGGAGCGCTGGCGCCCTCAACTGACAGCGGGGATTTCGCAGGCGCTGACCCAGCTGACTCGCATGCGCCGGCAGGAAGGAGAGCGCCTGCGCCGGGAGCTGGAGAAGCTTCTTCGGGTTCTGGATGAGCTCTATCGCAAGGTGCGCAGCCGGGTCCCGGCGGCGCAGAAGGAATTGGGCCAGCGCCTAGCCGGCCGGATCCGGACCGCGGCTGCGGCTGGAGGAGGCCCCGCTTTGCGGGACATCTCTGGACAGAAGCTTA
>CAYJTC010000049.1:0-11547 GCA_964372955.1 uncultured Planctomycetia bacterium | reverse complement strand
CGAACCTAGATAACCAGACCCAAAATCTGGCGTCCTACCATTGGACGACAGGGCATCAGGGGCTGGCGAAACTCCGGTGCCCTACCTCGGTTGTCATGTGCCTGGTGGCTTAGGTGCCGGCGCACACCAAGTGGAGTTTCGCCAGCCCTCTAGGGAGAGAACCCCTGCGCGGTTCTCTCCCTAGTATTCCTCTCTCCGGCAAACACGATCGGTCTCGTTGGCCCCCAAGTTTCGATTGGGTTCGCGAAGCGAAACAAATCGTGGGGGCCAATATGCCCCCTCTTCCGAAGGAAGCTCAGGCCGGGGGAGCACTGCTTTTCTGCTGAGCGAGGATCGCCCCCTCGTAGGCCTCGAGGACCTTGCGCTGGATGGCCTCGCGGCACTCCACGGTGATCGGGTGAGCGATATCCCGATGCTCCGAGGGGCCCTCTCCTTCATGCCCCGGTCCTCCGGCCCCCGGCGCCGGCCGGGGTGTAACCGGCAGCGCCCCTCCGCATTGATTGCAGAAGCGGCTGCGGACGGCATTGCGGCCGCCGCACTTCGGACAAGGCTCTTTGGCCCGCTCCGAGGGCATGGCGATGAAAAGCCCTTTGGTCCCCTCGATCACCTTCACGTTCCGGACCACAAAACAATGGTCGAACGTGACGGTGGCGTAGGCCTTCAGCTTGCTGTCGGCCGAAGCTTCCTTGAGAAAGATGCGGATGTCGGTGACTTCCATCGCTCTAATCCCGGGTGGCGGCGACAAACAACTGCCAGTCGGGTTCCTCCTTTTTAAGGAGTTGCGCCGCGGCTTCCGCTTCGGCCCGGGAAGCGCACACGGCCATCACCGTCGATCCGCTTCCCGACACCCGGGGTGCCAGCCCCGTGCGCTTTTTCAAAACCGCTTTAACGCGCCGGAGCGCCGGGTAGAGGCGTTCTACGGTGGGTTCCAGAGCGTTGAACAGCCGGTCAACGATCTGGGGCACGCGGCGGTCTCTCAAGGCGCGAATGAGAAGTGTAACATCAGGCCTCGAGGGTGTCAAGCCTGCCCAAGCAGTGAAAGCCTGTCCTGAGCGGCGCTCCCGAGGAAGTCGAAAGGCCTGGTAAACCGACTTCGTCGGAACGGGAAACCCAGGAAAGACTAAGAGATGCCACAACCGGGCTGCGGCGGTAACCGGCTCCAGCTCATCCCCCCTGCCCCGACCCAGAGCAAAAGGCCCCGGGCCCAGAAAGAAGGGGACATCAGATCCCAAACCGCGGGCCAATTCCCGCCATTTCGTTTCCGGAAGGGACCGGCCGGTCAGTTCACGCATCCCCTGCAGGGTTGAGGCCGCATCCGAAGATCCTCCGCCCAGACCGGCGGCCACCGGGATTCGTTTCTTTAAACGGATCCGCACTCCGTCCTCCCAGCCGGAGGCCTTCCGGTACGCCTCAGCCGCCCGGGCCACCAGATTGGACCCATCCCGTGGGAGATCCGGATGATCGCATTCGACTTCGATCCGGCCGCCGGGGATCCTTTCCAGGACCAGCTCATCGGCCAGGTCGATCCGCTCGAACAGGGTCACCAGCTCGTGATACCCGTCGGAGCGCTTGCCCACGACGTCAAGAAATAAGTTCACCTTGGCGTGCGCCGGCACCGTGACGGATGATTTCATTCCCTTCTCCTTAGGAAGCGGGCTGAAGAACCGGCGGGTTGCGGCGGCGATAAAGAGGCAGGTCTTTGTCGGAGATCACCCAGCGAGTTCCTTTCAGGGTATCGGTGATCGTCAGCTCCTTGAAATTCTGGAACCGGTAGGTGTTCAGGACGTAGGCGGAGGTTTCCGCCACCGCCTTGGAGATCTCTTCATCGCTGGCCGGCTGCTTCGGAGCTTTTCCCCGCTTGGGCTTGGCTGGTTTCTCTTCTTTTTCGATGAACGGTTGAAACTCCGACAGGACCCGCTTGGCGATCTGTTCCGACAGAAACTCGGAGAGAACCAGCGGCTCCAGGTAAAAAAAACCTTTCCAGGCCAGGGGATCCCCCAGATCCTGATAGCGGGCCGGAAGACCTTTGCCTTCCAGCCGCTCGATGTCGTACAGGGCGGCCTGGCCTTCCTGGATCTGCACCGTGAACAGAAGAGCGCCGTTTAAGCCGATCTCCGAGAGCGGGACGTAGACAAGCGCCTGGTCTGGCCGGATCTGCCGGACCGGCCAGTCCGAGCCCAGAAGCTCCTGCTGTCTGCCCTGAAGCTCCACTCCCATCTGCAGGATCGTCGGAAAAAGCTCCTTGAACCGTTTGGTCGCAGCTACGTAGCGGCTTAAGATCTGCGGCAGGGACCGCCGGCCCAGATCCTCCAAGAAGGAAGCCGCCGTTTCCCGCGCCAAGCCCTCCAGTTGATGGCGGATCGCCACCCGGCTGCGGCGCTGGAGCTCTCCCATCGAGATATCCAGGTACTGCACCCGCTTGAGATCATCCAGATGACCCGAGAAGATCAGGTCCAGATTGGCGGGACCCGGATCGCGGGCGATCAGCGTGTAAAACTCCAGTGGCGCGTCGGTCGAAAGGGCTACCCGGCGCATCGCCGTGGAAACCTGGTCGAGGGCCTTCAGCGGCTTAGACCGGTCCCGCTCCGGCGAAGGCCTGGACTCTTCCGGTTTCTCTTTCTGGGGAGCCCGGATGAAGCGGCCTCGGGAAAGGAACTGGAAATGAAACCCGTCGTTCTGGTATTGCCCCTCCACCAGGATGGGGGCCGGCATCTCGGAGGAGCTGGAGGAAGCCGCTTGCTTCATCAACTCCTCCATCAGTCCTGGGATGGAAACCAGCACCCCCAACGTGGTCTGCTCCAGCCGGGCCATCACGGAGATGCCGTATTCCTTCCGGCAAAGCTCCACGAGGGATTCGGCGACTCGGTCCCTCGGGTAGCTGGGTCCGCAGGCGGACAGAAAAAGCGTAAGCAGGAGGCAGGAGGCAGGAAGCAGGCGACGGCGAGCAGGGAGGACCGGCTTCAATTATGAGCTCTGTTTCTTGGCGGCAGCGGCAATCCCGGCACGGGTTTTCCCGTACTCGGCGAAGATCGCCTCGATGTCGTCGTACTCCAGCTCCTCCCGCTTCAGGAGCTCCTCGGCGAACCGGTCTAGGATCTGGCGTTCCCGGTTCAGCAGCTTCTCCACCTCCTCCGCGCAGGCGCGGAAGAGGCCGTTGGTCTCGGCGTTGAGCTCGCTCTTGACCGTCTCGGAAAGCTGGTTCTCCGGAACGACGGTAAAGTCTCCCAAATACTTGGAGCCCATCCCCAGTCTCCAGACCATCGAGTGGGCCAAGACGGTGGCGTGCTGGAAATCGGCGGCCACCCCGTCGGAGGTGGTGCCGAAAACGGCCTTTTCCGCCACATACCCGGCCAATGAAACCTTCAGGTCGGCCATCAGCTTCTCCCGGCTGTGGGTGTGGAGCTCCTCCCGCGGCTGGTGATGGACTACCCCCAGCGTCTCCCGGCGGGCGATGATCGAGGCCTTGAAGACATCGTCGGTCGGGTGCAGGGTGTAAAGAACCACCAGGTGCCCCGCCTCGTGGTAGGCCACGAGGCGGCGCTCCGCCTCGCTCATGTGCTTGCGGTGCTTGATCCCCAGCTCGATCCGCTCCAGAGCCTCGGAGATGTCGTCGTGGGTGATCACGTCCCTCTTGTTCCGGGTGGCGATCAGCGCGGACTCCTTGACGATATTTTCAATTTCCGCGGGAGTCTTGAAAACCGTCTGGCGGGCCAGCCGACCGATATCGATGGCCGGCTCGGCCTGGACCTTGCTCATATAAAACTCGAACACCTTTTTTCGCCCTTCCAGGTTGGGCCGGTCCACGTAGATCTTCCGGTCGAACCGCCCCGGCCTCAAAAGGGCCGGATCCAGCACCGACTCGGCGGCGTTGGTGGCGGCGATCACGATGACGTTCTCCTGGCGCCCCTGGAGCCCGTCCATCTCCACCAGGAGGGCATTCAGCGTGGAGTTGGTCTCCTGCCCGCCCATCCAGCTGAAGGTCCGGGCTCGGCCCACGGCATCCAGCTCATCGATGAAGACGATGCAGGCCCCGTTGGCGTAGGCCAGCCGCTGGGCGTCCTTGAACAGCTTCCTCACTCGGCTGGCTCCCACTCCCACAAACACCTCGACGAAATCGCTGGCGGCCAGGGACAGGAACGGGATCCCCGCTTCCGTGGCGATCGCTTTGGCCAAGTAGGTCTTGCCGCAGCCGGGCGGCCCCTGCATCAGGATCCCCCGAAGGATCTTGCCGCCGACCTTCTTCAGGCGCGCGTGGTCCTTCAACAGCTGCACGACCTCCCACGCTTCCTCCTTGGCCTCATCGACCCCGATCACGTCTTCGAAGCGGACATTGACCTGGCTGCCTTTGATGTTTTTGCGGTTCTGCTTGGAAAAATAGCCGAAGAGGACCCACACATAGATGAAGGCGGAGATCGCCCCCATCAGCAGCCAAACCAGGATCGTCATCGGCAGGGTGGCCAGCTGCATGTTCCGGTAGAAGGATTCCAGCTTGGACATCCCGTACCAGGTGAGGGCCAGACAAAGCACCGTCACCAGCGTGATCATGATCCCCAGCCAATGATCCCTGCAGAAGATAAGGAAGCGTCGCCACCAGAGCATCGATTTACCGATCCTTTCTAAAAAGACCCCGTTTAGGGGAAAGTGATTTTAAGGCCGACTTCAACCGTTGGACTAAGGCCGCGTCTCGCGGCTCCAACGACAACCCTTGTTCCCAAGCAGCCTGGGCGGCCATGGGATCGCCTAGGGATAAGTATACCTGACCCAGATGATAAAATACCTCGGAATCCTGCATCCGGTCGGAGGCCTCCCTTAAGAGCTCCAATGCCCGATCCGGCCGTCCCGTTTTGTAGTAAGCCCATCCCAGGGAATCCAGATACGCCCCATTCTCCGGATCCAGGGAAAGCGCCTTCTCCAGAAGGCCGATCGCCTCCTCCAACCGGATCCCTCTTTCCGCGTACAGATAACCCAGAGCATTCAACGCCTCGGGATCCTCCGGAAAAAGTTGGAGGGCCGCCTGGTAAACGTCCTGCGCGTCCGAAAAACGCCCCCCGCTCTGGCAAGCCCACCCCAAGCTCAGCCACAGCGGCGCCCAGGCCTGATCCTGACTCAAGGGACCGGCCAAGGTTTCCCGGATCAAGCGGGCGGCTTCCGGCCCTTTCTTCTGCTCCACCCAGATCGCCGCCAGCTCAACGGTGGCTTCGGGATCCCGGGGCTGGAAACTCAAAGTGCGGGACAGCCACTGGGCCGACTCCTCCATCTCCCCCAACCGATAAGTGATATGAGCCAGATACCGGATCAGCCGAGTGTTGACCGGTTCCAAGGCAAGCGCCTCCAAAAAAGCCTGCTGGGCGCCGACTAGATCCCCGGAAAGCTCCAGGCTCACCGCCAGCCCGAGCCGGGCCTCCAGGTTTTCCGGTTCCAGATCCACCGCTCTCTGGAGATGCTCCACCGCCTGAGGCCACTGCTGGGTCTTGGCAAAGAGAACACCCGTGTTGAAATGCAGGACGGCGGAATCCGGCCGCTCTTTCAGGAGCTGAAGATACACGGCCAGCCCTTCGCTTAGCTTCTCTTGAAGCAGGTAAAGATCGGCCAGCTCGCTTAAGGCCCCCAGGTGACCGGGGTCCTGGGAGAGAATCCGGGCGTACTGATCGGCCGCTTCTTCAAATCGCTGTTGGTCGGCGTAGAGAACGCCCAGAAGGAAATGGGGCTGGGGATCGGCCGGATCCTGACGGGCGGCGAACTCGAAGAGCCCGATCGCCTCAGGCAGGTCATTCTTCTTCAGATGAACGGCCCCCAGCCGCAAGGCGACCTGGACCGCTTCCGGATCGGCTTGGCGCGCCTTCCGGTAGGCGGCCTCAGCGGAAACCCAATCCCCCCTCTCATCGAAGAGCAGACCCTGGAGGTAATGAGTCAGCCCTTCCGCCCGGGGATCCGATTCGCGACTGATCCTTCCGGAGGGCCATCCCGCCCTCGGAATGGCCCGGGCCTCCGCGGCCCAGGCCAGCCGGTCCGCGGACCTACAGCCGGCCAAAAGCATCACCGCCAATAGAAATAAAGGAACGAGGTAAATAACCCCTCTGTTTTTCATGAACCGACCCGCAGGTCGTCCTCGAAATCTTTGATCGAGGACCTAAAGATCTGATCCCTCACTTTCGTGAGGGCAAGCTCTCGCGGGAGCCTGCCCTCGGCCGTCCCCCCGAAAGGGGGGATCGAGGGCGGGGATGACGTTCGGCCAACGAACTTACGTTCCGTAAGTTCGGGCCTCACGTCAACTCTTCTTGTGTCGATCACGCCGGAGCCGCTTCTTTCGCTTGTGCTTGGCCATCTTCTTCCGGCGTTTTTTCCTGAGATTGGGCATGGTTAATAGATAATCTTGTTGAGCGAATATTCGATGATCCCCTCGGCCCCGGCCTTCTTCAATTCCGAGATCAGGGACCGCACCCCCTTTTCATCCAGCACCGTTTCCACGGCGAACCAGCCGGTGGAGCTCAAGGGGGAAACCGTGGGCTTCTTGATCGCCGGCAGGATCCCCAGAACCGACTTCAGGTTCTTCTTGGATACGTTCATCTTCAGCCCCACCTTGGATTCGGCGGCGATCGCCCCTTTCATCAGCGTGGCGATCGATTCGATCTTCTTCTTCTTCCAGGGGTCCCGCCAAGCCGCTTTGCTGGCGATCAAATACGTGGTGGAGGCGCAAAGGGTATCCACGATCCGGAGCTTGTTGGCCCGTAGCGATGCCCCGGTTTCCGTCAGCTCCACGATGGCGTCCACCAGGTTGGTGCCCACCTTGGCTTCCGTGGCCCCCCAGGAAAACTCTACGGTGGCGTTCACCTTGTGGCTCTTCAGGTAAGACTTCGTCAGATTGACCAGCTCCGTAGCCAGCCGCTTGCCGTCCAGGTCTTTGGGACGCATGATCTTCGAATCCATGGGAACCGCCAGCACCCATCGGACCGGGCCCAACCCCTGCTTGGAGTAAGACAGATCCGCCACCTTGACCACATCGGATCCGTTTTCCATGACCCAGTCGTTGCCGGTGATCCCGGCATCCAGCACCCCGGCCTCCACGTACCGGGACATCTCCTGGGCCCGGAGCAGAACGACCTCCATCTCCTCATCGTCTATGGAAGGAAAATAGGACCGTTCGGTCATCGCCAAATGGAAGCCGGCCTTTCGAAACAGCCCTAAGGTCGCCTCCTGAAGGCTTCCTTTGGGCAATCCAACCTTAAGCCTCATCGGGATTTACTCTCCTTTGCCTGAAAAAGGACACTGCAAGGTTAGAAAGATCTAAATTATAGCCGGTACCCCCTCAAAGTCAACCGATTTAAATATTAAAATTAACATGATAACTAACATATCGGAAAAGGCTTCCCTTGCCTGATGGGTCCCCTTTTAGTAAAATAGGCCGTATGCGCTGGATCAGAAAACGGGTCGGTTGGATCTCCGGAGCTGCCATCGCCGGGTTCCTGCTCTGGTTGACTGCGGAAGCGGTCAGTCTGCGGGCTGCCCCTAAGGATGCGGCTGGCCTCCTGTTCGGCCGGAAGGTTTCCTTGACCGACTATCGGAAAGCCCTGGAGGCGGCCCAGCATGAAGCCATTCTGCAACATGGGGACAAGGCCAGCCAGCAAGTCCCGCCGGAGGAGCTGGCCCATCAAGCCTGGGAGAGGCTGACCCTGCTGGCCGAGGCCCGGCGGCTCCGGATCCGGGTTACCGACCAGGAGGTCGTGCAGGAAATCGGGAGGTGGCCTCTGTTCCAGGGCAAAGGGGCCTTTGACCGGTCCGGGTACGAAACCCTGATCCGGTACAGCCTGGGCACCGTCCCTCGGGTTTTCGAAGAGGAGATCCGGGAAGGCCTGGCGATCCGCAAACTCTTCGAGCAGGCAGTAGCCCCCGCGCCGGCCCAGGAGTCCCAGGTCAAGGAGCTTTTCCTTAAAAAGGAAACCTCCATCCGGGTCAGCCTCCTTTCCCTGCTGGAGGAGAAGCTCGCTCAAGAGGTGGCCGACGCCGCCCGGCAGAACCCGGATCAGCTGGCCCAAGCGGCCAAACAGTTGAAACGAAAACTGATCCCCATCGATTTCTTCAAGGGGGAAACCGATCTGCCGGACTGGGGCCGAGCCCAGATCACCTTCGGCCCGGCCTTCTCGCTGGAGCCCGGTCAGGTGACCGGTCCTCTGCCCAGCAGACGGGGGTGGCTGGTCGTGAAACTGGAAGCCAAACAGCCGCCGGATGAAAGACTCTTCCCGGAGCTCAAAGAAAGTCTCCAAAAGGAGCTGGAGGCAAGGCAGCGGCTGGAAAGATACATCGCCTGGTACCAGGACCTCAAAAAGCGGGCAAACCTCAAGAAGAAATGATCCTCCCGCTCATTCTGGCCTCCGAATCCCCGCGCCGGAGGCAGCTTCTAAAAGAGCTGAAGATCCCTTTCCAGGTAATCCCCAGTGGATTGGCGGAACCTCCGCCCGGTTGGCTGGACCCCGCCACTTATTCCAAGAAACTGGCGCTGGCCAAAGCACGGTTGGTCGCCAAGAAATTTCCGGAAAACTGGGTGCTCGGAGCCGACACGGTGGTGGTCCACCGAGGGCAGATTCTGGGCAAGCCCGCTGATTTCGCCGACGCCTGCCGAATCTTAAGCCGGCTGCAGGGGACCACCCACCGGGTGGTGACCGGCGTGGCCCTGGTGAACGCCGCCGCCGGAAAATCGAAAGTGGCCCACGCGGTGAGCCAGGTGACGATGCGTCGTCTCACAATGGAAGAAATCGCCCGGTACGCCCGGAAACATCAGGACAAGGCGGGATCCTACGCCGTTCAGGAGAAAAAAGATCCGATCGTGACCAAGATTAAGGGATCCTTCACGAACGTGGTTGGCCTTCCACTGGAACTCCTCAAGAAACTCCTCAAAGGGGCCAGGCCCCTTTGAGGGTAAAAGGTGCCAGGTCAGATCCCCATCAGGGTTGTTTTTTGCTGAGGAGCTCGCGCAGCTCTTTCATGAACTGGTTGATGTCCTTGAACGACCGGTAAACAGACGCGAACCGGACGTAGGCCACCTCGTCGAGCTCCTGAAGCTTCTGCATCACCTTCTGGCCGATCTCCACGGAGGAGAGCTCCTTCTCGAACTGCTGGTTGAGCTCCCGCTCGACCTGATCCACCAGCGCTTCGATCTTTTCCATCGGAATCGGCCGTTTCTCGCAGGCCTTTAAGACTCCGCTTAAGATTTTCTTCCGGTCGAACGGCTCCCGCCGGCCGTCCCTTTTCACCACCAGCAGGGAAGACTCTTCCTGCCGCTCATAGGTGGTGAACCGCCGCTGGCATTTCAGGCACTCCCGCCGGCGGCGGACCGCCGCTCCCTCCGCCGCCTCCCGGGAGTCGATCACCTTATCCTCGTTCGCCCCGCAGAACGGACATTTCACCTCTGCCCTAAGCTCTCTGCATAAGCCAAGGAATCTGGCGCGTAAAGAATTCGACCAGTTGGCCGCATGTCACCGGTTTTATCAACCGAGGCAAGATTCTCACTTCGGTTACCCTTGAGAAGGCCTGAGCCAACCAATAATTGTCCAGGCCCACATGCTTCTGTTTCGCCTGAGGCAAGAGCTCGGCTAAGGGAAAAAGTTCCTGGTGAATGAAGTACACATCCACGAAGTCCTTGGGATCCGCTCGATCGTAGAGGGCGGAAAGCTTATTGCAAGCGATGTCGATGGCATCATCCACCCAAAAACCCAACTCAGAATGGAGGACCTTCGCCTTCAATCGGTAAGGGCTATCCAACGCGAAGTCCATCTCGAGCCTTTGCCCATCCGAAGTGAGAAGGAAACATTCCAAGAAGTGCTGGGCCGTCCGTGTGAAAGAGACCGTGGCTCCCAGCTGACTCGCTGCTTCCTGAATCACCGGAGGAACCCGGAGAATCGCCTGGGGGTCGTCGGTAAAGAAATCCAGATCATCCGAATACCGATGATGAAGATGGAAGGCGGCCAGCGCTGTTCCCCCGGTGAAAAAGAAATCCGATTGAATGGGGCCTTTAGCAAGCCACAAAAGGAGCTGCCGTTGAAGCGGGGTTAAGATCTCGATGGAGGGTTTGCCTGATCCAGCAAGGCGAAGTAAACATTCCAAAAATGACGGACCCGCCGAGGAAGCATCAGGGATGGCAACGCTTCTCGGATGATCTGAAGCCCAATGGCCCGAATATCCGAAAGGCCCCCGCGGGAGAGGACCCTCGCCAAATACCAGCGCTTCACCTCCTCTTTCTCGAGGTCCCCTTCAGACAATTCGTAGTCCCATACAAATCGCCGATCGATCTCCATCTCCGTCTCCTATCCCAATTATACCATCAAGCTGGAATCCTTAGAGGTGCTCGGCGAGGGCTTCATCCCGCCCCTCCACGATAAGGCCTTGAAAGAAGCTTCACTTCTTGAGTGAAGAAGGCCTTGATCCGATCCCAGGAAACCGGCTTGATTGGCACTACAGGCGGTTCCTTCTCGGCATCCTCGAAGAAGCAGAGCGCCTTCAGGGCCTGCAGGGTGAAATCCCTGCTTCTCTTAAACTTGCGCCCTCCCAAACGAAAAAGCTTAGACAAGGGAACCTGCTGGCAGATCTCGTAAAGATCCGCAAAATCCTTCCGAGAACCTCTCCCGATGATGGCCCCGAGCTTCATCAGTCCGATGTCTTCCAGAGCGGCGATCCGTAAAGCACCCTTGCGCAGAAGCGGCTTCACCAGGGGCTCAGGATACCAGAAAAAACTCACCCGCACCTTCCCCACCTGCCCATGAACTGTCCCTTCCTTCGTTTCGATCGATCGCCAGCCGGACAGCGGCTTTAAGCGATTGAGCAGCTCACGGCGCCCCTCGAAATCGAGCTGGCTGTTCCGGGAGAAAAAATCCAGATCCACCGATCGGCGATGATTCAAAAGAAAGGCCAGTCCGGTTCCTCCCGCCAGATAAAATTTCTGAAAAACTCCCGCTTCAGCGAGTTGATTTAAAAGCGCGCGGACAGAAGCTGGAACGGCTTCCAGAACAGGACTCATCCTACGCCGCCCCACCGGCGGCCCTGCAGACGCCAAGAGCCTCTTTGCCTGCGCGGCGGCTTCCGCCCAAACTGCAGGGTCCAGAAATGCCACGATCTCCTGGACAAAAGGGCCGTCCCGCGCCTTCTCAAGAAGTTCAGGATGGCCTCTCGGGAATAGGTTCGAAAGAGCCATTGAAGCGCCTGCCGATCTCCCCATTCCAGGAGGCGCCCGAGAATAAAGTCCCTGTGATGATCCACAGACAGGTCGGAGAGCCGGACATCCCAGAACAGCGGCTTCAAAAAGGAAGGCGCCGGATGATTCCGAAATCGATCGACCTCTTCCCTGGAAAAAAGCCATTGGCCTAGAATCCGGGCGCGAGGTTTCAAGCGGCCCGCCTTGACATAGCGGTACACCTGCCGGCGGGACTTCTTCAAAAGACGACAAACCTCCTGGACCGTCACCGCCGGACGCGCCGCAGAGGCCCGGCCCGGCTCTAATCCTCCTCTGAGCTCAAGGAGCCGCTCCCCTTCCCCTTTTAGAGTCCACCGCTCTTTCAT
>CAYJTC010000048.1:0-11950 GCA_964372955.1 uncultured Planctomycetia bacterium | reverse complement strand
TGGTTTCCCCCTCCGGGCTCCCCCATCCGGCAAAATCAATCGGTCTCGTTGGGGGGGATTTCCCATCCCCCCCAACACGCCCCCTCTTCCAGAGGAAACTGGCCGGGGGTGATTGAGCGGTACCGGGAGTTCCTGCCGGTCACCGCGGAAACGCCGGTCGTCACCCTGCTGGAAGGCAACACCCCGCTCATCCCGGCCCAGCGGTTAAGCGAGCGGCTGGGCCGGCAGTTAAAGATCTACTACAAATACGAGGGGCTCAACCCGACCGGCTCCTTCAAGGACCGGGGGATGACGATGGCCGTCTCCAAGGCCAAGGAGTCGGGAGCCACCGCGGTGATCTGTGCTTCCACCGGGAACACCTCCGCTTCGGCCGCCGCCTACGCGGCCCGAGCGGGCCTGAAATGTGTGGTCCTGATCCCCAAGGGGGCGATCGCGCTGGGGAAACTGGCCCAAGCCCTGATCCACGGTTCCAAAGTCCTGGCAGTGGACGGCACCTTCGATGAAGCACTGGATCTGGTTCGGGAGATCGCCAAACAGTACCCGATCGCTCTGGTGAACTCCATCAACCCGTACCGCTTGGAAGGACAGAAGACCGGCTCCTTCGAGATCTGCGACGCGCTGGGCCGCCCGCCCGACTACCACGCGATCCCGGTGGGAAACGCCGGCAACATCACCGCCTACTGGCGCGGCTACAATGACTACTTCAAGGCGGGAAAGATCGACGCTCTCCCGAAGATGCTCGGTTTCCAGGCGGCCGGGGCGGCTCCGCTGGTGCAGGGCCACCCGATCAAGAAGCCGGAGACGATCGCCACCGCCATCCGGATCGGCAACCCAGCCAGCTGGGAGGGGGCGATTGCCGCCAAGAACTCCTCCGGCGGGCTGATCCGATCGGTCACTGACCGGGAGATCCTGGAGGCGTACCAGTTCCTCTCCGAGCAGGAGGGGATCTTCGCCGAGCCGGCCTCCGCCGCCTCAGTGGCCGGGGTGATCAAGTGCGCCAAAACCGGCTACTTCCGACGGGGATCCACCATCGTCTGCGTCCTCACCGGCCACGGCCTCAAAGACCCGGAGCGGGCGGTCAAGACAGTCCGTCCTCCCAAAGTAGTTAAACCGGACCTGCCCAAAGTCCTGGCCGAGATCGGCCCCGACATCCGTTAATCTAAACTAAGCTTATAAAAAATCTCTCCTACCCCTTGACGGGCCTCATATTATGGTGTAATCTTCTTTTAAAGCTTAAAATAAGTCTAAAAATGATCCCCAATCAGGCAACCCGACTGGTATCCCTATTTCTAGCCCTCACCCTTTTTCTGCCCAATCCCGCCCTTGCCCTGCGCACCGAGACCCCGACCCAATCCGGCGTGGAAGAAGAGGTCGGCACCGCCCTCCAAGCCGGCCTGGAGGAAACTGTTCTCAATAAATTCTTAAAGGAAATGAAACAAAACCAGACCTGGGCCCCGTTGTTGGAGAAGCTCTCATCGGATCAGAAGCAGAGCCTTCTGAACTTCTCAAAGGCTGAAGAAACAGAAACAGCATTGACGGATTGGTTTGGAGAAGCTTGGACTGGAATCCCTGCGGAGAAAAAGGCAAGACAGTTGAGTTTCCTCGCCCGGGCCCGGTCAAGGACGCAAAATTATGCCAGAAAAGAGGCTGAGCAAGCTGCTCGAAGGCAGGCGACGCTGGCGGCGGACCAGGCGTATCTAGCCAAGGGGGTCGAAGAGGCCATTGAACAACAGACGCGGCAGATGTTCTTCTTCGGGCCGCGGAAGCATGACGCGTATGCTCTCACCGAGCAGATGATCCGGAACTCAGGCTATGCCGGCTTAAGATACGTCCCCTTCCAGCGGATGCCGGAAGTGCCGGACCGGCTGTTCGAGCGGCTCGGATTACAAAAGGGACGTCGGCTTCTAGAGGTCGGGCCAGGACCGATCGGAGGGATCGGCCTGTTGGCGGCCCTGAGGGGGATGGACGTGGTCATGGTGGAGACCGACCAGCCTTTCCAGGTGGATCTCCAGAAGCTCCAGGCCGAATTGCAGAAAGCGGGAGTCCAATTAGAGCTGATTCGTCGCGCCGCCGAACGGATGGGAACCCGAATGGTCCATCCCCTGGAGAAATTGCGGCAGCACGTGGCTAACCACCGGCACCTCATCCAGGCGGCCGGCGGGTCGATCGAAATTATTCCCGGGGACTTCTCCAAACCGGAAATCCAGGAACTGGCAGGCAAAAGAGGACCCTTCCACGCGATCGTCGCCACGGATGTCGTGAATCCCGCGGGAGGAGAATTTGCCCAGACCCAGGCTTTGACCACCACAGGGGAGCCGATAGAGGCGGCCGCGATCCTGGAGGGGCTGGCGACCCTGGCCTCTGGGGCGAGGGTAGAGGCGCTGTACGTGAGCTTTCTGGGGCCAGAGGTCGGCGGGGGCACAGGCCCCCTGGTGACAGGGACCTATGCGCAATTCGATTCAGCCCTGCAGCAGAAAGGTCTGTCCCCCCTCTACGAATCAGCGCCCCTGCCCAATTCCGGCGGCATCCTCCGGGCCCGGATCTATCGCCCCACCGGCCTCATACCTACCGGTCCCCGACTGGAAGAATTGGCCGAGGAGGTCCCCCCCGCCGCCGGGCTGGAGGAGCTCCCGACCTCTTTGCCTGCGCCTTCCATCAGTGCTTCCCTTTTGGCGGTGGCCGATCCTCAGGAGTTTGCCGCTAGGGCTGTGGCCGCCAGGAGAGCGGGCGCGGAGCGGGTCCATTTCGATGTGAGTGAAGAAACCCTCACCCTCTTTACGCCTGCGCGGTTGAAAGAAATCAAGGAATCTGGCCGCCATGCGAAACCCGAAATTCCGGTGGATGTGCACTTGGTGCTCCCAGAGCCCTCCGAAGCCATGATCCTGGAGTACCTCAAAGCTGGCGCCGACAGCGTGTCGGTCCACTGGGAGGGTTTTCGGAATCGCGCCGACCTGGTGGCGCGCCTCCAGCTTATTCATCAATACCCGGCTAAGGCGGTGCTGGCCGTCAGCCCAGATGCCAACATTGATGAGATTGGGAGGTTTCTCAATGCAGCCGGAGAGATTGTGGATATGGTTTCCCTCTCTGGGGTAACCCCGGGCATGGGAGGGCAGTCTTTTCAGCCGCGCGTGCTGGGGTCCCTGCGGCGTCTGCGATCTCAGTACCACTATGCTGGTCTCATCCAGATGGATGGGGGGATTGAGCCCAAATTCTCCGCTCCGTTGTCCCGCGAGGCGGGCGCGGATATCCTGGTAGCAGGCACCGCATTTTTCGGCAAGCCTTCTGAGCGGAGAAATTATCAGGCTCTGCGCTCCGCCTACGAGGCGCTCCGTGGATTCGTTCCAATCTCCAAGATCGAGATGGTTCAGCGATGTCTGAAGTGCGGAGCCCAGTTCCCGCCCTTCCAGGAAATGGCGATTTGTCCCAACTGCCGAGGCGATTATCTGGAATTTGTTGCCAGCGATTCCGTGGACTTCATGAATAAGATCCTTCCCCAGCGGCCCGGAATGTGGCGCTACGAGGCCCTGCTTCCGGTCCCGCCGGCGCAGATCGTGACTGCGGGCGAGGGAGGAACTCCGATCGTCCACCTGGAAGATTTGAGCCAGCAGTTGGGTATTAATCTGTATGTCAAGGTCGAAGCGACGAATCCCACGGGTACGTTCAAGGATCGGGAGGCTTCCTTCGTGGTCAGCCGGGCAAAAGCGGCAGGGCAAGACAACTTGGTGTTGCAATCCACTGGGAATACCGCTCTGTCGATGAGCTACTACGCCGGGCTGGCTGGACTGCGTTCGTACGCCTTCATTCCGGCCCGATCCGCCTATAAACTGATCGGCCCCCTGAGATCCCGGGGGAATAAGATCATTTTGGTAGAAGGGGAGCCGGTGGATGTGAAGAGTTACGCGACGCAGTTCGCCACGGCACACGGATTCCCCAAGGTTTCCTCCTTTCACGAGCGTTCTGAGGCCAACACCACACAGGCGTATGAGATCGGGGAAGCGATCCTAGCAGGAGAGCTGCCCAACCCGGATTTCTATGTCCAAACCATCGCCGCAGGAATGGGACCGATCGGCTTCTACATCGGGATGGAGCGTTTGGTTCGGTGGACGGACGGCCGGGTGACCTTGCCGAAGGTCGTCGGGGTGCAGATCAGCGAGTTCGCGCCGGTACACAGCGCGTGGGAGACAGATCTGGATGAGGTGGGCCCGGAGGGCCGGACGCCAACCTATGGGGTTGAACAACCCTTCGAACCCACCCTGCACACCACCAACGCGCCCGCCTATTATCCTCACCTGCGGGCTGCCCTCAAGGCGAGTCAGGGAAGTCTCACTAAGGTGGAGCCCGATGAAGTTCGGGTGCTTGTGCCAGAACTGCGGAAGTCGCTTGCTCGGCATGGATACACGTTGTCGGAAACGGAGCAATCGTCCTTCATCGGATACACCGGGTTGGTGAAGGAGGTACGGGGGGGTTTGATCCCCGCTGGCAGCACGGTCCTCCTGATGATCACCGGCAAGGGGAGTCGGCCCCATTTTGAGCGGGTCGAACCGGACGCGGTCATCCTCCCCGAGTACGATCCCAAACGCCTATTCCAGCAGTTGGAGGCGGGGGAGACGGTGAGGGCCAGTTCCGAGGCGCGTGCCTATCAGGCGGCCCGCGCCATTGCCGAGTATGAGGGCTGGGCCATGGGCAAGGTGATGGAGGCGATCTACCTCGGCAGAATGACGAAGGCTCTGTCGGAACGCCGCTGGAGCTCGCAGGAGGAGGCGATGGTCCGTGGAACCCGCCGTTTCTTGATCAGCGGAACGATGGGTGTCAGCGGCCCCCTCGGGCAGATCATGCGTTCCACCGCTGCGCGGTATTTGAATCAGAAGTATGCCAACGTCGGCTTCGAAATCATCCCGATCGAGGATGTCAGCGGAGTTACCAGTGGTGAAGGAGCTTTCTACTTCCTGCCAGAGGAGCAGCTCCGCGACAGCATTCATAACGCAGCGGGTGCTCGCCTCGGCGTTCTCCTGACGGATGTCGGCGGAACAAAGACAGCGGTCATGGTCTCCGAGGTGGACCGAGATGGCCGGTTAATTAACCCGGCCCATCCCAGTGTCATCCGTGAGGTTTCAACTCTGACGTGGACCAGCCGCGATCTGATGTTTGATGAGATTGCCCGCGCCATGAAGCAGGTCGTTGCCGAGGCTCAGGCGAAAGGCATCGAGGTGTTGCCCTTGGCGGGCGTTGCCTTCGCTGCGGCGTTTGTGAAGCCGGGGGGCGGCATCATGTATCAGGGTACCGATAACCCGATTGCCGTCGGTTCCGGTTTTGATCTGGCGCCGAACATGCCCGGGACCTTCCCTTCCAAGGAATTAGCCCAGCGCGTTCCGGGATTCACGATACACGTGGTCAATGACGGGGTCGCCCAGTTCCGGTATCTGGTAGACACGGCGATGCGGGCGCCGGATATCCGGAAGAAGTTGCTGGGAGAGAAAGTGGTGTCGGTTGCCCCCGGAACGGGACTCGGGACCGGATTCGGCAGTGTGGATGTCGATGGGAACCTCGTTCTCTTTCCGATGACGCACATTTCCGACCTGGTCGTCAAGGATTTTCAGGGCGGACTCACCCTTTTGCTGGAGCCGGATGGCGAGCGGATGGAGGTGAAGGTTCCTACTCCTGGACCGCGCCGGTGGGCCAAGGATTTCCTGTCCGGCAGAGCAGTGGAGCACATCGCTACCGCCATTGACCGGACGCTGCTGGAGGCGGGACGGAAACCGATCTTTCTGCCTCAGGTGGCAGGATATGCGCAGATGAAACAGGAGGAGGTCGCGGCTGCGCTCGACCCATCGAATCGGAAGACGCCGGTCACGGCGAAGCTCGTCAACACGATCCTTGAAAAGGCGCGGAGCGCCGATCTTTCCATCTCGCCCGCCGCCGGGCTGGAGGAGGATCTGGCGGATCTGTTCAATAAACTGCGGCGTCAAAAACGTCTGGTCCCGACAAGTTACGTTTCTCACCTCCATCGAGACAGGACTGGAAGCACCCATTCGACGGTTCGAATCGATTTTGCAAACAAACGACTGAGACTGCCACCCTATTTTCGGTTCGATCAAGGAGCCATGTCGGTTTATCGGGATAAGGGGGGTGTTTACTTGGTATTGAAAGACTCTCAGAATCCCCGAAACCTTTTTGTTCTCCAGCGGCGGTCAAGTGGTCATGAGAGGGGACTGTTCTCTGTAGCAAGCGGCGAGAGGATAGCTTCTGCTCAAAAGAGGTCCGCGTATCTGGGTCGGTCTAATGATTTTAGGGCATTCTTTTATCGCTTGAATCGGAAAACGGTCCAGACCCGCCAGCGGATCATAGGGATCGGAAGGATGCAGTTTTTAATCGGTTCCCACCGCGGCCTTCAAGTTCGAAAGCCGCCTACCCTTGTGCACCATCTGGAGGGAGCCAGGACCAATGCAAGACAGATCTTGGAAGGGGAAAAGGTCCTTTTGACACTGCGCCGGCGGGCCATTGATCAAGTGGAGATAATCTACGGTGATGAAGATCAGGAGCCTTCCTTTGTGGCGGTGGGGGAACGAAGTAAAATCCCCCGCTTCTTCAATCTGTGGGAAATCATTAAGGAGTTAGACCAAGCGGGAATCATCGCTGCTCCCCAAACCTTGAGACCTTTTCTGCCTTCTTCCAGGTTGGTTTATTCACCCTATGGAGTAGCGGAATATCGGGTCAATACCACGTCCACTCCGCCTCTCATCCGGCGAGCAGAAGACGTCGTAGGGGCTAAAAAGGACTCCTGGCCCTTCCTCGAGCTTGCAAAAACTTCTCTTGCCCCCGCCGCCGGGCTGGAGAGTCGCCGCGCGACGAATAAGAAGGCCGTGCTTGGCGAAGCCAGCCGAGACGGTGAGGCTGGCACGGTGACCAGGCCAGAGGGGGGGAGAGGGCCAGAAGTAGGGTTAGCGGCGGCTAGTGGGCGTGGCGTTCTCGGCGTCGAGCCTTCCGGTCGAGATAGCCCAACACGAGAGCCACAAGCAGAAGTATCCCAATGGCCAGATAACCGAACCAAATACCCTCCATCACGCGCCCTCCTTCCCGTTCTGACTAAACCAGAGAGCCATTCCCAATACGGCCACGTACAAAGCAACCCCCACAGCGAATACTTTGGGGCGGAACGGTTGTTGCCCAATAAAGGGCCCCAGGATCAATCCTCCCAACGCGATGGTCCCCGCATTCGTCAAGAAGCGAACCAACGTTCCTCTTTGCCCAGCAGAGAGCTGTTTCATCCATCTCCAGTATACCATCAAATTCCGCACGCCGCCGGGTTGGAGGAGGACGGGCATAAGAAAGCTGTGGCGGCGATGGCCAACGAGATTGACGCATTGGTGAGGAAGTTTGGATTGGTCGCCTCGCCTCTGCCGTCGCCGCCCCCGGGGACTTATCTGGCTTCTAAGATCTTTCGCTCAGACAAAACGAGAGAGTGGGAACTCCTGGTTCGCGTGTTCTATGCGAAGGGAGAGAATAATCCTTTCCGCGTCGCTGTGGAGCGGTACTATCCAGAGACCGATGAATGGAGGGCCATCGCCAGATGGGGGACGGATCGCCCCGAATATGTGCTACCCATGCTCAACAGGGCGCTGAAGGATGATGCGGTCGTGCGCGCTCTCAGCGAGTTGGCCGGCGGCCCTCCCGCCGGGCTTGGGGAAGGCTGGAAGACGCTAGACTCTGTGATGCTCGATATCTTCACGCAGATGGGCCATTTGGCCGGGGAGGGGATAGGTGTGGTCGAGACCTCCGTGGCGCTTCAACCGACCGCCTATAAGGGCGATCTGGCTCCAGGAGTCAAAATTCAGATTCGGGAGGGCTCGTCTAAACCCTTGCAGGGATCCTCACGCACTGATTTGGATGGGATCGTTGCTTTCATGGAATTTGTTTCAGAGCTTTCAAAATCCCTCGCAGGCCAAACTCTCGTTCGGATTCAGGTCAACCTTCCGGGTCTGAAGAATGAAATCCGGGTCCCCGAAGCGGTTCAGGGAAAAGTCGAGTATGATTCGAAAGCCCAGACGTTGAAGGTTACCCTCCGTCGAAAACCCATCGCCGCCGGGCTGGAGGAGGTGGAGCGGTTCAAGCCGGAGGAGTTTATTGGGCGGTATCCGGAGCAGGCCGAGGCGGCGCGGAAGGTTTCGGGGGCAACCGGTTTCATCGTGATGCCGGAGGATTTCACGGTTCGGATCCACCGGCACCCGACCTTGGCGAGCGGCTTGGAAGAGTTTGTCAACGCCGAGCTGAAGAAGCTTCCCCCGAATTTCGTCCGTGTTCTCCTTCAGGAAATTCCACCCAGCGCCGATCAGGTCCGCCCTCCCGCGGTGGCCGTCTTAGACGCCCTGCTGCCCGAACCCCCCTATTCCCTGATCGTCCCGAAGATCCGGCATTACAACGGCCAGCCGTTCGAGCATTCCCTGCCCAAGCTCGTCGCCATCGCGGTCCTGAACCGGCTGGACGCCGCGACCGTGCAGATCCTAGCCGTCTGGGAGTTTGAGTCCCGGGGCCGGCGCTACCGGGTCCTCGCCGTCCAGGCGTAAAACCCACCCTCATCAAAAAACATCGCCCTCTTGAATTTGGTCTGAAAATAGGTTAATCTATATATAGACCAGTTCTAATAGGAGGGACGACCCCATGACGCAGACCTTGCCTTTGTCGGTGGCAAAGATTCGGCTCAGCGAGTTGGTGAACAACGTGGTTCGCCGGGACGACGAGATCTTGATCACTCGCAACGGAAAACCGGCCGCAGTCCTTGTCAGTGCGGAGGAGTTTGCCAGCTGGAGGGAGACGCAGGAGATTAAAGCCAACCCCCCCTTGATGAGGGAAATTCGGCAAGGCTTAAAGGCGATTCAGCGGGGTGCGGGGAGGAAGTACCCTTCGGTAGAGAAGCTGTTTGGATCCCCCTAAGGGGATGAAACGCTCCCTCGTTGTTGCCGATGAGTTGCGCGGACTCATCCGGCATTTGCCGCCTATCCTGAAGGGAAGGATTAAGCAGGCCCTGGTAGAGATTGTGGCGGATCCTTCCGTTGGTAAATCGCTTCGGGACGAGCTTTCCGGATTGCACAGTTATCGGATTGGAAACATTCGGGTGGTTTATCGGGTGGAACCGCATGCGGTTGCCCTAATCACCATCGGCCCTCGAAAGACCGTCTACCAGAAGGTGGTTCTGGAACTCAAGCGCCAAGCCTCCGGAAGGTAATCTTTTTGGTACAATAGACCCTCCGATGAAAACAGTCGTGTTGGTCTGCGACGGGATGGGGGACTATCCCATCGAGAAGCTGGGGGGGAAAACGCCGCTGGAAGCGGCGAAAACCCCTTTTATGGACCAGCTCGCCCGGGAAGGAAAGGTGGGACTGGCCCGGACGATTCCGCCCGGGTTCGTGCCGGCCAGCGACGTGGGGAACCTCTCTATCTTGGGTTACGACCCGGCCCAGTATTACTGCGGGCGGGGCCCGCTGGAGGCGGCCAACATGGGGGTGGAGCTGGGGGAGGGGGACGTCTGCTTCCGGTGTAACCTGGTGACCGCCGACGGGGATACCCTGCTGGATTACTCCGCCGGGCACATCAGCTCGGAGGAGGCGGGCGCCCTGATGCGGGAGATCGACCGGCGGCTGGGCTCCAAGACCCTGAACTTTTACCCGGGGATCCAATACCGGCACCTGGCGGTTTTCCGGGACCCGGCCCTGAAAGAAGACCTGGTGAAGACCACCTGCCATCCGCCGCACGACATCATGGGTTGGAAAATCTCGGAGCATTGGCCCAAAGGGCCGGCGAAGGATCTGCTGGTGGAGCGGATGGAGGCCTCCCGGGAAGTTCTGGTGGGCCACGAGGTGAATAAGGTCCGGATTGATCTGAAAGAAAACCCGGGGAACCTGATCTGGCTCTGGGGGCAGGGGACCCGCCTGAAGATTCCCACTTTTCAGGAACGCTGGAACCTGACCGGCTCGGTGATCTCGGCGGTGGACCTGGTCAAGGGGGCCGGCCGGATGGCGGGGCTGGAGGTGATCCAGGTGCCGGGGGCAACCGGCTATTACGACACCAATTACCTGGGCAAGGCGGAGTACGGCCTGAAAAGTTTAAAGGATCGCGATTTCGTCTTCATCCACGTTGAGGCGGCCGATGAGGCCGGCCACAACGGGGACCTGCGGCAGAAGATTGCCGCCATCGAGAACTTCGACCGGCTGATCGTAGGAACGGTGCTGAATCATTTCAAGCGGCTCAAGAATTTCCGGCTGCTGGTGATCCCGGACCATCTGACCCCGGTGGAGAAGCGAACCCACACGCCAGAGCCAGTTCCCTTTCTGATCTACGGCAAGGGGATCCCGGCCAGCGGAACCCCCGGGTTCGGAGAGACCCAGGCGAAGGGAACCGGCTGGATGGTGGAGTCGGCCCATGAGATTCTGCCCAAGCTCCTGACGGAGGAGAGCTTCTAAGCCCTTCCTGAAATGGCGCTGATCGTCCAGAAATACGGCGGCTCTTCCGTCGCCGATCCTCAGCGGATCCAGCGGGTGGCCCAGCGGGTCTTCCAGGCTTCCAAAGCCCGCCACCAGGTGGTCGTGGTGGTCTCGGCGTTGGGGGACACCACCGATGGCCTGCTGGAGCTGGCCCAGCAGGTTTCCAAGGACCCGCCGGAGCGGGAAATGGACATGCTGTTGTCCACCGGCGAGCAGGTGTCGGCCGCCCTGCTGGCGATGGCGATCCAATCCCTGGGAGCCAAGGCCATGTCTTTCACCGGAGCGCAGGTGGGGATCGTCACCGACCGGTCGCACACCCAGGCCCGGATCCAGGAGATCAGCGCCAAGCGGATCCGGGAGGCGCTGGCCAAGGGCCGGGTGGTGATCGTGACCGGCTTCCAGGGGATCACCCCGGATGGGGAGATCACCACTCTGGGGCGCGGCGGATCCGACCTGACCGCCGTGGCGCTGGCCAACGCGTTGGGGGCCAAGGTCTGCGAGATCTACACGGATGTCGAGGGGGTTTACACGGCCGATCCGCGGATCGTGCCCAACGCCCGGAAGCTGCCGGCGATCAGCTACGAGGAAATGCTGGAGTTAGCCAGCCTGGGCGCGCAGGTGATGCAGGCCCGCTCGATAGAGATGGCCAAGAAGTACGAGGTGCCCCTGCACATCCGGTCCAGTTTCGCCCGGGCGACCGGAACGATCATCTCGAAGGAGGTCAAATCGATGGAACAGGTGGTGGTCAGCGGAGTCTCCCTGCAAAAGGACGAAGCGAAGGTGACGATCTGCGACGTGCCGGACCGACCCGGCATCGCGGCGACGATCTTCACCCGGATCTCGGACGCCAACGTGAACGTGGACATGATCGTCCAGAACGTCAGCCGGACCGGCCTGACCGACGTCTCCTTCACCGTCGGCCGGGGGGACCTGTCCCGAGTGCTCCGGGTGGTGCGCCGGGTGGCCAAGGAGGTCAAGGCCGGGCGGGTGATCCATGACGACGGGATTGCCAAGGTGTCGGTGGTGGGGTTGGGGATGCGCTCCCATTCCGGGATCGCGGCCCGGATGTTTCAGGTGCTGGCCAAGGAGTCGATCAACATCGACATGATCTCCACCTCGGAGATCAAGATCTCCTGCATCATCCGCAAGGACCAGGCGGTCAAGGCGGTGCGGGCCCTGCATGACGGCTTCGAGCTGGGCAAGCTGGGGGTCAAGCCTCAGCGGGTGAAACTGGCGAAGGCCAGGCGTTAGGAGGGGAATGTCTGGGCAGGTTGTTCTATACGACACCACACTCCGGGACGGGGCGCAGACCGAAGGGATCTCCCTGTCGGTGGAGGACAAGCTCCAGGTTGTCCAGAGGCTGGATGAGCTGGGGATTCCCTACATCGAGGGGGGATGGCCGGCCTCCAGTCCGAAGGAGATGGAGTTTTTCTCCAAAGCCCGGCGGCTGAAGCTTAAAGGGTCCGTCCTGACCG
>CAYJTC010000047.1:0-12345 GCA_964372955.1 uncultured Planctomycetia bacterium | reverse complement strand
GTCGCACCGGCTGCGCACGATGCGCAACGCCGGGTTCCTGGGAACCAAAACCAAGAAAGGATTTTTTAATTACTGACCGATGTCATTTCGAGGCCGCAGGCCGAGAAATCTCGAGATCTCTCGGCACCTTCGGTGCCTCGAGATGACAGGATGAGTTTAAGGAGGGAGTGATGGCGGAGTATCAATATCTCGGCGTCACAATTGAGGAGAAGGTCTGCACGCTGACGATCAGCAACCCGCCGGCCAACCTGCTGTCGAAGGCGGTGCTGACGGAGATCAGCATTTTCCTGGACGGGGTGGCGAAGGATCCCAACGTGAAGGCGCTGATCTTGACGGGGGCTGGGACCTTCTTCGTGGTCGGCGCCGATATCAAGGAGATCTCGGAGATCTCCGGTGCGGCGGCGGGCCAGGAAGCGGCGACGCTGGGGCAGAAGGTGTTCAACAAGCTGGAGCAGCTGCCGATCCCGACGATCGCCGCGATCAACGGCCACTGCCTGGGCGGCGGCAACGAGATGGTGATGGCCTGCACGATCCGGATCGCCAACGAGCGCTCCCGCATCGGCCAGCCGGAGATCAACCTCGGCATCATGCCCGGCTTCGGCGGCACCCAGCGGCTGGCCCGGCTCGTCGGAAAATCCAGGGCGCTGGAGCTGAACTTGACCGGCGACATGATCAACGGCAAAGCGGCCGAGGCGATGGGGCTCGTCAACAAGGCGGTCCCGGAGGAGGAGGTCCTGAAGCAGGCCAAGGGGCTGGCCAAGAAGATCGCCTCGAAAAGCCGGCCGGCCATCGAGCGGATCCTTCGGGTGACGCGGGAGGGGCTGGCCGCCTCGCTGGAGGAGGGCTTGAAGCTGGAGGCCAAGCTGTTCGGCGAGCTGTGTGAAACGCACGACATGAAGGAGGGGCTCACGGCCTTCCTGGAAAAACGGCCGCCAAGGTTCGAGGACCGATGATCTTCCTGGCCTACCTGGACCCCGGCAGTGGCAGTTACCTGTTCCAGATGCTGATCGCCGGTATTCTCGCCGGCCTGTACACCATGAAAAGCACCTGGGCCCGCCTGAAGAACTTCTTCTTCAGGAACCGGAAGAAACCGCACAAGCGATGAGCGGGGAGCCGCCTCTTGCCTCTTCCTTCCGGGACCCGAGCGGATTCCTCTTCCGCAGGGGGAGCGGGCTCTACCGGCAGATTAATCTTTCCTATCAGACGGCCTATGAAAAGCTGCTTGGGTCCGGGCTGTACCAGGCATTGACCGAGGAGGGCTGGCTGCTGCCCCATGAGGAAACCTCGGAAGCGCCGGCTCAACCGAAAGAGGCCTATCGGGTGATCCGCCCGCAGCCGATCCCTTTCATCTCCTATCCTTACGAATGGTGCTTCAGCCAGCTTCAAAACGCGGCCCTCTTGACTTTGAAGATCCAGCGCAAGGCCTTGGGATTCGGCATGTCGCTCAAGGATGCCAGCGCCTACAACGTGCAGTTTCTGGACGGCAGGCCGGTGCTGATAGACACCCTCTCCTTCGAACCCTACCGGGAAGGCTCCCCCTGGATCGCCTATCGCCAATTCTGCCAGCATTTCCTGGCCCCCTTGGCGCTCATGAGCTGCAAGGATGGGCGCCTGGGCCGGCTGCTGCAGCTCCATCTGGATGGGATCCCTCTTGACCTGGCCGATTCCCTCCTGCCTTGGGCTGCCCGGTGGCGGCCCGGCTTGTTCCTCCATCTGCGCCTGCACGCGGCGGCGCAGCGCCGTTTCGCGGAGACAACGCCCGGCCCGGCCGGACGGAAGATGGATCTTAAAGGGATGCTGGGCCTGCTGGACCATTTGGAAGGGACCCTCCGCGGCCTCCGCTGGAAAGCCCAGCCCGGTGAATGGGAACGATACCTGGACCAGCATTCCTACGGAGCGGAGGGATTTGAGCACAAGAAACAGGTGGTGGAGCAGTTCCTGGACGACGTCCGGCCGGTCCCGCGGGTCGCCTGGGACCTCGGGGCCAACACCGGGTTGTTCAGCCGGCTGGCCAGCCGGCGGGGGATCTTCACGGTCGCGTGGGAAATGGACGCCGGCTGCGTGGAGCGGAATTACCTGGAATCGATCCGGGCCGGCGAGCGGAATCTCCTGCCCTTGGTGATGGACCTGACCAACCCCAGCCCCGCCGTTGGCTGGGCCAACAGGGAACGGGACCCCTGGCTGGAACGGGGGTCCGCCGACCTTGTCCTCGCGCTGGCGATCCTGCATCATTTGGCGATCGCCAACCACGTTCCGCTGGATCAGGTCCTGGGCCTGATGGCTCGGGCCGGACGCTGGCTGATTATTGAATTCATCCCCAAAGAGGACCCGCAGCTCCGGCCGATGCTTTTTGAGAGAGAGGGTGGCTTCCCCGATTACACCCAGGCCGGCTTTGAGAAGGCGGCGGCCTCCCTCTTTTCGATCCGGCGTTCGGAGCCGGTCCGCGGGACGCGGCGGACCCTTTACCTGATGGAGAGGGCCGCGTGATTCTCCACCCGTTCTTGTTCGCCCTCTTCCCGATTTTATTCCTCTTCTCCAAGAACGCGGCCTCGGTCTCGCTCTCTGGTCTCCCGACCCCGATCGGGCTGGTCCTCTCGGCCGCCGGCCTGTTCTGGTTCGCGCTCACCCTTGTGCTGCGGGATAAGCGCCGCTCCGCCCTGCTGACCTCTTTATCCTTGGCCCTCTTTTTTTTCTACGGCCATGCCCTGACCTTGCTGCTCGGAACACAGCTCGGGCCCCTGAAAGTGAGCGGGCAAAAGGACCTGCTCGTCTATTGGGGCATCCTCTTCTTGGCCGGCGCGTGGGTCATCCTGCGGCTGAAAAACCTGGGCGGCGTCACCCGCTATCTCAACGCGATGTCGGTTATCCTCCTGGTGATCGCGGGCGGCACAGGATTCTGGAGTTTTTTCATCTCCAGCAGGGTGACCGAAGCGCCGAGCTCCTGGGAAGAAATCCTCGAGTTGCCGGCGGAGGACCTCCCCGACATCTACTACATCGTCCTGGACGGCTACGGGCGGGCCGATACGCTGCAGAAATATTACGGGCACGACAACTCCCCATTCATCCGATGGCTGACCGAGCGGGGTTTTTACGTCGCCCACCGGAGCCGCCCCAACTACACCCTTACCTCTCCCTCGCTCGCCTCCTCGATGAACATGGACTATCTGGACCGGCTGGTGGAGCGGGTCGGCCCCCATTCGAGGAACGAGATCCCCCTCCAGAGAAGGATCCGCAACGGGGCGGTGATGAATTTCCTGAGGCAGAGGGGTTATTCGATCGTCGCCTTCTCGTCAGGGTTTTATCCGACCGAGATGCGGGATGCCGACGCCTATCTGGCGCCTCCGATCGGTTTTTCTCCGTTCCAAAACGAGCTGATCAACTCGACCCCCATTCAGGCTCTTCCGCGGCTCCTTGACCTCTTCGATCTCCAAAGGAGGTCCCACGCGGAAAGGATCCTGTTCACCCTGGACCGGCTCCCGGCGACAACCCGGTTGTCTTCGCCCCGCTTCGTGTTTGCCCATATCGTCTGCCCCCATCCCCCGTACCTGTTCCGGGCCGACGGGACGCGGCTGCCCGCCACGAACCGGCGGTTCTCATTCGAGCCCCGAAAAGACATGGCCTATGAAGAGTACCGGGAGAACTATGCGGCCCAGCTCGCGTTTGTCACCGGCCGGATCCAATCGGCGATCGACCGGATCCTCCGTGACTCCAGGAAACCGCCGGTCATCCTGCTGCAGGCCGACCATGGCCCCGCCTTCTATTCGCGGATGGAGCCGGACCGATACGCGGAAGAACGGCTGGCCATCCTGAACGCCTATTATTTCCCGGACCGAAACTATGCCGCTCTTCACGAAGGGATCACGCCGGTGAACAGCTTCCGGATCGTTTTCAACCAATACCTGGGAACCCGCGCTCCCTTGTTGGAAGACCGGTCTTACCTGAACAACCAACGGGGCTTATACGATTTTCACGAAGTCACCTTTCCAGAAAAGGGTAAAGATGCCTGAGCCAGCGACCCTTCCCCGAATGCTTCAGGCCCAGGCCGGCCGGTACGGCGACCGGGCCGTTTTGAAGGCCAAGCGAGAAGGCCTTTACCGAAGCCTCTCCTGGAACGAGCTCCTAAAACAGGTCGAAGAGGCGGCGCTGGGCTTGATGGATCTCGGGATCCAGCCGGGGGACCGCGTGGCGATCCTGTCGGAGAACCGGCCGGAATGGGCCGTCGCCGATCTGGCTACTTTAAGCGTGGGGGCCATCACCGTGCCGGTCTATGCCACGCTGACCACGGAAGAGGTGGAGCATATCCTGCGCGATTCCGGCGCCCGCCTGCTGTTCGCGGCCAACCCGGAACTGATGGGCAAGGCCCTTTCGCTGCAGAAGGAGACGGGATTGAAGGTGGTGCTGTTCGACGCCCCGTACCGGGTTTCCGGCCCGCGGGTCTGGTGGTTCGGGGAGCTGCTGGGCTTAGGCAGCACCGCCGCCGCCGAACAGCGCCGTATGCTTAGCCGCCAGATCGAGCAGGGAAAAGCGGAAGACCCGGCCTCGATCATCTACACCTCCGGCACGACCGGGAACCCCAAGGGGGTCGTGCTGACGCACGACAATTTCCTCAGCAACTGCCGGGCCGTGAAGGAGGTCCTGCCGATGGGCGAGCAGGACCTGCTGCTCTCCTTCCTGCCGCTGTCGCACGTCTTCGAGCGGATGGCGGGCTACTATTTCGTCCTCTCGGTCGGCGGCGCGATCGCCTACGCCGAGAACATGGAGCAAGTCGCCAAGAACATGCTGGAGGTCCACCCGACGGTGATCACCGGAGTCCCCCGTTTCTACGAGAAGATCCACGAGCGGATCCTGGAAACGGTTCGCGCCGCCTCCCCGATCCGGCGCGCGATCTTTCATTGGGCGATGCGGGCCGGAAGCAGGAACCCGATCGCCGACCGGCTCGTCTTCTCCAAGCTGCGGGAGCGGATGGGGGGCCGCATCCGTTTCTGCGTGTCGGGCGGCGCTCCGCTGTCCAAATCGCTCGCGGAGTTTTTCTATTCGGCCGGGGTCCTCATCCTGGAGGGGTACGGCCTCACGGAAACCTCCCCGGTGATCACCTGCAACCGGCTGGACCGGTTCCGGTTCGGGACCGTGGGACTGGCGGTCCCCGGCGCGGAGGTCCGCATCGGCGAAGAGGGAGAGGTCCTCACGCGCGGGCCCCACGTGATGCGCGGCTACTACCAGAACCCCGCGGCCACCGCCGAGGCGATCGACCATGACGGCTGGTTCCACACGGGGGACGTGGGGACGCTGGACGCGGAGGGGTTCCTCACCATCACGGACCGGAAGAAGGATCTGATCAAAACCTCCGGCGGGAAGATGGTGGCGCCCCAAAACCTGGAGGCCGCCCTGAAGGCCGACCCGCTGATCCTGGATTGCGTGGTGATCGGCGACAAGCGGAAATTCCTGACCGCCCTGATCGTCCCCAACCCGGAGAAAGTCCCCAACGCCCGAGGGCCGGAAGCGGCGGCCCTTCTCTGGGAGCGGGTGGAGCGGGTGAACAGGGGGCTGGCCCCCTTCGAGCAGATCAAGAAGATCGCCCTGCTGCCGGAACCTTTCGCGCTGGGCACCGGCGAGCTGACCCCCACGCTGAAGGTGAAGCGCCGCGTCGTCACCGAGCGCTACGCCGACCAGATCGAAGACCTCTACCGCTAAGTAGTGATATAATCCTAGACTATGCTGGAGTCTGTTCACGTGTCGGAAACGGAGGGGTTTTTTGAGGCCCGCGACGGGCTCAAGCTGTTTTATCGCCGGTGGGACGTCCCGCGGCCGCGCGCGGTCTGCCTGCTGGTGCACGGGCTGGCCGAGCACAGCGGCCGGTATAGGCACGTGGCGGCCCGCTTGGCGGACAAGGGTTTCTCGACATGGAGCATGGACCACCGCGGGCATGGGCGCTCCGAGGGGGTCCGGGGAGATTGCCGTTCGCTGAGGGAATTCGTGGAGGACCTGCATCTGTTGAAATCACGGGCCGCGGAGGTGCTGCCCGACGCGCCGCTGCTGCTGATCGGGCACAGTCTCGGCGGCTTGATCGCCCTCACCTACGCGGCGGACCATCCCAAAGAGATCCGGGCGGTTGCCGTCTCTTCGCCGTCATTCAAGCTGGCCCATGAAACCCCCGCCTGGAAAGTGGCCCTGGTCACCGCGACCTCCAAGATCGCCCCGCTCGCCACTTTTCAAAACGGCGTCAATCCCACCGACCTCTGCCGGGACCCCCAAGTGGTGGAGCAATACCGGAAAGACCCGCTGATCCACAGGATCCTGACGGCCCGGTGCGCTCTGGCGCTGCGGGACGCGCTCGCGAACTCGCTGGAACTTGCGAGCCGCCTTAAGCTCCCCTGCCTGATCCTCCAATCGGGGACGGACGAGGTCTGCGACCCGGGAACCGCCCTGGAATTTTCCCGCCGGGCGAACGGGGCGCCGCTGTCGCTGTACCGCTATGATGGGATGTACCACGAGCTGTTCAACGAGCCGGAGAGAGGCCACGTGATCGAAGACCTGTGCCAATGGCTGGAGGAGAAGCTGAAGTGAGAGTAGGCAGCCGCCTACTGCTTACTGCTTTCTGCCTTCTGTCTCTCTCCGCCTGCGTCACGCTGTACAACCCGGCCACGGGGCGCCAGGAAACGCTGCTGGGCACCCCGGTCGAAACGGCGCTCGGGAACGTGGCCCGGATGCAGATGGGTCTGGTCTCGCTGAAGATGGGAAGGGTGCCGGATGCTGATTTTTCCCGGGCACAGACGATCGGTGGGCGGATCGCGCAAGTCAGCGACCGGCAGGACGTCCGGTATCAGTTCGGCGTCATCCAGGAGAAGAGCTTGAACGCCTTCACGCTGCCGGGCGGCACGATCTACGTGCATGCCGGGCTGATCCAGAAAGCGGACGACGATGAGCTGGCGGCCGTCCTGGGCCATGAGATGGGGCACGCCGCGGCCCGGCACACGATTAAGCATCTGCAGGCCGACTTGGGGTTCTCGCTGCTGGTGGGAGTGGCCGGCGCCGCGGCGGGAGATCCCGACGCGGTCCGTGTGGCGGAATCAATCTACGGCCTGATCAGCAACGGGTTCAGCCGGCAGGACGAGCTGGAGGCGGACCGGCTGGGGCTGAAATACGCCTTCCGGGCCGGCTATAACCCGGAGGCGATGATCACCTTCTTTGAGAAGATGCTCCATGAATACCCGGAGGACGAAATGGCCCGCGCGACGGTCTGGCAGCGGACCCACCCGCTGACCTCGGACCGGATTGCCCAGGCGAAGAAGGAGCTGGAGCTGCTCCATGATTAGGAACATCGCTCTGTGGGCCGCGGCGCTGGCCGTCTTCCTGCTGATGCTGATCGTGCGGGAGGAGCGCCTGGCCGCGCAGGGGAAGGTCCCGATGGGACGGCTGCGCCGGCTCTGGTTCGGGCCGGAGCGGAGGCGCCACCCCCGGTACCGGGTCAACTGGTCGGTACGCTATCGCCGATCGGAGATCTCCTCAAGCGCGCAGACTCGGGACGTCAGCCAGACCGGCGCCGGGCTGACCTTACTGGAAAAGATGCCCTTGGGATCGCAGCTCAATCTGGAAGTTCCGATCCCCGGCCGCGAGATCCCGCTGCGTGTGACCGCCGTGGTAGTCTGGACGAAAGAGGTGGCCGCGGAGCCGGGCATGGAGGAGACGCAGCGGCGCTTCTTCGTTGGGGTCCATTTCCAAAACTTGAGCTCCGCGCTGCAGCAGGAGCTGGCGGCCTTGCTGAAGATTCCGGGTTACCCGCTGGATCCGGAGCGCCCGGCGGGGCCCGCGAATCCTAGGGCACCGGCCGATCCGACCCTCTACGCCGCTTTGAAGCGCCAGCTTTGGCTGGCCGATTTGGGCCTGACCTTGGGCCTCTTCTGCCTCTTGATCTTCAGCGGGCTCGCGGTGGGTTGGGGGCGCTGGGTGCAGGCCCACGCCGGGCCCTGGCCGCTGCAGGTGGCCCTCTATGTGGGCGTCCTGTGGGCGGCGGCGGTGCTCGCCGGGTTCCCACTGGATTGGGTCCGCGGTTTCCGGCTGGAGCACTGGTTCGGCCTTTCGACGCAGAGCTTCACGAGCTGGCTCAAGGACTACGCCAAGGGATTGGGCTTAAGCGGCCTGATGGGGCTTGGGATCGCCGAGGGCTTGGAGCTCCTGCTCCGCGCGGCGCCGGCCCATTGGTGGCTCTGGGCGGCCGCGGCCTGGACCCTTTGGGGCGCCCTGCTGACGTGGGTCTTCCCGATGCTGCTGCTCCCCCTGTTCTACAAGCAGACCCCCCTCGAACAAGGGCCGGCGCGGCAGAAGATGGAATCGCTGTTGGACAAATGCGGGACAAAGGTGAGCGGCATCTTCTCGCTGAACCTGAGCCGGACCACCCGCAAGGCAAACGCCATGCTCTGCGGGCTGGGCGGTTCGCGGCGCGTGCTGCTGAGCGACACCTTGCTCTCCCGTTATCCGGTGGAAGAGATTGAAACGGTGCTGGCGCACGAGCTGGGGCACCATTGCCGGCGCCACATCGGGATCGGCCTCGCCTTGAGCGCCGCGGCCGCGGGGCTCTCCTGCTTCATGGTGGACCGCCTGGCGCGCGGAGGGATGGCGGGGTTGGGAATCGCCGGCCTGGCGGATCTGCCGGCGCTTGTGGTCCTCGGGTTCTGGCTGTTCTTAGCCGGGTTGCTGCTGATGCCGATCACGCAGGGGATCTCCTGCCGGCTTGAGCGCCAGGCGGACCAGTTTGCGCTGGACCAAACGCGCAACCCGGCCGCTTTCATCGCCGCGATGCGCCGGCTGGCCGAACAGAACCTGGCCGAGGAGAACCCGCCGCTTTGGGCGGAATGGCTGCTCTACGACCACCCGCCGATCTCCAAGCGGATCCGGCTCGCGGAACACTGGGTGCCCGGCCTAAGACCTGGCACCCCTGGAGGATAAATGGTGGACTGCATCTTCTGCAAGATCGCGGCCAAGCAGGTCCCCGCGAAGATCGCTTTCGAAAACGCGCACCTGCTGGCCTTTCACGACATCCACCCGATGGCGCCGGTCCACCTGCAGATCATCCCGAAGCGGCACATCGCCCGCGTCTCGGAATTGGACAAGGAGAACGCGGAGATCATCGGGCAGCTCGTGCTCACCGCCAACAAGCTGGCGGCGGAGATGGGCGTCGCCGAGCCCGGATACCGGCTGGTCATCAACTGCAACCCGGCGGCGGGGCAGTCGGTTTACCACCTTCACCTTCACCTGTTGGGAGGCCGCTCGATGAGCTGGCCGCCGGGGTGATGCACGACGTCGTAGTAATCGGGGCGGGGCCGGCTGGGACGATGTGCGCGACGCTGACGGCGCGGGCAGGGCTCTCCACGCTCCTGCTGGAGGAGCACGAGGCGCCCGGGTTGTTCGTCAACTGCACCGGCATTATCGGCGCGGAGGCGTTCCGGCGCCTCAACCTTCCGACGGAGCCGATCCTGAGCAGTTTGCGGGAGATCACCTTCTACGCCCCCTCCGGACGATCCTTCCGTTATGACCCCGGGCAGCCGCTGGCGCACATCGTCAGCCGTCTTCAGTTCGACCAGATGCTGGCCGGATGGGCCCAGGAGGCCGGGGCCTCGCTGCGGACCGGGTACCATGCCCGGCTCCTCCGGGTGGATTCCGATGCCGTGGAGCTGCGGCAGAGGGAGGACGACCCTGAACCGGTCCGGGCGCGCGCGGTGGTGATCGCCACCGGGTTCGGGTCCAACTTGGCCGTGCAGGCGGGCCTCCAAGGCCCGCGCGAGATCGTCTACGGCGCGCAGGCGGAGGTGGAGATGGAAACCCTGAAGGACATCGAAATCTACCTGGGGCGCTCGGTGGCTCCCGAGGCGTTCGCCTGGGTGGTCCCTCTCCAGCCGGGGATCGCCCGCGTTGGGCTGGTGGCCACCAAAGAAGCCCCCATCTATTTCCGGCGGCTGCTGGAGCACCCCTCGATCGCGCCGAGGATCCGGACCCTGAACCCCAAGATGCTCTTGAGCCCCGTTCCGACCGAGCTGATCGAGCGCAGCTACGCCGACCGGGTGCTGGTTGTCGGGGAAGCGGCCGGGCAGGTCAAAACCACCACCCAGGGGGGCATCTATTACGGCATGCTCTGCGCGGCAATGGCGGCCGAAACGCTGTCGGAGGCGGCCCGCCGGGACGATTTCGGGGCGGCGGTCCTGCAGGGATACGAGCAGGCCTGGACCCAAGCGATTGGCCAGGAGCTGAAGATGGGCCTGTCACTTCGGCAGATCTTCGCCCGCTTAAGCGACAGCCAGATCGACGCTCTCGTGGAATTGGGTACGCGGGATGATATCATAGGCCTGGTCAAACGCCTGGCGCAGTTCGATTGGCACCGGGATCTGATCCAGACGTCGCTGAATCTTCCTGCGCTGCAGGAGGTTGTGCGCGGAGGGCTCTGGTAAAACGTGTTCGGCCGCAGATCCAAAGGATACAAGTACGACAACACCCGGCGGTTCGTCCGGCTGCCGGCGGCTTGGCCGATCCGGTATGAGCCGGAGATCGAGGGGGCCGGCCACCAGGTGACCCACGCGACCGATGTCAGCGCCGGCGGGGTGGCGCTCAGCATCCGGGAAATGCTCCCGGTGGGCAGCCGCATCAAGCTGGAGGTCCACGTGCCGCCGCTGGACCGGTCGATCCAGGCGGTGGGAGAAGTCATCCGCTGCCTGCCGGGCCGTAAGGGGGGCTATGAGATCGGGATCCGGTTCGAGCGGATCGACGAGGAGGACCAGGCCCTGCTGGATCAGGCCATCGAGCGATTCTACAGCCCCCGCCAAAGGAATCGTCATCGCAGCGGAGCCTGGTGGCGAACTCTTCCCTAAGGGTCTTTTGCGGAGGGCTGATCATGCTCTGGCTGGTCCTCCAAGGCGCGGCCTCCTGGGCGGATCAAGCCGATCCTTTCAAGGAGCAATCCACCTTGATCGCGACGGGTGAGCTTCCTTCCGAGGCGTCGGCCGGTACCGCTCCCCTGACGAGCGAAAAGCCGGAGTCTTTTTTCCAGTTCTTTTCCGAGCGCACCCAGGTCGGGTACGGTTGGGACGGCACCTTTAACGACAACGTGTTCTTGGAAGACAACCGCCGGGTGGAGGATTACATCAACACCCTGGAGGGGGTCCTCTTCTTCAACGACCCCCGGGGCGGCCTGCTCTACGGCAGCCAGTGGGAGGTCAATGCCTTTCGCTACATGCGCAGCGACCGAAACGCCATTGACCACGATGTGGTGACCTACATTGACTACGATCCCGGCAGCCGGCTGCAGTTCCATTTCACCCACACCCTGGATATCTCGAACCGGCTGGTCTTCGGGGCGCCCGGCGTGGACATTTTAAGGCGCAGCAAGGACTTCCAGCGGACGGTGGAGCACACTTTCGAACAGCGGCTCCGCTACGCGCTGACCGAAGACAATGGGCTGGTCGGCAGGATGAGCTATTCCCTGTTCGATGACCAGGCGATCAGCGACGCCTCCACCGACCGGAAGCTGTTCAAAACCTCGCTGGATCTCGACCACAGCCTGACCCGGACCTGGACGGTGTTCGGGGGAGCGCTGTTCGAGGACCGCGACGTGCCCGGGGACAAACTGAAGAGCTCCACCTCGTACGGAGGCCGGCTGGGAGCCCGCTATGAGCTGAGCCGGACTGAACGGTTCGACGGGCTGGTGGAGCTGACGCGGCCCAAGGGAAAAGGGAAGGAGGTCACCACCGACCTCGATTATGCGATCGGGTGGTCCCACGAACTGGGGCCCAGGATCCTGCTCCGGTTGGACCTCAAGGACAGCCGCGTCACCTCTTTCTCATCCGGGCGCACGGATTTCCGCATCCGGATGCCGAGTTTCAAGGTCCAGCATGAGTTGACCCCCCTGATCAAAGTGAGCTTCGGCGGCCTTTACGAGAAACAGAAGTCTTCCAGAAAAAACGTCACCAGCGGCGGCACCGGAACCTCGCAGGTGAACAAGCTCTGGGGCGCCTCTCTGGGGCTGGAATGGCAGGTGCGAGAACAGGTCCACATCACGTTCGACTACGTTCACAAGCGGTCGACAACCCAGGATTACACGAACAAGGTCGCCACCTTGGGAATCGAGGGGGCTTTTTGAAACGGAAATTTAGATTTCTCGGCGGAGTTTTGACTTGCTCGCTTGCTCTGGCGGGAGGATGCGCCACCTCGCCAGAGAAAGAGGGTGAAGCGCCGGCCGCGCGCCAACAGCTCATCGTTCAGGAGTCGCGGGACCGCCAACAACGGGCCGCTCAGCAAGCTAAAGAAGAGAAGCTCCGCAAGCAGCAGGAACTCCAGCTCGCCCAAGAGCAGGAACAGGAA
>CAYJTC010000046.1:0-12348 GCA_964372955.1 uncultured Planctomycetia bacterium | reverse complement strand
TGGCCCCATCACCTCCGCTAGGCGACGTTCCGATCGTCAAAAAAATGGCAGCTCGTCGCCTCGACGAGCTGGCTGCGGTGAAGGTCTGTTCGGCAGCTCGTCGCTGCCGAAGGCAGTAGCGGAGGTGGTGGGTGGTCTATCTGGACTACAACGCTACCAGCCCTCCCCGCCCTCAAGTCCGACAAGCCGTGGCCCCCTTCCTCGAGGAGGAATTCGGAAATCCTTCCTCCGTTCACGCGAAAGGGCGTCAGGCCCGGGACGCGGTGGAGAAAGTCCGCTCGGAGCTCCTGCGCGCCCTCGGGGATCCGGGAGGGATGCTGATTTTCACCTCCGGCGGAACCGAGGCGGACAACCTGGCGTTGACCGGGCTCCTGCGGTTCCCCCGCCGGCGGGGCAATCATCTGCTGGTTTCAGCGGTGGAGCATCACGCAGTGCTTCACACGGCCGATGCCCTCGTTGAAGAGGGGGTGGAGGTGGAGTTCATCCGCGTGGATCGTTGCGGGAGGGTGGATCTGGAAGATCTGAAGCGAAAGATCCGCCCGACGACCGTTCTGATCTCCGTGATGCAGGCCAACAACGAGGTGGGAACCGTCCAGCCGGTCCGCCAGATCGGACGGATCGCCAAGGAAAACGGGGTTTTATTCCACACCGACGCGGTCCAGTCGTTCGGGAAGATTCCGTTGGACGTCCGGCAAGACGAGGTGGATCTGGCCTCTTTTTCCGCCCACAAGCTGGGGGGGCTCAAAGGGACCGGGGCGCTGTATGTCCGCCGAGGAGTTCCCTTCAGGCCTCTTCTGCGGGGAGGTCCTCAGGAGCATCAGCTCCGGGGCGGGACGGAGGGGGTGCCCGGGATCGTGGGGATGGGAGCGGCGGCGCAGGCCTCGTTGAAGGAGCGGGAGGAGGGCACGACTCAGCGGATCCAGCAGCTGAGGGACCGGCTGGAGGAGGGCCTGCGGGCTATTCCAGGCGCGCAGGTGCACGGCCATTCGACCGATCGGCTGCCGGGAACCCTCAACGTCAGTTTTTCAGGATGCCGGGCCGATTCCCTTCTCATGGCGCTGGATCTAGCCGGCATCTGCGTTTCCTCCGGATCGGCCTGCTCTTCCGGTTCGACGGAACCCTCCCACGTCCTTCTGGAGATGGGGCTGGCGCCAGAACAGGTGCAGGGTTCGATCCGATTTTCACTCGGATGGGGGACAACCGAGGCGGAGATCCAGGAATGTCTGGGACGGATTCCCCCTATCGTGGAGCGGGTTCGAAATGCTGGTTGACACCCATTGTCACTTGCACCGGGCCGAGTTTGACGCCGACCGGGAAACGGTCATCGCCCGGGCCCAAGCGGCCGGGGTGGAGGTCCTGCTGGATCCGGCCACCGATTGGGCCTCCAATCGGACGACGGTGGAGTTGGCTCAGCGGCATCCGCAGGTTTACGCGGCAGTAGGAGTCCATCCCCACCACGCTGCGGAGCTGACCCCCTCGGCGCTGGAGAAGTTGGCCGCGCTGGCGATCCAGCCGAAGGTGGTGGCGATTGGGGAGATCGGACTGGATTATTACCGGAATCTCTGCCCCCCGGAGATCCAGAAAGAGACCCTGCGAAAACTGCTCCGGCTCGCCCACGAGCTGAACCTTCCGGTCATCCTGCATTGCAGGGAGGCGTATCCGGATCTGTTGGATATCCTTCGGGAATGTCTGAAGGCCCCGATGCGCGGGCTCCTGCACTGCTTCGCGGGAGACGCCGAGGTGGCCCGGCAGGCAGCCGACCTGGGTCTTTACTTCTCTTTCGCCGGGAATCTGACCTTTCCGAAGGCGGAGACGCTGCGGGCGGTGGCCCAGGAGGTTCCCTTCGACCGGGTCATGCTGGAGACCGACGCCCCGTTCCTGTCTCCCCAGGCCTACCGGGGCAAGCGCAACGAGCCGGCCTACCTGAGGGAGCTGGTCCGGACCTGGACGCAGATCTCGGGCTTGACCGAGGAGGATGTGGCCCGGGTCACTTCGACCAACGCTTATCAGCTGTTTGGCATCGGACCGGCTCCGTCGCCGGGCCAGATCGCCTATCCGATCCGCCGCTCGCTTTATCTGAACCTGACCAATGCCTGCACCGACCGGTGCGTTTTCTGCTCCCTCTCCACTTCCGATTTCTGGGAAGGAAAAGGGACCGCTCCGATCGTCAAGGGCCATCACCTGCGAATCTCCCGTGACCCGACCGCCGAGGAGCTGATCCAGGCGGCAGGGGACCCGACCCGCTATGAAGAGATCGTCTTCTGCGGGTACGGGGAGCCGATCATCCGCCTGAGCGTTCTGCTGGAGGTGGCCCGCCGCTTAAAAGAAAAGGGAGCCAAAAAGGTCCGGCTCAACACCAACGGGCACGCCAACCTGATCCACCGCCGTCCCGTAGCCGGGGAGCTTAAAGGGGTGGTGGATGAGGTGTCGGTCAGTCTGAACACCCCCACGGCGGAGCAATACCTGGAAATCTGCCGCCCCGCCTTCGGGCTTCCCACCTACGACTCGATCAAGACCTTTATCCGGGAATGCCGGGAGGCCGGCTTAAAGGTGACGGCCACTGCGGTGGCGATGCCCGGCATCGACGTGGAGGCCTGTCGCCGGGTCGCCGTAGAGGAGCTGAAAGTCGACTACCAGGTTCGTGGTTATAACGATCTGGGATAATTGATGCGTTTTCGTCCAGCTCCGATGGATATCGGATTGTTGGCTGCTTTCCTGGTTACCTTCGCCGGATTAGGAATCGTGGGCCTGCGGGAGGATTCAAGGCAAGGGTCTTCTAAGAAGACAGCGCAGGAGTTCCGGCTCAAAGAGCGGCTGCGCAGCGGCATGCCGGCTGATCGGATGAGTTTGGAGGAGCGGTTGAAGCGGGATCCGGCTCTTCAGCAGCGCCTGCGGATCGCCAGCTTCGGGTTGCTGGCGGTTTCCGTTGGATCGGTCTGGGCCTGGCTCCTCCTGATCTTCCGGTTTTTCACCGGCCGGCATCTCACGCGTCTGGGGACTCCTCTGCCGTTGGCCTGGACCGGGCGCGAAATCCTGCGGCTGATTCTGGGAGTCGCCTCCGCCGCGCAGGCGGCGATGCTGGCGGAATGGTTTCTGTTCCGTAGACTCCACCTGGCCCAGCCCGACTCCATCTTATTCTCGCTGGCCAACACCCTTTTGGTCGACGGCCTAGTCATTCTGGCCGTGTCCTTTCTTCTGGCCCGCCGGATGAAGATGGCCGATTCCTTTCCCTGGAGCCGGCTCTGGGCCGGCATGCGGCAGGGCCTCTTCGGCTACCTGGTCAGCCTGCCGGTTTTCCTGGCCCTGATCCTGGTGGTTTTTTGGGCGGCCCGGGTCTTTCAGGTGGAGCCGACCCCTCAGCCGATCTTCACCATGTACTTGACCGAATCCCGCGGGCTGGTGATCGGAGGGATGCTGTTCCTAGCCACCGTGGTCGGCCCGGTAGCCGAGGAGCTGTTTTTCCGGGGGATCCTGTATGGATGGCTGCGGGTCCGGATCGGGATCGGCGCGGGCCTGTTTTTAAGCGCCGTCCTGTTCGCCCTTCTTCACGGCAATCTGACCGCCTTCCTGCCGATCCTGGGGCTGGGGCTTCTGTTCGGATGGCTTTACGAGCGGACCGGAATGTTGGCGGTGCCGATTACGGTCCATGTGATTCACAACGGAGGGATGTTCTACATGGCCTCCCTGGTCAAGTCACTGGCCGCTGTTTCCTGACGCGATGCAGAAGAGACGAACGGTTTCCGAGCTGGGAGAGATCGGGTTAATCCGACGGGTGGCCCGCTCGATCCGGACCGACCGGCGGGTATTGCAGGGCATCGGGGATGACTGCGCGGTGCTGGCCCCGCCCGGGAACCGCCTTCTGTTCGCTTCCGACATGCTGGTGGAGGGGGTTCACTTCCTCAAGACGGCGGATCCGGCCTCTATCGGTTGGAAGGCGCTGGCGGTCAATGTCAGCGACGTGGCCGCGATGGGAGGCCTGTCCCGACACGCGGTGATCTCTCTGGGACTTCCCCGAAACACGCCGGCAGCCTTCGTCGATGGCCTGTACCGGGGCCTGCGCCGCTGCTCCGGCCGGTTCGGCGTCAACCTGGTGGGGGGGGACACCAACTGCTCGGCCCGGATCGTCATCGATGTGGCGATCCTGGGAGAGGTGGAGAAAGATCGCCTGGTTCTAAGATCCGGAGCCAGGCCGGGGGATCATCTGCTGGTCACCGGCCGGCTCGGGGGAGCGGTCCGCTCCGGCCGGCATCTGACCTTCACCCCTCGGTTGAGGGAGGCCCGGGCGATCGGGGCGCGGGCGAAGATCCGGGCGATGATCGATCTTTCCGATGGGTTGGGACCGGATCTGGAGCGCTTGTGCCAATCCAGCGGCGTGGGGGCGGTTGTGGAAGGAGCGCTTATTCCCAAACACCGCGGCTGCTCTCTGGCTCAGGCCCTCACGGACGGAGAAGATTTCGAGCTGCTGATGGCGGTGGCGCCAGGCCAAGCCGACCGGCTCTTAAGTGGGGCCCGGCAGAACCTTGCCTGCGGGCTAACCCGGATCGGAAGAATCGTTTCCCGCCGGGAAACCAAAGGAATCCGTTTGATCGTTCCCCGTGGGATGAAACCGCCGGCTTCCTTGGCCGGCTTCCAGCATTTCTAATCTCATGGAATGGATTTCCCATTCCCTGGCCCAGACCCAGCGTTGGGGAGAAAAATTAGCAGAGCGGCTTGAGCCTCAAGATGTCCTTGGGTTGGTCGGGGAGATCGGGGCGGGGAAGACCACCTTCGTGCAGGGGCTTGCCCAAGGACTGGGGGTTCCTCCGGGGGCGGTGGCCAGCCCTTCCTTTGTTCTGGTGCGGGAGTACCGGGGACGGATCCCGCTGTACCACGCCGATCTTTTCCGGCTGGAGAGACTACCGGAGGCGGAGACGGTAGGGTTGGAGGATTATTACGACAGTCCCGGCGTGACGGTGATCGAATGGGCCGACCGGGTCCCCGGCGTTCTGCCCGAGGAGTTCCTGGAGATCCGATTTGAGGTCCTCAACAAAAGCAGCCGCCGGCTAACCCTGGTGCCGCATGGAAAGCGGTACGAGTCCCGAAAATGGCGCTAAACCCTGAAGGGGTCAGACCCCAAAGGGGTCTGACCCCTTTACTGCTGGGGCTGGAGACCTCCTCAAAGGTTTTCTCCGTCGCCGTCTGCGAGGGGGATCGGATCTTGAGCTCCTTGAAGTTGGAGGATCCGGCCTCTCGCAGCGATCGGCTGACCGATTTAATCCAGGATGTTCTGCGGGGCGCCAAAACGGAATTGAGGCGGCTCGATGGTTTCGCCGTCTCCATCGGGCCCGGTTCCTTCACCGGCTTACGGGTGGGGGCGGCCACCGCCAAGACCTTGGCCTGGGCCTTGAAGAAGCCGGTCCTGCCGATTTCCAGTCTGGAGGTCTTGGCGCGCAACGGGGTCTGGGCCGGTTCTCCCATCGGCCTGTTCGTGGACGCGCGCAAGGGGAAGGTGTACACCGCCGCTTTCTCTCTGGACGGCTCCGGCAAACTTCAGCGGCTCAGCAAAGATGAGCTGCTCCTCCCGGAAGAGGCGGTTTACAAGTTGCCGCCGAAAGCCGTTCTGATCGGGGACGGGATCCCAAAATACCAGGGGCTCCTATCCTCATTCCCGCTGGTTCCGCCGGGAAACTGGATTCCTTCGGCTGAAAATCTCTGCCGGATCGCTGCTCTCCATTGGCCTGCCGGTGTTCTGGACGACCCCCACCGGCTTGTGCCACAATATCTCTATTCCAAGGAGAGCGACATCACAGGATGGTGACTGAGGCAGTCGTGAGTCTTGAGGGATGAGTAAAAGCCAAACTATCGAAAAAAGCAGGTCTTTAATCCACGACCCACGACCCACGACCCACGACCGCCTTTCCCCGCCGGTTTGGATCGAGGTGGACCTAGCGGCCATTCGGCGCAACCTGCGGGAGGTCCGCCGTTTCTTAGGTCCTCGGGTCCGGGTCTTGGCCGTGGTCAAGGCCAACGCCTACGGCCACGGCCTGATCCCGGTGTCGGAAACGTTAGCGCAGGCCGGCGCGGATGGGCTGGGGGTGGCCAGTGTAGTGGAAGCGGTTGCTCTGCGCCGGGCCGGCCTGGAGCGCAAGATCCTCGTGCTGGGTTCCATCCTTCCGGAGGATGCGCCGGTGGCGGTGCGGCACCGGCTGACCTTAGCGGTCGGGGATGGGGAGGTGGCTGAGGCTTTAAGCCGGGCCGCAACAGTCCAAGAGACCGCCGTCGAGGTCCATCTGAAGGTGGATACCGGGATGGCCCGTTACGGGGTCTGGCACGAGGAGGCGCTGGGTCTGGCCCGGCGCCTGGCCCAGTTGCCGGGCTTGAAGATGGGGGGAATCCTGACCCATCTGGCCACCGCCGGCCAGAACGCGGATGCCGCGCAGGAACAGCTGAATCGGTTCGTCAAGGTGATTGAGCGGTTTTCCAGGGCCAAACTTCCGGTGGGCTTAAAGCACGCGGCCAACAGTGTCGCCTTTCTGAAATTTCAGCAGGCCCGTCAGGATCTGATCCGGACCGGTCTGCTCCTCTACGGGGCCTCGCCCATCAAGAGGGAAGAGCATCTGCCGCTTTCCCTGGCGCCGGCGCTGAGCTTAAAAAGCCGTGTCCGATTTCTCAAGACAATTCCGGCCGGTCAGACGGTCAGCTACGGAGGAACCTGGCGGGCCCCGCGGCCCACAAAGCTGGCCACGATCCCGGTCGGCTACGCCCACGGCTATGTGCGGGCCCTCTCCAATAGGGCCCAGCTTCTGGTCCGCGGCCGCAGGGCGCAGGTGGTAGGAAGGATCACGATGGAGGATCTGATGGCCGACGTGACCGAGATTCCAGGGGCGCAGGTGGGGGACGAGGCGGTCTTGATCGGCCGGCAGGGCCGGGAGCAGGTGACCGTCGAAGAGCTGGCCACCTGCGCCCGGACGATCCCGTACGAGATCTTGGCGGGTCTGTCTCCTGGCATCTGCCGGCGCTACCGGGACGATGATAGTTAAAGAGAATAAACTTATATAATTTCTCTGGAAAATAAGGCGCGCAGGGGGTAAGCTTAAGGTAGCCATCGAGAGCAGATGAAGATGCGACCTTCTTTTTTTATCCGCCGAATCTTCGGCCTTTTCCTAATCGTTTGCTTGGGCCTGCCTCCTTCGTCTGTCTTCGCCCTGCGCCAATCCCAGCCTGAGACAGCCCAACAGCGATCCGGCCTGGAATCCCCCCTTACCGCCGGGCTGGAGGAGAAGCGGCCGACAGGGGCAGAGATAACGGAGCTTTACCGGCAGGTGGGTCAGGTTCTCTCTGGGAAGGATCCGGCAAGCAGAGTGCTAACAGGTCGGGAACGCAGGATCCTCCATCGTTTTTATGATCCTTTCGCCCTCCGACATCGGAAGCCTCCATGGTCCAAGCAGAGAGCGATTCGTGAGATCATCGACTCCGCCAGAAGATTAGCCAAAGACCCAAGCTCCTCTGAAATCATACCCCTTTCCTTGCTCTCTCAGCTGATGGTCTGGTGTGAGGTGCAGAATCGTCCTAAGTTGGAGCGAGTGACCGTACGACAGTTGGCGGAATTCGCCAACCGATGCTGGGATCCGGTCGAGGAGAAGGTATTCGATGGAGCCCGCCTCAGCATTTCTGGGCGAGTGGCAAAATCCTCAGGGCGAAGAATATGGTACGGGATGGACTTTTCGGAGAGTCGTTATCCTGCGGCGGTTCGTCAGGCGATTCGGGAATTGGAAGAGGTAATTCAGGGGATGCCGAAATATAAAACGCTCAACCGCCGATGGAGAAACCAGCCGGATGGCAAATACCGGGGTCCTTCTAGACAGCAGAAGCGGTTTGATGAGTTGTACAGGGAGTGCCAGAGACTCCAGCTCAATTTCGTCGGGCGGCTCATGGAGCTGGCACCAGACCATGGGCAACAACCGATTGGCCGGAAAACCTGGCTGAGTCTCAGGGATCTTGGGCCAAAGCACGGACGGTTATCCGTTCGGGAAGGGGACCGGACCTTAGGCGAGCTTTCACAACGGCTTCGGCAAGAGGATGCCCTTTTGGCAATTAAGAGGTTGCCATCCAGTCGGTTGTTGCTCCAGGTGGTTTCCGCTGGCAGAAAGCTCGAAAACCTGGACCGGGTGGTCCGAAAAATGGAGAGAATAAAGCGGGATCTGGAGAAGTTTGCTCAGTGGCTGCAGGAGAATGGAGGAACCGTTTTCTACAACACCGCCGGGCTGGAGGAGGAGTCGGAGCTGGTGGTGATCCATAACCAGGCGGCACTTTTCCCGGAGGGACTCCCGGTGGACCAGCAGCAGATCGACGCGCAAATCATCAAGGCCTGGAAAAGCAATCCGAACAAGGGACGCTTTTACCTGATGGATTTGATCAAGCGGAGGGTTAGAAAACAGGTCCGTCCTGAGATCGGCCTAACGGCCGGAGAGCAAGCACTGGTCACCCTATTGCTTGAGACCATCGAACGGCACTCAAAATTTCGGGAATCCCTGCTTGCCTACGTCGCCAATGCCCAAATCGGAGTCGGGGTAGAGGCGGTTCAGAAGCTTCGCAAAGAAGCGGCCGCTTTGCTCGCGGACACGGACCCGGCAGGGCAATTCCTGGGATCTGGAGATCGCAAGCGTCTGATCAATTTCAACAGCCCGATCTTCGGGTTGAAGAGGATGCCCATCGACAAGTATCAAGAGATTCGAGAGATTATCGCGTCGGTCAGAGCCTCCGCCCAGCGGCTGCGGCTAGAGGAAGCCGCACCACGGGCCTCCGCCCAGCGGCGAAAGGGGGCTTCTGGCCGGCGCCGGCAAACCGCCGGGTTGGAGGAAAAGGTTAGTCTGGGAGAGATTCTTGAACGGGCGCGGGTGGACCTGCCGCTGGCGGGCCAGCAGGAGCAGCCGCTCCGGTTCATCGTGGATACCAGCCAGGGAGAGCCGAAGGTTCTGCGGTTGCTTCAATTGGCGGTCCTGCTGGAGAAGGAGAAGGGGCTCCGGGTTCAAGCGGCCGGTGTGGCTACCGCCCAAGAGCTGGCCGCCGCGCTGGATGAACTGCCGGATGAGACCAGCCGCCTGTTGTTGGAAAGCCGCATCTCTCGGTATGTCCCGGGAGATCCGGAGAGTTATCAGCGAGCGACGGAGAAAGCGCGGAAACTTGTGCCGGGCCTGCATCCTGAAGCGATCATCACCGAGATCAACCGTCTAACCGTCGGCTGGTTCTTGGAAACCATCGAGATTCTGGGGATCTGGAAACTCTCCAGCCAGTTCAAGAAGCAGATAGATTTCACCCTCACCGCCGCGTAAAAACCGCTGCGCAGGAATTGACTTCAAGGATCATTCATGCTATCTTATGTATGGCATTGGGTGCCATACATAACAGGGGGGAGGGCAGGATGAAGATTACCACATACATTGACGGACAATTGCTCAGTCGGGCAATGAGGATTTCGCGGGCGAGGACCAAACGGCAGGTGTTGGAAAGCGGATTGCGCACCCTCTTGGCGGAGATCCAACGGGATACGTTTGTGCAGGAATTCGATCATCTGCGCTTACGGCTCTCACCAGAAGAACTGGCTGAAACCCGCCGGTAAAACGTGTCTATCGTCCTGATCGATACCTCGGCCTGGCTGTTCAACTTTGAGCCGAGAGTCGTGCCGAGAGTCCGGAAACGGATCACTGAACTGGTTCAGGGAAATCAAGCCGCGGTCACCTCCCCGATTCTTTTTGAGCTTCTTCATGGGGTGCGGACGGGGGAGGAGTTCAGTCGCTTACATCAGCATCTCTCCAGTCTGCACCAATTTCCAGTGACGGAGGCGGACTGGCTCAAAGGAGCCCAATGGGCTCAACGGCTGCGGTCCGGGGGAGTCAAAGCTAAGACGGTAGATTTTCTCATTGCCTATAAGGCGATGCGCCATCGGCTCATTCTGCTCCATGCGGACCGAGATTTCGATCGGTTAGCCCGTTTTGTTCCGCTGAAGGTGGAAAGCTGTGTTCGGTTGATCAGCCAGCAAACGAAGCAGGGGAAAGCCAGTATAAACCAGTATAAAACCAGTTGACAGACAAGGGCGGCGTCCATACCATATAGAGGAAGCCTCTTGCGGTGCCAGTCACCCTGATGGTGGCTGGCACCTCGTTTTTTACGGAGAATCGATGCTGAACGATATGCTGACTGTTTCGGAAGTGGCGCGGTACCTGCGGGTGAATCCGCAGACGGTCTACCGGAAGGCGAAGGCCGGCGAGCTTCCCGCGGTGCGGATCGGGCGGGCGATCCGGTTCCGGCGGACAGAGCTGGAGGAATGGCTGAAAGCTCCATCCAGAGAACTCCACCATGAAGTTGCGTAGTGACGCAATAAAGAAGGGGTTGGACCGGGCCCCGGCCCGGGCGATGCTTCGGGCGGTGGGGTTGACCGACGCCGATCTGGAGAAGCCGTTGATCGGGGTGGCCAACACCTGGATCGAGGTGATGCCCTGCAACATCCATCTTCGGCGTCTCTCGGAGCAGGTGAAAGCCGGCATTCGGGCCGCAGGCGGGGTGCCGATCGAGTTTAACACCATCTCGGTGTCGGACGGCATCTCGATGGGGACCGAGGGGATGAAATGCTCGCTGGTCAGCCGCGAGGTGGTGGCTGACTCCATTGAGCTGGTGGTTCGGGGCCACCTGTTCGACGCGGTGGTGGCCCTCTCCGGCTGCGACAAGACGATCCCGGGCACCGTGATGGCGCTGGCCCGGCTGGATCTGCCGGGGCTGATGCTCTACGGGGGATCGATCGCCCCCGGCAAATTCCAGGGACATGACGTGACGATCCAGGACGTGTTCGAGTCGGTGGGGGCCTGCGCCGCCGGCAGGATGACCGAAGCGGAACTGCTGGAGCTGGAGAAGCAGGCCTGCCCGGGAGCGGGGGCCTGCGGCGGGCAGTTTACCGCCAACACGATGGCCACCGCCACCGAGCTTATGGGGATCTCGCCGATGGGAGCCAACAGCATCCCGGCGATGGACCCGGAGAAGGACCGGGCCGCCTTTGAGGCGGGCAAGAGGGTGATGGAACTGCTCCGGGAAGGGATGACCGCCCGGCAGATCCTGACGAAGGCGGCCTTTGAGAATGCGATCGCCGGGGTGGTGGCGACGGGCGGATCCACCAACGGGGTGCTTCACCTGCTGGCTCTGGCGAAAGAGGCGGGGGTTCCTCTTTTAATCGATGAATTCGACCGGGTCAGCCGCGAGACCCCGGTTTTAGCCGACATGAAACCCTGGGGCCGGTTCACCGCGCCGGACATGCACCGGGCCGGCGGGGTCCGGCTTCTGGCCCGGGAGCTGCTGAAGAAGGGCCTGCTCAATGGGCAGGCGATGACCGTCTCTGGCCGGACGATCGCCCAAGAAGCGGCCCTCGCGAAAGAGGAGCCGGCGCAGAAAGTGATTCATCCGCTGGAGAACCCGATCAAGTCCAGCGGAGGCCTGGTGATTCTCCGGGGCAACTTGGCGCCGGAGGGCTGCGTTCTTAAAGTGGCCGGTGAGAAGCGGCTGACCCACCGGGGGCCGGCCCGGGTTTTCGATTCGGAAGAGGCCGCCTTTGAGGCGGTGAAGGCCAAGCGGATCAAGGCCGGCGAGGTGGTGGTGATCCGATATGAAGGGCCCAAGGGAGGGCCCGGGATGCGGGAGATGCTGGCGGTCACCGCCGCGATCGTCGGAGAGGGCCTTGGGGAATCGGTGGCCCTGCTGACCGACGGGCGGTTTTCCGGAGCGACCCATGGCTTCATGGCCGGGCATGTGGCCCCGGAGGCGGCGGTCGGCGGCCCGATCGCCGCGGTGCAGGATGGGGACACGATCCTCTTTGACGTGGAAAAACGGCGGCTGGACCTGGAGCTTCCCGAGGCCCAGATGAAGGCCCGCCTGCAGCGTTGGACGGCGCCGGCTCCCCGGTACAAGACCGGGGTGATGGCCCGATATGCGAAACTCGTTGGCTCTGCCAGCGAGGGAGCGGTGCTGGTTTAGAGGAGTTCATTGCAATGGCGAAGATGAAAGGGGCGCAGATCTTAGTGGAGTGCCTTAAAAGAGAAGGGGCGGATCTGATTTTCGGCTACCCCGGCGGGGCGAACCTGCCGATTTATGACGCCCTGTACGACGCACCGATCAAGCATATCCTGGTCCGCCACGAGCAAGGGGCGGCCCACATGGCCGACGGGTTCGCCCGGGCCACCGGCAAGGTCGGGGTCTGCCTGGCCACCTCCGGGCCGGGGGCCACCAACCTGGTGACCGGCATCGCCACTGCCTTTATGGATTCGGTGCCGATGGTGGCGATCACCGGCCAGGTCCGCTCGTACCTGATCGGCAACGACGCCTTCC
>CAYJTC010000045.1:4712-12369 GCA_964372955.1 uncultured Planctomycetia bacterium | reverse complement strand
GGCAGGCTAATCGCTTAGCAGGCGATTCCGATCGGCCATCTCCGGCATCCCTCCTGGAAAATAGCGCGCTCGGAGGGATTCGAACCCCCGACACCCAGGTCCGCAACCTGGTGCTCTATCCAGCTGAGCTACGAGCGCAAGAAATTTTATTCTATCACGTAGATCGGATTGCTGTAGATCCAGGGCCGTTTGCCGCGTGTGGCCTCCAGCCGGTAAATCCCGGGCCCCGACAGCGGGAACCAGCCCTGCTGGCCCCTGCCCCGGGCTATCTCCTTGCCGTTGCGGAATAGGACCATCTCCCCGGGGCTGGGCAGATAGGCGTAGAGCTGCAGCTCCGGCTTCCATTTCAAGAAATCCCCCATCGTGCCGCGCGCCGTTTTCCCGTGGACCGCCAGGAAGGAGAACCCCCTGGCGTCGGCTACCAGATCGTGCGCCACGAACAGGCGCCCCAGCCGCAGCGCCTCGTAAACCGATTCGGAAGAGATCTCCTGAACCAGCAGGTGGTTCCGGACCAGCTTGAACATCGCCTCGTAGGGCCCCAGCCGCAGGCCGAACCGGCGCAGGCCGTGGGCATCGGGGGAGCCGATCCCGGTCACCCGTTCTCCGCGGCTGAGCAGTCGGTCCCACAGGGCCAGCGCCTCGGTCGGCCGGTCCAGCCACCGGGTCAGCGAGAACTCCGATCCAAACAGGACCGTCCAGAGCCCCAGCCAAAGAAGATTTTCCTCCGAGATGTCCTGGACCCCGCTGTAGATCTCAATCCCGGTGATACCCTGCGCCTCGGGGTATTTCCAGGGCTTCCGTTTCCAGAACGGGTGAGCGATGAAGCCCAGGCCCCCCAGCGCGGAAACCTCCTCGATCGTCCAGCGGGCATCCTGCAGGCGAGGGACCTCCCGGGGGATGTTCAGAGCCAGGTAATGGCCTCCGTCGGTGGAGATCTCCTCGTCGATCAGCGCCAGGGTCTCTCCGCGCCAGCCGGCCTGGCCTTCCCGGCGGGCCTGGAGGGTATCGTGGTCGGTGAAGATCAGGAAATCCAGCTCCTGCCGGTTGGCAATTCGGGCAATCGCCTCGACCGGAAGCGTCCCGTCATCGGAGTGGGTGCTGTGGATGTGGATCACCCCTACCGTTTCCCGGTAGCCATGCCGCAGGGCCGGCTCGGACCGGCTGGAGAAATGCGGGATGACCCGAGAAACCAACGGCACCGCCGCGCACCCGGAAACCAACGCCGCAGCCAGCATCAGGCAGGCCAGGGAACGGATCATTGGAGCTCGTACACCGAGGCGCGGGAAAGATCCTGGGGCCGCGCCTGCCTGGTCCCCTCCGCCGCGGAGAGCGCCCAAGCCCCGGCCCGATACTCGAGGTCCCAACCTCCTCTCAAGAAACTTTTCGACTGTTTCGACCATCATGCCCTAGCCAGCTTGCAGGAAGCAGCTCCCAACCCGAGGGCAATCCATAAGAACCGGAAATGGCTCACATCCAGATGGATGGAAGCAGCGGCGATTCCCAGGAAACCGGCCATCAAGGCATAGGGAAGCGAACTGGCGGGGAAACTGGATTGGACATATCCCCGAACCAGCATGTGCCCTAACGCCAGCATGAAGACACCCCATGTAACCAGTCCCAAAAGACCGGTTTCAGCAAGACGGTCGAATAGCTCACCGTGCGCAGTTTCAACGGCCGCAAACCCCGCAGGCAAGACCCCCTCCTGTATGTATTGTTCTATAGAGAGACCATAATTTCCAGCCCCAACGCCCAGAAAAGGATGCTCTTTGAACATCCATAAAGCTGCCCGCCTAAGCCAGAGATAAATGCCGATAGAATCGGCAGGATAGTAAGGGGAGAATTGCGCTGGAGGCCCAGCCGGCTCAGAGGCATCGGGAGAATGGCGGAATGGAAATGAATCGATCCGGATGGAAGAGGCGATAAAAACTCCCACGAGGCCTAAGATCGCAATCGAGAGAAGCGCGTAGGCAGAAAGAGCCCAGGTGGCGCTTTTTCTCCGATAGCGCAGCAAGACAACTCCCATCGCAACGAGGGAAGCGACAAATCCGCGCGTAAAGGTTACCAGGTCGGCGATGATCATGGCCGCCAGAACCACACCGAAAAGGATGCGCTTAAGGCGACGTCGAGAGAACTCGGCGAAAAGGACAAACCCCACCGGCAAAGACAGTGTCAAAAAGGCGCTCAGGAGACTGGCGGTGGGCTGGAGAAACGATTTCAAACGGATTGTTTTGCCAAGGAAAGGGAGATCGCCTGTATCGACAAGGAAATTTTCTTTACCGGTCGCTGCGGCAAAACCGTAACCGAGCAATCCCACCAGGGCAATGAGCGCCGCAGAAATCATCCAGACACGCCAAGCTCGAAGAAGCTTTCTTTGAGAATCAATGACAGAGGCGATGATCAGATACACCATGGAAAGATACGAGAGGATGGCCACGTCCAGAAGCCAGAGAGGAAGGTTCCCGGCGTTGATCCCTGACCACACGCTGGCCAGGAGGTAAAGAAACAACGGGAATTTAAGGGGAACTCTCCGAAGCCGCCCGGGTTCCCTCAGTGTCTGAATGATCCACAGAATTGCCACGACAGGAAAGAGGACCTCCATCGGCTGGAGTCTTCCGAGCCATCCCGGCGGGCGGGAAGAAAGAGAGAGATGGGGCAGCATCCAGGGGACAACCGCAATCAAGGAGAGCGCCCCTGCATATTCCGCCTGTTGAATGGATAGCTTTCCCATCGGCCACCCATTTTACGCGGTTTGAACCCAGGAATGCATGCTATAATTCCACCACTTACCCTCTATGGATCCATCTCGGGCAGAGAAACCGGCGCTGGAAAATAGCATCTCGGCTGTCTAAAAATATCTGCGGAGGGAGCTATGGATCAAAGGGGAAGCGCCAAAAAGTATTTGTACACCTCAGGATCACTGGGGTGCGCCAACGCCATGGTCCTGTTCCAAAGATACGTGGATTTCATCCTTTCGCACGGCTATCAACAGACCAGAGACATCGGCAAGGCGAATGTCCTTCTGATTGATACCTGCGCCTCCAGCCAGATGCAGGAAGATGCCTCATTCAAACTGATTGAGAAAGAGCAGGGCCACGCCCGAGAAGACGCCAAGGTCATCGTATGCGGGTGCCTGCCCGCGATCAATCCTAAAAAGTTTCAAGAGCAGTGGCGGGGAGACTTCTTTACTCCTTCCAATCAGTTCATGCTGGCGCGGATCTTGGGCATCGATCGCGAAGAAGAGAAGTTTCTAACCCCTTATGAGAACCCTGGCCGTTTTATGGGGGCAGAAGATGCCCGGGGCTCCGTCCTCCATCCCCATGTTCCTTTCGTTCGTCTCCTCGCTCGAACCTTGCTCGAGCTTCACCGCTTCAATAATCTCTTCCCGATGGACCCCCTGGACCGTCTGCCATTGACGCGAAGGCTCTTTCGAACCAGCCAGCAATGCAATGCGAGGAACTATACCATTAACATCAGTCAGGGCTGCATTGGCGAATGCACCTTCTGTGTGATTCCGAAGGCAAAAGGCCGCACCCGAAGCTTACCCATGGGACTGATCATTGAAAAACTCCGCGACAAAATTCAGTCCGGCGTCCGGCACATCACCCTTTCCAGCGATGATTCCGGGGCCTACGGGATCGATATCGGGACAAACATCGTTGAACTCCTCAGGAAGATCCATGAGATCCCAGGGAGCTATTCTCTCTATATGAATTGTTTTGACCCGCGCTGGTGGGGCGCTCATGGGCCTGGTATGAAACAGATCATCGCTCAGGGGAAAATCAAGTACCTCCAAACGACCCTTCAAAGCGGATCCAACCGGATTCTGCGCTTGATGAAGCGCGCCTACAGGATTGAAGATGTCATGGGCACCTTGAGAGACATTCGACGCACCTTCCCTGATCTTGTCTTGGCGACCCAGTTTATCGGGGGGTTCCCCACGGAGACAGGGGAAGATCTTCAAGCCAGCCAGGCCATCATCGAGGAAGATCTCTTCGATCATATCTTTACCTTCGACTTCAGCCGCCGGCCGGGAGCTGAAGCCGAAGAGATGGAAGGGCACCTCCCGGAACAGGTGATTCGCGAACATGCCCAGAGATTACGGCATGCCTGGTTTTTGTCCAACCTTCGAATTCAATTTGGATATCGTCGAATACTCCATCCCGCTAATGGCCATTGACTTCTGGAAATTTAAAAAAGTAATCGTGACCGGCGGAAGCGGCTTCTTAGGCCGATACGTGGTGGAAAGGCTTAGGGAGAACGGCTGTCGAGGACTCTTTATTCCCAGAAGCAAAGATTACAACCTGGCTACCGAAGAGGCGGTTCAACGGTTGTATCGAGATTTTCCGTGCGATATGGTGATTCACTTAGCTGGCACCGTGGGGGGCATCGGCGCCAGTGTTCTCGATCCGGGTAAATTTTACTATGACAATCTAGTCATGGGAACGACGCTGATGGAATATGCGCGCAGAAACCGTATAGAGAAATTCGTAGCCATCGGAACAACCTGCTCCTATCCCAAAGGAATCTCTGTCCCTTTTAAAGAAAAGGACGTCTGGAATGGTTACCCGGAAGGACCTACAGCGCCCTACGGTCTGGCGAAAAGAATGCTGCAGGTGCAGTCCCAGGTTTATCGTCAACAGCATGGCTTCAATGCCATCGTTTTATTGCCCGTCAATCTTTATGGCCCCCGGGATAATTTCGATTTGGAAACCTCTCATGTCGTAGCCGCTTTGATTCGGAAATGCTGGGAAGCCAAACTCGCCGGAAGGAAAGAGGTCGCCGTTTGGGGGACAGGAAAGGCAACCAGGGAATTCCTATTTGCGGAAGATGCATCGGAAGGCATCCTTCTTGCGGCGGAGAAATATAACCAGAGTGATCCCGTCAATTTGGGATCGGGATATGAGATTCAGATTAGAGATCTCGCTGAATTGATTTGTGAATTGATGGATTATGAGGCCGACTTGGTTTGGGATACCTCAAAACCTAATGGCCATCTCCGTCGATGCGTGGATATCTCAAAAGCCCAAGAAGCGTTTGGATTCAGGGCCAAAACCGGCTTGAAGGAAGGCCTTAAGAAAACCATTCAATGGTATACGCAATCCCACAGCGCGGCTGAAATATACCCCGCCTCTCCGGCGGGAATCGCCGTCCGAAAATAGTCGCCGGCCTTTTTCACCGACCCCCTTACCCGCTCATGGGCAGAATTGAAAACGAGATTGAACACGGCAGGAAGATTTGTTCGTGTGCCGAAGCAATTTGGGGTTGGTCGACCCCTGCAGGAAAGCTTCGCTTGGAAAGACGCGCCCATGATGTGGCCCAGCTGGGACAATTCACTTCTGCAGACCTACTTTTAGAAATCGGTTGCGGGACAGGCCTCTTTACAGAAAAAATTTTTCAACGCACTCGGGCAAAGATTGTTGCGACAGACCTCTCCCCGGACTTATTAGCCATTGCCCAGCAGAAACTTCCCGAGATTACTTTTCAGATAGAAAATGCAATGGGACTCAGTTTCCCCAATGGCCAATTTGATGGGGTGTATGGGAACTCCATCCTCCACCACTTAGAGATGGAGCAGGCCCTTAGGGAGATTTTTAGAGTCCTTAAGGAGGGAGGCGCACTGGTCCTTGCAGAGCCCAATCTGTTAAACCCGCAAATCGCCATTCAGAAAAATGTGCCTTGGATCAAGCGGCTTCTGGGAGACTCACCGGATGAAACGGCTATTGTGAGATGGGGGTTGGCCGCCCGGATGAGGGGGATCGGTTTTAAACAGGTTCGGATTTCCCCCTTTGATTTCTTGCATCCGATCACTCCTCAACCCTTCATTAAGATGGTCCAAAACATCGGCGGCTTTTTTGAAAAAATCCCGCTCCTCAAAGAGATCGCTGGATCGGTCATCATTTATGGCAAAAAACAAGCCCGCTGACGAGCAGGGCCTTTCTGTATCCGTTGTCATCCCCGTAAAAAACGAAAGTGGAAATATTGAAAGCGCCGTCTCCAGGATGCCCTCTTTGGGCCGATCCACCGAGATTATCTTTATCGAAGGCAATTCTACAGACGATACATGGGAAAAGATCAAAGAGACCGCGGAAGAATACAAACAGACCCATCGGATTGTTTTTGCCAGACAGAAAGGCCATGGTAAGGCCGACGCGGTAAGAGAAGGCTTTGAGATGGCTACGGGAGAAATCCTCATGATTTTAGACGGAGACTTGACGATTTCCCCGAAAAATTTGACAAGGTTTTACGATGCCATCGCATCTGGAAAGGGGCGGTTGGTTGTCGGTTCCAGATTTGCCTATCCGATGCAAAAGGGCGCGATGAAGTTCTTAAATCGGCTGGGGAATCGTTTCTTCAGTTCTATCTTTAGCTGGCTATTCCGCCAACCGATCCAGGATGCCCTCTGCGGCGTGAAAGTTCTTTTTCATTCGGATTACCTTAAGTTTGAGAACAAAAACCGGGTAGGACGTTTGGACCCGTTTGGTGACTTCGATTTGTTCTTTGCAGCCTACAAATTCAACCTCAAAATCATTCAAGTCCCTGTCTACTATGAGATGAGATCTTATGGATGTTCCAGCTTGCCTCGATTTAAACATGGCCTCCTACTGCTCAAGCTTTGTCTCCTGCAACTCAAAGATCGGCTTCTAGCGTAAGGTTCCATTAGGGGTAACAACGGAGAGGCAGGGATTCGAACCCTGGAGCCACCTTTCGGCGGCTACGCGATTTCCAGTCGCGTTCTTTCAACCGCTCAGACACCTCTCCCTTAATAATGGCGGCGAGCCGCGTAGGTAAAGGGTGAGAAATATCTTCTCCAGGAAGTTTCGGTGGAGGCCGACTGATTGGAGCCCGCGAAAAAATCCACCATCGCCTCTCGCGCGCGGGCAAGCTCTTTCAAACGAGCCCTGCCTGTCACGCCATCCAAGGTTAAATCGACAAGCTCCAGGGCCCGCTCAAACGCTTTCTGGCTATAATCGAAATTTTGCTTCGCCCTCCAGTTTAAAGCCCGTTCCACTTCGCTCCCAATATTGGCCATTTGCTCAAGAAAGGAGAGCTGATTCCATCGGCCTGCCGCCAGCTCCTTGTGCTGCAGGCTCACGGCCGAATCTTCTGGGCAACAATCTGAGCTATTTTCCTGCGCATCTGGCCCTCTTCAACGCCGCGGCTCCGGTTGCCTTGAGAGGGGCGCATATTGATCATGGAATCGAATTCGATGTAGTCCTCTCCCTGCAATTCCGGATAGAGGTTGATCCCCCAAAGATCTTTCTGTTTCGATCCGTTCTCCAGGAGCAACGCTTCCAAATCAGCATGGAGTTCGGCGTCCACCGCCAAGAGCTCCCGGTCAACGTCTACCACCGCTTTCACCAAATCGCCAAACCTCTCTTCGGCCATTTGCTTAAGCGCATTCATCGTTAATGGTTCGGATATTATTTTCATGGATCATTCCACTGTGCGGAGAGAGGAGGATTCGGCGCCTCGCCCGGCTCGCTCCGCTCGCCAAGGTGCTCGGTCGGCCACCCGGCCTCGGTGGAACGCGATGCTCCTGTCCGTCGCATCGCCCTGGATTCGGGGGCTCGGCCTCACTTCGAATCCTCCTCCAAAGTCAAACGGAGAGAGGAGGATTCGGCGCCTCGCCCGGCTCGCTCCGCTCGCCAAGGTGCTC
>CAYJTC010000045.1:0-4612 GCA_964372955.1 uncultured Planctomycetia bacterium | reverse complement strand
GGCTCGGCCTCACTTCGAATCCTCCTCCAAAGTCAAACGGAGAGAGGAGGATTCGAACCCCCGAGACCCTTTCGGGCCTAATCGCTTTCGAGGCGATCCCGTTCGGCCACTCCGGCATCTCTCCAGAAGGTCGTCAGCTTAGCACGGACACGGTCGTTACCCATTCGAACCGCCGGGGAGATCATCGCTCACATCCTCATCCGACCGGTCCAGACCATTCCTTTATACCAGAGAATCGCCCCCAAGGTCACCGAGCTCCACCTCCTGGGTATGCCCTACCAGGAGATCGCGAAAGCCCTCCAGGTCAGCAAGTCGGTGGCCACGCGGGCTGGCCGATCCGGAGCCACCCAACGTCATTCCCGCCTGCCTACCAGTCATTCCCGCGCTCCCTCACGTCATTCCCGCGAAACTTGTCCTCGACTGTCCCCCCGAAAGGGGGGATCCCCGATCGAGTCGGGGATGACATCGAGGGCGAGGATGACGTTCGTCCTTCGACAAGCTCAGGGCGAACGGACGGGATTCCCGCTGGAGCCTGCCCTCGACCCCGATCGAGGGTTTACCCTCGAGTGCCTTCATCGAGGGTTTACCCTCGAGTGCCTTCATCGAGGGCGGGAATGACAACTTTTAAGCCGTACTACGTCGCGCATACCAAGATTCAAACCCTGGCTCTCCTGGACGAGAGGCACCAGGGTTCAAGATCCATATCAAAGAGGGTGCTTTGGGATAGGCAAACGTCTAATTTTCTCTGGCGAACAGCCTTAACTCATCGTGAGAACCAACCAGATGCAAAGCAATACCACCACTCTCCCAAGTGAACAAAACACGGTCGGCGAGCGTAGAGCGAAATTCCCAAAACCTTGATCTTGACCCGCGAAAGGGCTTTAATCCGAGGCTGGCAGGAGGTTGTCTTTTTTGAGCAACGCAGTCGGTGAAAATCCGAACAGCATCAACTACTGCTTGTTGCCTATCTGCGGAGAGATTGTCGAATGCCCTAAGGTACCGAGGCGCATACCTAACATTCATGCACTAGGGCGCTTGATGCGAGAGTGGAGGAAATCAATTGCCTCCTTTACAGAACCAAAGGAAACTCCTTTTTCTTGATCCTCAGCATCGAGTTTCCTTTCGATGGCTTCCTTTTCGAGGTCGGTCAGGTCGTCTATTTCGATAGGGAATGTCACTCTCCAGACAGAGTGTTTGACAACGGAAGCGTCATAGCTTTCATCGTCAAAGACGAATTGGCCTCTTTCTGGAATAACGGTTGCTACTGTGCCCGTTTCTGTCGTCATTGTGATATCTCCGGCCTGGCTTGCGCTACACCAAAAGGAACACGCGACTTAGTTTCACCATTAACCATAATCGTAAAAACATAATCACCGGGCTTAGGAAACGAAATACCCGGCAAAGATAAAATATGGTTGATTCGTATCGGCTGCCCAGGCTTCGCTTTCGGAAGTGTGAATCCACCCTCAATGCCAAGGATCTTGTTGCCATCTGAATCTATGAGTGAAACTGTAACGCTCTTTTTCTGTTCGGCTTCAGCCGCACCCGCCTCAAACACAATAACCAACTGCGCCTGCGGGTGTCTAGCAGGAAACTTAACTGCCCACAAGCGATTAAAAATACCAAAAATATTCAGCTTCCCTTCTCGGGAAACGTTAGCGGCGTCTGCTAAGACAGCAAGCGGTACTTCCATGGCGAATATTAAGTATACCTCAATTCCAACGTAGCGAGGGCAACAACTGTCGTGAGTGCCAAATGACCGGTACCGTTTCCAAACGTGCCACATTCACTCATTTGGATCCGGCGCTCCCGAAAATGTTCCCATTTCGACAAGTTCCCGCCGGGCACGGCTGAGCAAACTGATCGACAATCCCGTCCGTTCTTTGAGAGCGGGAAGCGTCATATCCTGAATCCCTACCTTACCCTCTTCGCGCAAAGCAACGTCCAGGAGAGCTAGGTACGTAGCTCCCCCCGACTGACGGGCCAGCCGATCCGGCGTCAGCAACGTCATCGGCAAAGTCACGCGCGGACCTTCGGGAAAGGCCAAGCGCACCCACGCATCCTGTCCGTAGCCAATCAGCCGGAATTCCAATGTCCCAGTTCGGGCTTCAAGGCGATTGAGCACCTGTAAAATCTCTTGCCGCTGCCGAACGTTGGACCAGGCCGCTGGCAGCGCCAGTTCCTTGCTCAAGATCCTGAAATCAACGGAGAATTCCGGCTCGGCTTCTACAGCAGCCCGACGGATAAGAAGGAGCCATGCGTCAGCCCCTCGATCGTCATGCCGCGTCACGAGGAGAGGCAACACACCGCCTCGCGCCAGCCACACACTAGGGAACGCTACAGTGTCCGGCCAATCGGGTTCAACGACAGGATCAGGCAACGGTGCCGATGCAGTAGTACCCCAGGCCTGAAGGTGCTCCAGCTTCTGCCGAGCAAGAGAATGTGAATCCATTACCGTGTTCGACTCTCCGTTGGTCCTGATGGCCTCTACGCTCCAGTTGGAACTGCCCTCCAAAATGTACCGTTCGTCGACGATCAAGAGCTTTCCATGCCAGCGTCGATCCGGCGGGAACAGGGCGACCGTGGCCCCGGCAGCTCGAAGACGGTTCAGCCAAGGCGTGTCCAATCTGGCAATGGCCTCCGCCGAAAACTTCGAATTCAGGTACACCTCAACTTGAACCCCTCGTTGGGCTGCCTCCAAAAGGTCCCTCAGGAGCCGGCTGATCGGATGCCGGTCATCCTTCCCCTCCTTCAGGTAATACATCCCCAGTGCAATAGAAGAGGTCGCGTTGTCAATAAGCTGAATGGCGACTGCCTCATAGGCACGATCACTCGCGTCGGCCGCTTGGACCGGGACCCAGATCAGGTCGGCGCGGGGCGCCTCGGTGCCCACCGCGGCACCGACACCCAGCAACAGGGCAGCGGCGGCCGCGGCAACCCAAATGGACCGCCCCCGACTACCGTTCAATTTCAATGGTTATCCTTGTGGTTCCCTTTGGCAACGGTGCCTTCTCTTCATTATTGATGGCGTAGACCCACTCATCATAATAAAACGCTACCGCATAACACCTTTTGGATTTCTTCTCGTCAAACTTGACTAAAAATCCGCCTTCTGCCATGTCTGTAACCTCCAAATTTTACGAAGCGAAGCCCATTCCGAGCGACCTATTTATCACTCCTCAACCATCCTCTCTTGACGGCCTCTCGAATAATTGCCTGGAAATCTTCAGCGGGAATGAACGTTGCGTACTGACCCCAAACCCACTTCCCCGCCATCTTTGGTTTCTTTCCAATAATGTAGTAAGCAAGCCTCAACTCAGTTTCTCCGTTATGTTCAAACTGGATTTTCTGAAGATAAATCGCTTTGTCAGGATAGGTTGACTGGATTTGGACGACCTCATCGACAACTTGAAAGTGCCGTTTTGCTCCGTCAATATCTATCAGAGAGCTTCATCCAAGAAATGGGCTATCGGCTTCTTGAGAGCTCTGGCGAGTTTTGTAAGGGTCTCTACTTTAGGGACTGACTTCCCTGCTTCGTAGCGGGAGATGCTTTTCTGCTTGGAACCGATCTTTGGGACAGGGGGATAACTCAAGCAGCTTTCTGAACCCGGATGGCCTGCTCAACGGTGAGACGGCCCTCCAGAATGGCCAGACAGGCTCTTAGAACATGCAACTCATACATCATCTGATCTCCGGGAAAATCCTGCCTAACTAACTCACAGAGCCTCTTAAGCTTTTCTTCAGGAATCTCGGCCTTTCTTGCAATCGTTTCGAAATCAAAATACCTCATTTTAAATCTCCGCCGGTGCTATGATTTCAATCCTCGGTAGCATCTTAGCCGCATTCAACTCATTCACCATGGCACGTCTGCGCCGATTCACCAGGTGCTTGAAGTTCCAAGATAATAGCACGAGTCATGCAATCTGAGCCGTTCACCCTGAGCCTGTCGAAGGGTGAAGAGGCATTTCGTGCTTCGACCCTTCGACTTTGCTCAGGATCAGCACGAACGGTTTTGCATGAGTCGTGATAATAGGACATCCTGCCGCGATAACACTGCTGCAGCTACATGCAAAGCGTCGTTGAACGTAAGCTGCGTAAAAATGCCTGCCTCCACATAGTCTTGGGCAAGTTGCTTCATCTCGTTGGTAATAGAAATGATCTCTACGTCTCTCAAGAGAGACCGAAACCGCTTGGCCAATTCCCTATCCGGCGTTCGGTCCAACTCTTCTTTGGCCAAGTCAGAGGTGGACACTTCGAACTCGCTCTTTCTCCTCCAAAACCCCTCTGTTTCTATCTTGCGATCCATCAACCGATCATCAAAATGGGCGCTGAAAACCGACGTATCCAGGTAAACGCGTAGCTTGATCATCAAGACCTCTCACTCGAATCGAGTATAACATGAAGAGCGCGAATGGGTCACGCTGGCGGAGGGGGTAGGATTCGGCGCCCTCCGCTCCCCTTCGCTTCGCTCAGGGTCGCTCCGGGTCGGCCATCCGCCGCTCCCAAGGTTCGCAACGGCTCCTTTTCGTCGCCGTTGCCCAGATTGGCCTGACGGCCAGTCGCGGCTCCATTCGAATCCTCCACGGAAGTTATACGGAGGGGGTAGGATTCG
>CAYJTC010000044.1:0-12763 GCA_964372955.1 uncultured Planctomycetia bacterium | reverse complement strand
TTACCCAATTTCCCAGTTACCCAATTCACAGGTGTTTCTCCGCCCATTTCACTCCGTTTCGAAAGATCACAAGGCCCTCCCCCTCCCCCACCCGGCCTTCCCGCCCCCAGCGGGGATGCTGGGTTCCGGCCACATGCCGCTCCGGATGCGGCATGAGCCCGAAGATCCGGCCGGTCGGGTCGCAGATCCCGGCGATATTCTCGACCGAGCCGTTCGGGTTCCAAGGGTAACCGGCCTGCCGCCCCTGGGAATCACTGTAATGGAAGACGATCTGGCCGTAGCCCAAGAGATGCTCCAGCACCGTCTGATCCCTGGGGAGGAACTTCCCTTCTCCATGCGCCACCGGCAGCTCGAGGAGCTCCTCGATCCCCTGCGTCCAGACGCACAGGTTAAACTCCGGTTTCAGGTAAACCCACCGGTCCTCGAACTTTCCGGAATCGTTCCAGGTCAGCGTTACCTCCTGCTCGGCAGAGAGCTTGCCGGCCGGCAAAATGCCGGCCTTGACCAGCATCTGGAACCCATTGCAGATCCCGATCACCAGCGTATCCCGGTTCAGGAACCGGTTCAAGGATTCAAAGATCCGGTGCTTGAGCTCATTGGCCAGAAGCCGTCCGGCCCCCAGGTCGTCTCCGTAAGTGAAGCCGCCCGGGATCGCCAGGATCCGAAACTCCTCCAGCCGGTTCGGGCGCTCGATGAGCTCCTCCACCCAGATCCCCTCGGGCTGGGCGCCGGCCAGCCGGAAGGCGTGGGCGGTCTCCGCGTCGCAGTTGGTGCCCGGGGCCTTGAGCACAGCGACGCGTACTGCAGTATTCATTGTAGATTGTAGATTGTAGAAGCCATCTCACAAATAGTCATCCTCGCGAAGCTTGTCCTCGACTGTCCCCCTGAAAAGGGGGATCGAGGAGCGGGAATGACAAGCGTATTTATGAGACCGATTCCTGCCACTTTCTACCATCCTCTAAACGGGGCCTGCCAGGCTTCCCGAAGAGATTCCACCGGCGTATCGATCAGGGTCTGCCCGGAAAGGCCGCTGGCTTTGAAAACCGGCTCCTGCTGGAACTGCCCGATTCTTCCCCAGAGGAGCCCGGCCAAGACCTGTTCCAGTTGAGCCGTTTTTTCTGGCTCCACTTCCAACAGCAGCCGCGTGGGAGATTCTGAAAAAAGGAGGATGTCGTCCCGATCCAATCCTTCAGCCCGAGGAACCGCTTTCAGATCCAGCGCCAAGCCCAGTCCTCCGGCGAACGCCATCTCCGCGGCGGCTACCCCCAAACCTCCCTCGGAGCAGTCGTGCGCTGATCGGACTAGCCCGGCAGCGACCGCGCCGGAGATCTTCTCCAGAACCAACCGGGCCGAAGCCAGATCCGCTTGAGGAACTTTTCCTCCTTGAAGACCGTGCGCTGAGAAATAGGAAGAGCCGCCCATCTCCGGCTTCGTCAGCCCCACCAGATAAAGGAGGTTCCCGGCTCGCTTGGCATCCATCGAAACCAACCCCGTGACGTCCGGCACGACCCCGATGGCGGAGATCAGCAGGGTGCCGGGGATCGGGACGGTTTTATCCCCGATCTGATACTCGTTGTAAAGACTGTCCTTGCCGGAGATGAACGGAACCTCGTACGCCTTGGCCGCGTCGTAACAGCCCAAGGCCGCCCGCACCAGGGAGCCCAGCACCTCCGGCCGGGTCGGATCCCCCCAGCAGAAATTATCCAGAATCGCCGTCTGCTCCAAAGAACCGCCCACCGCCACGATCTGGCGCAGGGACTCCTCCACCGCCAGCACCGCCATCCAGTAAGGGTCCAGATCCCCGTACCGGAAATTGATCCCGTTGGCCAGGATGATTCCCCGGTTTGAATCCAGCCGGGGCCGGACCACCGCCGCGTCGGACGGGCCCTCGTGGCCAGCGCCGGTCAGCGGCTTCAAGGCGGATCCTCCCTGGACCTCATGGTCGTACTTCCGGATGATCCATTCCTTACTGCAGGTGTCCCACTGGGAAAGCAGTTTGAGAAGCTCTTGAGTCAGGTCGGCCGGGACCGGGATCTCCGGTTCTTCCAGGCGGGGCGCCACCCACCGGGCCGGGCGCAGAAGTTTCGGGACCCCATCATGGAGGAAATCCAGCTTCAACTTCCCCACCGGCGAATCCTTGTAGAAAAGCTCCAGCCAGCCGGAGCCCGTGAATTCCCCGATCGCCGTCGCCTCCACCCCGTGCCGGCGGAACAGGTCCGTCAACTGATCCAGCCGGTCCGGCGGAACGGCCAGCACCATCCGTTCCTGCGACTCCGAGATCCAGATCTCCGCCGGGGTCAGCCCCGCGTACTTCAAAGGAACCCGGTCCAGGAACACCTTCACCCCGCAGGGGGCCGCCATCTCCCCCACCGCGCTGGAAAGCCCGCCGGCCCCGCAGTCGGTCACCGCTGAGAAAAGACCCTGATCCCGCGCCAGCAGGAGGGCGTCGGCCATTTTCTTTTCAGTGATCGGGTCCCCGATCTGCACGGCGGTCGCGGAGACCGTTTCCGATTCGGGGGTCAGGGCCAGCGAAGAAAAGGTGGCTCCGTGGATCCCGTCCCGGCCGGTCCGCCCCCCCACCCCCACCACCGCCATCCCCGGCTTGACTTGCTTGATCACCTTGTCCCTGGGCAGGAGCCCCACGTTCCCGCAGTAGACCAGTGGATTGCCCACGAACCGGCGGTCAAACAGGACCGCTCCATTCACCGTCGGGATTCCCATCTTGTTTCCGTAATCCTGGACTCCCGCCACCACCCCCTTGATGATCCGGCGGGGATGCAGGACTCCCGGCGGAATCTGGGCTGGGTCCAGGTCCGGCGGAGCGAAGCAGAAAACGTCCGTGGAGGCCACCGGCTTGGCCGAAAGCCCGGTTCCCAGGATGTCCCGGATCACGCCCCCCACTCCGGTGGCGGCCCCGCCGAAGGGCTCCAGGGCCGAGGGGTGATTATGGGTCTCCACCTTGAAGCAGACGTTGAACTGATCATCGAACCGGATCACCCCGGAGTTATCCTCGAAGACCGACACGCACCAGGGCTTGGCCAACTCTTCGGTAGCCCGCATGATCGTGCTTTTGAGCAGATCGGGGATCACCCGCTTTTGACTCTTCCCGCCGATCTCCTCGGTATAGACGATTTCGCTCCGGAAGGTTTTGTGCTTGCAGTGTTCCGACCAGGTCTGGGCGATGGTCTCGAGCTCAATCAAAGCCGGCTCCCGCCCCTGCAACCGGAAATAGGCCTGGATGGCTCTCATCTCCTCCAGCCGAAGGGAAAGCTGGTGGTCGATGCTGATCCGCTGAAGGACGGTGTCGCTGGCCTGGGTCAGGTGGACCGTCTCGATCGGGATGGCGGCTGCCTGCGGGGATTCCAGCAGGCGCGGCAAATTCTCCGGCGTCACCGCCTGCTGGATCGTGGCATTGACCAGCAGCTTCTCCGTGATCCGATCCAGATCCGATGGGGTCAGCGTCCCGGTGAAGGCGTACTCCTTGGCGGTGTGGACGCTCTGAATCCGGTCGATCCCCAGATCCCGCGCCCCCTTCTTGAGGGAATCCTCCACCGGGTCCCGAACGCCGGGGTGATACGCGACCTCGATCATAAACGGGGACAGTCCTGCGGGGGACACCCCACGTAGTGGAGTGTCCCGCCGCAGGGCTGTCCCCAGCTCCCACTCCTGGGTGATCGGATCGGCCAGGAGTTTCTCCCCGAGCCGCTGAAGATCTTCCGGGGCCAGCCTGCCACTCAGATAGAAAACAGAGGCGACCTGGACTTTCTCCACCCCCGCGATTCCCAGATCTTGGATGTCGTCCTTGAGCCTCTGGGCCTCCGGGTCCGGGAATCCTTCCCGCATCCGGATCGCGAGCCGCCAGTATGTTTGACTTAAATTTCCCAATTTTCCAGTCACCCAGTTACTCAATCTCTAGAGCCCCACCCTCTTGAAAATCAGGTTCACCTTTTCCAGATGCCGATTCAGATTGAAACAGTTTTCCAACTCCCTGGGCGTCAGGCGCCGGCGAAGCTGCGGATCCTGCCTCAGCCGCTCCTTAAAGGAAACGCCCCCTTTCCAGGCAGCCATCGCGCTGCGCTGAACGATCTTGTAGGCCTGCTCCCGGGTTAAGCCCTTCTCCATCAGGGCCAGCAGGACCGACTCGGAGAAGATCAGCCCCCGGGTGATCCGGAGGTTCGCCTTCATCCGTCCCGGATAGATTTTCAATCCCCGGATGATCCGGCTCATCTCCAAAATCATAAAATCCAACGCGCAGGCGGCGTCCGGCAGGATCACCCGCTCCACGGAGGAGTGGGCGATGTCCCGCTCGTGCCAGAGGGCGATGTTCTCCAGCGAGGCCGCCGCGTAGCCCCTCAGCAGGCGGCTTAAACCGGTGACCCGCTCGCAGGAAACCGGGTTGCGCTTGTGCGGCATCGCCGAGGAGCCGGCCTGCCCCTCCTCGAAGGGCTCCTCCGCCTCCAGCACCTCGGTTCGCTGAAGATGCCGGATCTCGGTGGCCAGGCGCTCCAGCATCCCTCCGACGATCGCCAGCCGGCACATGAAGACCGCGTGCCCGTCCCGGGGCACCACCTGGGTGGAGATTGCCGCCGGTTTCAAGCCCAGCTTCCGGCAGACGTATCGCTCCACGAAAGGAGACAGATGCGCGTAGGTCCCCACCGCGCCGGAAATCTTCCCGACCGCCACCCATCGCCGGGCGTCCCGGAGCATCTGCTCCGCGCGGGTCAGCTCCGCGTAGGCGACCGCCATCTTGAGCCCGAAGGTGGTCGGCTCCGCGTGAACGCCGTGGGTCCGCCCCACACAGACGGTCCGCTGGTGCCGGCGGGCCTGCCGCGCTACCGCCTGCCGCAGGGACTCCAGATCCTTCAAGAGAAGGTCCGTCGCTTGGGTCAGTTGGACCGCCGTGGCGGTGTCCAGCGCGTCGCTGGAGGTCAGCCCCAGATGGAGATACTGGGCATCCTCTCCCAAATGGGAGGCCAGCTCTCCCAGGAAGGCGACGACATCATGTTTGGTCTTTTCTTCCCGGCGGGAGATCCCAGCTACATCGAGACGGGCTCGGCGCTTAATGCGTTGAAGGGCGGCGCGGGGAATCCTCCCCAGCTTGGAAAGAGCCTCACAGGTCAGGAGTTCCACTTCCAGCATCCAGTGGAAGCGGGCCTCTTCTGACCAGACCCGGCTCATCCGTTGGGGAGCGTAACGGGAAATCATCAGAAATTACTATTGTATCACCCCACCACCTGATTTTGTTTGCCAACTTTAAGGGTCGGCAAACTGGCCCATTGGGCCAATCCGCCAAAGGCGGATGAAATCAGGTGGTGGGGTCACAAGGAAGGGGAAATCGGCTTGATCAGGGGGTGCATCCCAAGTTTGTCGGTTGTCCTTCTTAAGGCCGCAGGCCGGTCTCAAAACGTCATCCTCGCGGAAGCGAGGATCAGATCCTCATTTTCATGAGGATGACAGCCACAGGTGCCGACGAATCTGGGATGCGCCCTGATCAGGTACCCCGAGAGGGTCGCGTACACTCCCCATCGGCTGCCCGGTTGGGCGAATACATAGGCGGCGCTGCCGTAAACCGCCTCCACCCACGGAAATTTCGGGCCCCACCGGTAGAGCCACCTCCAGAGAGGGGAAGTTCCGCCGTTTAATTCATAAACGGATCGAGCCATTCCTTTTTCCCGCGCCGCCTCCAGGTACCGGCTGGAAAGCCGGGTCAGCTTGTGGCAGCCGCGGACCCCGAACCAGTTGAGCCAGGGCTCCCATTTCAGGATATCCCCTTCCACCGTCCATTGCTCTCCATGCATGGAAAAACGCTGAGGGGATCCTGCTTCTCCATGGACCACCGGCGTCAGCTCCAGAACAAAAGGATGGATCCCATCGACGGAGGCCTCACACCGGACCACCGCCACCAGCTCCTCCTGGGTGAAAACCCGGTATGACCGGAGTCCCAGGAAGACCCCGAGAGCAGCCAGCCCCACTGCCCAAACCATTACCCACACGAAGGCTCTCAGCGGTCCTCAGCCTCCTAAATAGGCCTGCTTGACCGCCGGATCCTCCCGCAGTCGGCTTGCCGGACCGTGCAGGACAACCCGACCGGTCTCCAGCACGTAAGCGGTTTGGGCCACCTGAAGGGCCTGGTAGGCGTTCTGCTCCACCAGAAGGATCGCCATCCCCTGTTCATGAATGCGCCGGATCACCTCGAAGAGCTGGGTGACCCGCTTGGGGGCCAGCCCGAGGGAGGGCTCGTCTAAAAGCAAAAGGCGGGGCCGGGCCATCAGCCCCCGCGCCAGAGCCAGCATCTGCTGCTCCCCGCCGGAGAGAGTCCCGGCCAATTGTTTTCTGCGCTCGCGCAGGACCGGAAAAAGATCCCAAACGTCATCCTCGCCCCCGATGTCATCCCCGACCCGGTCCCCGTTTCCACGGGGACGGATCGGTCTCGAGGGCGGGAATGACAATGGAAGCTGAAGGTTTTCCATCACCGTCATCCGAGGAAATATTCTCCGCCCTTCCGGGACTTGAGTCACCCCTTTGGCCACCACCGCCTCCGGCGAGAAGTCCTGGATCGGTTCCCCTTCCAGATGGATCTTCCCTTCCGTCACCGGCGCTAAGCCTGAGATCGCCATGAGGGTGGTGGTCTTGCCGGCTCCGTTAGCTCCGATCAAAGCGACGATCCCCCGTTCCGGAACCTCCAGGGTGACCCCTTTGAGGACCTCCACCGCTCCGTACCGGACATGGAGATTCTCAACGGAAAGCAAAGGCGCGCTCATCCGGCTGCTTTGACTCCCAGGTAGGCCTCGATGACGCGCGGATCCTCCTGGATCGCCTGGGGAACCCCCTCGGCCAGCTTCGCCCCGTAATCCAGCACCACGACCTGATCGGAGATCGGCATCACGAACCGCATGTCATGCTCGATTAAGAGGATCGTCCGCTCCTGTTTCTTGAGCTCCCGCAGGAACTCCATCAGCTCCTGCTTCTCGGAAAAGTTCAGGCCGGCCGCCGGCTCATCCAGCAGCAAAAGCGCCGGATCGCAGGCCAACGCGCGGGCCAGCTCCAGCCGGCGCTGTTGGCCGTAAGAGAGGGCGCCGGCCAACTGCTGCGCGCAGGAGCTCAAGCCCAGCAGATCCAGCAGCCGCAGGGACCGGTCGAGGGCCCAGCGCTCCTCCTGGCGGGCTCCCAGCCCCCAGGGCCAGAGCGCCTCCCACAGCCCGGCTTTAGTCCGGAGGTAAGTGCCGGCCAGGACGTTTTCCAACACTGACAGGTTGGCGAAAAGACGGATGTTCTGAAAGGTCCGGGCGATCCCGGACTGGGCCACCTGATGAGAAGCCAGCTTCTCGAGAGACTCCTCCCCAAACAGGATCGATCCGGCGTCGGGACGGACCACGCCGGTAACGCAGTTAAACAGGGTGGTCTTCCCCGCCCCGTTGGGCCCGATGAGGCTAACGATCGCGCCCCGGCGGACCTCGAAGCTGACCCGGTCGAGGGCTACCACCCCGCCGAACCGCTTGGTCAGCCCCTCGATCTTAAGCAGGGGCACGCTGCAGCTCCCGGCGGATCTGCGAAAGCCCCAGCAGCCCCTGAGGCCGGACCCGCATCAGCAGAATCATCAGGACTCCGAACAAAAGCATCCGATAGGTGGAGAATCCCTGGAGCAGCTCCGGCACAATGCTTAAAACCGCCGCCCCCAGGATGGCTCCCCGCACGGATCCCAGGCCGCCTAAGATCACCATCGCCAGGATCATGACCGACTGGATGAAATCAAAACTGTCCGGCGTGATCGTCCCCTGCTTGGCCGCGAAGACACATCCGGCTACCCCAGCGATCCCTCCTCCAATCCCCAGCGCCAACAGCTTCAGCCGGGTCGCGTCAATCCCCAAGGAGCGGGCGGCCAGCTCATCCTCCCGAAGAGCGGCCCAGGCCAGCCCGATGCGGGAACTCCTCAGGCGAGTGCAGACCCATGCGGCCGCTTCCACCAGGACCAACAGGAGCCAATAATAAGGCCTGGAATCGACCCCGAAATTGAACGGGCCCACCACGGGGTGATCGATCCCTAAAAGCCCGTTGGGCCCGCCGGTCCAGGGTTCCAGATTGGTCACGACGATCCGGACGATCTCGCCGAATCCCAAGGTGACGATCGCCAGGTAATCGCCCCGCACCCGGATCGCCGGCAATCCGAGAAGAACGCCGGCCAGCGCCGCCGTGGCCAGGCCGGCCGGCAGCCCCACCCAAAACGGACAGCCCAGCCGCAGATTCAGCAGGGCGTAGGTGTAGGCGCCGATGGCGAAAAAAGCCGCGTATCCCAAGTGCAGCAGGCCAGCGAATCCGACGATGATGTTCAGCCCCAGCGCCAACAGGGCGTAGAGCCCGGCGGTGGCCAGCACCTCGATGTGGTAAGGGTTCGGGTCGATGAAGGGCAGCAACCCCAACAAAAGAACAATCCCAAAAGGGGCCAGCCCCCTTGGGGGGTAAAAGGTGCCAGGTCGGATCTTACGTCCGTTCGGCAACCCGCTCTCCCAGAAGGCCGCGGGGTCTTAACAGAAGCACCAGCACCAGCACCGCGAAGGCCACCCCGTTTTTCCACTGGGCGGAAAGGTAGGCCGCGGCGAAACCCTCCAGCAGTCCCAGGAGCAGCCCTCCGAGCATCGCGCCCGGGATATTGCCGATCCCCCCTAAGACCGCCGCGGTGAAAGCTTTTAAGCCGGTCAGATAGCCGTCATGGAAATTGATCGTCGAGTAATACAGCCCGAACAGGACTCCGCCCACGCCGGCCAGCGCGGAGCCCAGCGCGAAGGTGGCGGCGATCACCCGGTCCGCTGAGATCCCCATCAGGCGCGCCGCCAACGGGTCCTGGGCGGTAGCTCGCATCGCCCGGCCCAGGCCGGTCTTATAGACGATTCCCTGGAGCCCGGCCATCAGCAGGAGACTGGCTCCCAGAATCACCCCCTGCATCAGGGTTACCGAGACCGATCCGATCTCCCAGCGCAGATCCGGCAGGAGGCAGGGGACATACCGGTCCTGGGCCCCGGAGGAAAGCATCACCACGTTCTGAAGAAAAAAGGAGAGGCCGATGGCGGTGATCAGCAGCGACAGCTTGGGCGCTTTCCTCAAAGGGCGGTAGGCCACCCGCTCTGCGGCGATCCCCAACAGCCCGCACCCGGCCGCCGCCATCCCGATCACCGCGACGGCCCACAGGGCCCGGACCGGAAAAGACTCCGGCATCCCGACCCACAGGATGCCGGCCAGCCCCAGGTAAGAGCCGATCATGAAGATCTCCCCGTGGGCGAAGTTGATCAGCTGGATGATCCCGTAGACCATCGTGTAGCCCAGAGCGATCAGGGCGTAAACCGATCCGATGGCCAGGCCGTTGATGAGCTGTTGAAGGAAGAACTCGCCGGGGGACATTACCCCACGGCTTCGAGAAACTGGAACTTCCCGTCCCGGATCCGGTAGATGCCGATCGTCCGGAGGGTGGTGTCCCCTTTCGAATCGAAGGTGTGGGCCCCGAGAATGCCCGGGTAGCTTTCGATCCGCTTCATGGCGGCCAGGACCGCCGACCGGTCCTTCTGGCCGGAGCGCCGGACCGCCTCCAGGACCAGAGCAGTCGCCTCATAAGCATAAGAGGAATAGGCCCCCAGATGCCCGTGCCTTTTCTCAAAGGTCTCGACGAACGTTTGGGCCGTGGGGACCAGCCGGATATCTCCTCCTAAGCTGGTGATGTAGCTGCCTTCGGCCGCTTCGGGACCGGCCAGGTTGATCAGGGTTGGCTCGTAAAGCCCGTCTCCCCCCATGAATTTCGCCTCAATCTGGATCTGGCGCCTCTGCTTCATCAGAAGGGCCGCCTCCGGGAACATCCCGGCGAAATAGATCAGGTCCGGAGAGAGGAATTTGATCTTAACCAGAAGCGGGGTGAAATCCTTTTCCCCCTGGGTGATCCCCTCATGCCCCAGGATCTGGGCCCCTTGTTCCTTCGCCGACTTGATGAACTCATTGGCCAGCCCCCGGCCATACGTGGTCATGTCATCGAGAACGAAGATCTTCCCGGCCCCCAGCCGTTCCATGGCGAACCGGGCCCCGGCCGGCCCCTGCAGGTCGTCGGTCGGACAGATCCGGTAGAAGGTGTCAAAACCTTGGCGGGAAATCTCGGGATTGGAAGAGACCGGGTTAACGTGCAGCATCCGGGCCTCGTGGTAAACCGCGGAGGCCGGCTTGGTGCAGCTGGAGTTCAGATGGCCCACCACGGCGACCACATCCGGGTCGGCGGCCAGCCGCTTGGCCGCCGAGACCGCCTGGGCCGGGTTGCGGGCGTCGTCCAGCGCCACCAGCTCCACCCGGTACCCCGGCACGATCGGCCCGGTCGCCTGCGCCTGTTCCAGGGCCAGCTCGGCCCCGTACAGCATGTCCTTCCCATGCGCCGCCTGGTCGCCGGTCAAGGGAGCCACGAATCCCACCTTGATCACCGGCTCCCCCTTCCCGCATCCGGAAAGCAGCGCCAACGCAGCCAACCCAAAAATCAGGAAAGAAAAAGGGGTTCTCATCGGTCAAGAACCCTATGATACAACGGCCGGAGAAATTCTGGAATGACCTTGCGCAGCGAAGTGAAATTACACGAGAATTCGGAAGTAAAGCTCGGTGGCCTGGAGGGCCGGGGTCAGATCCCCTACCGGGATGATCCCTTGAGCATTCAACCGGCTTAGAAGATCCTCCAGCCACCCGGGACGATTTGCCACCGGCATAGTGAGGGAGCATCTCAACGGCCAAGGAGACCAGCGCCGAAGCTTCCAGCCCCTGAAGATCGGATCACCAGACCTGGTATTGCTCCCGGCTCATCTGCATCCGATCCAACAGGTCCCGCATCCCCGCCCTGGCCGCCTAGGCTACCGCTCACTCACCATAGTGCGTGGCAGCTCGCTCAATGTAGACCACTCTCTCTTTGGCGTTGATGCTGTAAACGATGCGGTCTTTATAGGTTAAGCGGTAGGAATAACTCCCTGCCAAATCACCGATCAGTTTCTTCCCCTGAAAAGGCTCTTGGGCGATCACTTCAGTCAGAATCTCATAAAGCTTGCGGCGAAGTTGAGGCGTCAACTTCTTGACATCTTTCTCTGCTCGGCGGGTGAGCCTGACCTCATATGCCGCAGAAGGCATTAACCGAAAATCTCTTTGAGCGACTTGGTCCTGCCTGCCCGAATATCGGCCCTGGCTTCCTGAATGCTCTTGCGCATCCCAGGCACGGAAAGCAACTCTAGGGTCTCCAGCAAACCCTCGTAATCCTCCTCCGAGACAAGAACCGCATCCCCCTCTTTTGAAGTGATCTTGACAGGAACATGTCCTTTAACAGACTTCCTCACCAACTTGAACAAATTCTGCCTTGCCTCAGTTGCCGTAACGGTCATGGAAATATCCCCCCTATGTACACTTTAACGTACATATGTAGTATAGCACGCCTTATCAGGGAACGCGGGAAAATCCGGGTAGCTGAGAGGCCACGGCCGCGTCAACGATTTACTCCATTGCATGAGTAAATCGTCAATGGAAGGACTTGGAGGCGTTCCAAATAGTACCGCCTAGAAGGCCCCCTGCACCAACTCCTGATCCAACAGCGTATCGTAGGGGTGCTCCATGCGAACAAAGTTTCGATAGGATTCTTGCCGTTGGTAGGAAGCCGTTCCCAGCGATTGGTAATAAGGATCCTCATCCACGAGAGGATTGGCCGTTCCAAAGGCGTAGGCGGGGTAACTGGACCAAGGATAATCTTTCAGATCTTGGACCATCCCTGCTCGAAGGGGGTTTCTCTCGATGTATCGCCCCGCTTCCAGGAAGTAGCTTTCCTGGCTGACCAATGGACTTTTGTAGCGTCCCTGCCAGACGTGCCCTACGTGCCCGATCTTTTTCTGGAACCTGCGGCCGTAGCTCTGCAGGAGAAACTGCATGAACTTGGGCAGGTCTTTTCCGGAGGCGACTTCCAAGAGAAGATGGATATGGTTGGACATGAGGCAGTAGTGGTAAAGCTTGGAAGAGTGGCGTGTTTTTGCGCGGGCCGTCAGATCGAGGAAACGCTGGAAATCCGAGGTTTCTTGGAAGAGATGTTGCCGGTTGTTGCCCCTGGCGATGAGATGGTAGCAGCCGTTGTCCACCAAGGGACGGGGTTTTCGGGGCATGGGGGTCAACTCTCCGCAGGCGTAGAGTTTCCGTAGTAGACCACGGTATGGCCACCTCTTTGTCGCTCCATTTCACACAGAGGACAGTCGTCCGGTATCCTGGCCTCCCGCTGAACTTCAGCGATTCGCGCGCGGATCATGGACGAGCCAGGTTGATCCAGATGGACAATCAGGGTGTCGCCCACCTGCGTGAAGAGGGCGTTGGGACCGTATTCCTGTTTGAGTTCCTGTGTTTCTTCGGGTGTGAGAGCCATCGGTATTTACTATTAAGAAATAATATAGTATTTTAATCAAACATGCAACGAAATATTTTAAAGGGTCATGGAGAATGATCGGACCGTCGCATAGAGCGTGTCGCTGTCCGGGGTGGCACATTTGGAACGCCTCCCATTCTCTCTTCCCTGTTCTCCTTATTTCTGGAGACTGACGCAACAGAGAAGCTAGCTCGGACGATCTTTGGAGGGAAAGCTATCTGTATCTCAATGGATAACGGTCAAGATGTTCCAAGGATTCAAGCGCCAGATCAACATCCAAATCCTCCCATCGAAGATTATGGCCGTGAACGAGCTGGACATTCTCTATCTCAGAAAGGCGGGCATTCTTGAACCAAGGAA
>CAYJTC010000043.1:9538-12986 GCA_964372955.1 uncultured Planctomycetia bacterium | reverse complement strand
ACCCAGGTCCGCGGAATCTCCCAGATGCTCGCCCAGCGGATCCTTCAGCGCCTCCGGCGCTAGGCGGAGCCGTATCCTTTATTGACATATCGGATATCATATGGCATACTATAGTACGGAGGTGAAGACCAATGAAGAAAGTGCCGGCATTAGCGGTCCGCAAGAAGTTCGGGGCCATTCTGGATGAGGTGGTGAAATCCAAGGAACCGATTGCCATTACCCGCGCCAACCAACCCTTGGTGGTGATGGAACCGTACGCGACGTATCAGGCGCGAGAGGATCGGGGAGAGCGCCGCAGGCGGCTCGAGGAAGTGGCGCGAAGGATGGATGAATGGGCCAAGCGGAGTGCCAAGTACCTAAAGAAGGGGCCTGATGCGGTCACCTTGATTCGGAAAATTCGAGGCCCCATTTGATTGTAGCGGATGCTTCCGTGATCTTAAAATGGATTCTGGCTGACGAGGCAAACCGGGAGGAGGCCTTGGTGCTTCAACAGCGGCACATACGAGGAGACGATGCGATCGCGGCGCCTGACCTTTTGCTGTATGAAGCGGCCAACGTTTTGCCTATGAAAAAAGATGATCCGCCGTGGGTCCTCGAAGGGTTGCGGGATCTTTATTTTTCAGGTCTTCATTGGCATTCCTTCGGCCTTCCCGAGTTTTCCAAAGCCGTCGAGTTGGCTCTCCGTTATAAAATCACCACCTGCGATGCTTGTTACCTGGCGTTGGCTCAATCCTTACGCTGTCGATTTGTCACCGCGGATGAGCATCTCTTAGCTCGCTTAAAAGGAGTGCCCCACGTCTTGCACTTGAAGGAGATGGTCCGGTAATGTCTCAAAGAAGAGATTGGCAGGAGGAGTGTACGCGGTTTCAGAAGAAGGTGTATGAGGCGGTCCTCAAGATTCCAAGAGGCGAGGTCCGCACTTACGCCCAGGTGGCCCGGGCGATCGGCCAGCCCCAGGCGGCCCGGGCGGTGGGGCAGGCCTTGAAGCGCAACCGCTGGGCGCCGAGGATTCCCTGCCACCGGGTCGTTTCCTCTAAGTTTCTTGTGCACTGCAGGGTGCACAGTTCAAGGAAAATCCCGCGAAGCGGGATCGCCTCCGACGGCACCCTCGGCGGCTACTCCGCCAAAGGGGGCCTGGCCGCCAAGCGCCGCCTCCTCTGCCAGGAAGGGATAATAAAATTTATTGAATAAAATGAAATGTCCTGCTAGACTCGCCCATTAGGACTGAGCGCCAACAGGAAAACGCAGCCCGATATCTGTACGACTTGAGCAAGATCGTCTTCGCCGCAGCGGTAGTGGGGAATCTGGTTGCCGGGAAGGAATTCAACGTGGTATCTTTGGGCTGGGGAATTGTGGGGACGTTGTTGCTCCTGTGGCGGGGATATGCGCTGGATGGCTTAAGGAGTTGAAGTAGTCGATGGTTTCCACGACGGTAGTTTTTGCGACGATTTCGGTCATTGCGCTTATTGGGGTTATTTGTACCTACTGGTCCCAGCGGCCGCATCGCCACCAGCACCACCGTTCTTGAAACATCGCTTCTAATCCTGCTTGCCCTTCCCGGTTCGCCGACGCTATAATCCCTCATTATGCTCGAAACCATCGCTACGCAATTGACGGCCCTCCGGGAAACCCTCTCCAAACTGCGGAGGTATCTTTGACCTGGACTCCGTCGAGTCCCGGATCTCCGCCCTCGAGAAGGAGCTGGCCCAGCCCGGCTTCTGGGGTGACCCCGCCCAAGCCAACGTCACGATCCAGGAGCTGAAGCGCTTAAAGGGGGTCGCCGACCCCTGGAAATCGGCCTGGGGGGAGCTGGAGACCCTGCAGGAGCTGGCCGCCTTGACCGACGCGGCCGATGAAGGGGCCTGCGCCGATCTTCAGCGGACCCTGGAAGCCCTTTCGAAGGCGGCCGCTTTTCTGGAACGGCGGACCCTGTTTCAGGCAGAGGCCGACCCCAACAACGCCATCCTCTCCATCACCGCCGGGGCCGGAGGGACCGAGTCGTGCGACTGGGTGTCGATGCTGTTCCGCATGTACAATCGTTGGGTCGAGTCCAAGGGATTCAAGCGACAGGTCCTGGATTACCTGGTCGGCGAGGAGGCCGGGATCAAATCGGTGACGATGGAGATCCAGGGGGATTATGCCTTTGGGCTTCTCCAGGGAGAATCGGGCGTCCACCGGCTGGTCCGGATTTCCCCCTTTGATTCGAACAAGCGCCGGCACACCTCTTTCGCGGCGGTCGATGTGATCCCCGAAATCCCCGAGGACATCCAGATCGAGGTGCAGGAGAAGGATCTGCGGATCGACGTCTACCGGGCCAGCGGACCCGGCGGGCAGGGGGTCAACACGACCGACTCGGCGGTCCGGATCACCCATTTACCCACCGGGATCGTGGTGCAGTGCCAGAACGAGCGTTCCCAGCACAAGAACAAGGCCTTCGCGATGAAGGTCCTCCGGGCCCGGCTCTACGAGATGGAGCGCAAGCGCCGGGAGGAGCGGATGTATAAGCAGTACGCCCAAAAACAGAAGATCGAATGGGGAAGCCAGATCCGCTCCTATGTGCTTCAGCCCTACCAGATGGTGAAGGACCATCGGACCGATGCGCAAACCAGTAAGACGCAAGCGGTCCTCAACGGGGAGGAGCTGGATTTCTTTATTGATGCCTATCTTCGCTGGAAGGCGACGCAGTCGTCCTCACGAAAGTGAGGATCAGGTGACGCAAGGATAAAAATGTTGACTTGGGTTGTCGATAAAATCGTCGGGTCCCAGAACGAGCGGGCCTTAAAGAAGCTCTGGCCGGCGGTCGCCCCCATCAACGCTCTGGAGCCGACGATGAAGAGCTTGAGCGATCCGGCCCTCAAGGAGAAGGCCCAGGAATTGCGCCGCCGTCTGCTGGCCCGGATCCAGGAACTCAGTCCCCGCTCGCCAACGGCGGAGGAAGGTCCGGAAACACAGGACGAGGATGCCCGCAAGCAGGCCCGCAAGCGCCGCAACAAGATCGAGAACCAGGCGATGAACGAGCTGCTTCCGGAGGCCTTCGCTTTGGTGCGGGAAGCGGGCCGGCGGACCGTCTCGATGCGGCATTTCGACGTCCAGTTGATCGGCGGCCAGGCGCTTCACCAAGGCCGGATCGCCGAGATGGCCACCGGAGAAGGCAAGACCCTGGTGGCCACGTTGGCCGTCTTCTTAAACGCCCTGTTGAGCCGCGGCGTCCACGTGATCACCGTCAACGATTACCTGGCCAAGCGGGACCGCAACTGGATGGGCCCGATCTACGAAAGCCTGGGTCTGACGGTCGGGGTGATCCAGCACGACCTGGATGCCCAGGAGCGCCGGGCGGCCTACGGCTGCGACGTCACCTACGGGACGAACAACGAGTTCGGCTTCGATTACCTGCGGGACAACATGGCCGGCTCGCTGGAAGAGTGCGTCCAGCGGGGGCTTTTCTCCG
>CAYJTC010000043.1:0-9528 GCA_964372955.1 uncultured Planctomycetia bacterium | reverse complement strand
GCTTTTCTACGCGATCGTCGACGAGGTGGACTCGATACTGATCGATGAGGCCCGGACGCCGCTCATCATCTCCGGGCCGGCGGAGGAGTCGACCCAGCTTTACTACCAGATCGACCGGATCATCCCGAGCCTGGCCAAGGGGGTCGACTACACCGTGGACGAAAAGGCCCACTCGGCGGTCCTGAGCGAGGAGGGGGTCAAGAAGGCGGAGTCCCTTCTGGGGGTGGGCAACCTGTATGAGGACACCAACGTCACGCTGGTCCACCACATCAATCAGGGCTTGAGGGCCCACACCCTGTACCGGCGGGACGTCGACTACATGATCAAGGACGACCAGGTGGTGATCGTCGATGAGTTCACCGGCCGCCTGATGCCGGGGCGCCGCTGGTCGGACGGTCTCCACCAGGCGATCGAAGCCAAAGAAGGGGTCCGGATCGAGCGGGAAAACCAGACCTTGGCCACCATCACCTTCCAGAACTATTTCCGGATGTACGACAAACTGGCTGGGATGACCGGCACGGCCTCCACGGAGGCGGCGGAGTTCCATCAAATCTATGGGCTCGAGGTGGTGACGATTCCTACCAACCAGCCGCTGATCCGGACCAACCACCCGGACGTGGTCTACAAGACGGAAGCCGAGAAGTTCCAAGCGGTGGTTGAGGAGATCGCCCAGTCCAACGAGAAAGGGCGCCCCGTCCTGGTGGGGACCGTCTCGATCGAGAAATCGGAGCGCTTAAGCGGGCTGCTTAAAGCGCGGCAGATCCCGCACCATGTCCTCAACGCCCGCTACCATGAGCAGGAAGCGCAGATCGTCGCCCAGGCTGGCCGCTACCAGGCAGTGACGATCGCCACCAACATGGCCGGCCGCGGAACCGATATCCTGCTGGGAGGCAACCCCCAGTTCCTGACCGCGGCGGAGCTCGCGCGCTTCGAGGGACTGTCCCCGCAGGGGACTGGCCCTCGTCAAGAAATTCCTCCTGAAGAAGAGGCCCGAATCCTGGAGCGAATCAAGGCCCAGGTGGAAGAGGAACATCAGAAGGTGGTGGGCTTAGGCGGCCTGCACGTCATCGGAACCGAGCGGCATGAGTCCCGCCGAATCGACCATCAGCTCCGGGGCCGGTCAGGACGCCAGGGGGATCCGGGCTCCAGCCGGTTTTACGTTTCGCTGGAGGATGAGCTGATCCGGCTCTTCGGGGAGAACCGCCTGCTGGAATGGACCAAGGCGGCGATCCCGGAGGGGGAGGCGATCGAGCACCCGTGGCTTTCGCGGGCCATCGAGACCGCCCAGAAGCGGGTGGAACTGCACAACTTCGAGATCCGCAAGCGCCTGCTGGAATACGACAACGTGATGAACCGGCAAAGAGAAGTGATTTACCGCCAGCGGCGGGAAGTGCTGGAAGGCCGGGAGTTGAGGCCTAAAATTCTGGAGATGGTCGAGGAAGCAGTGGAGGGGATGGTGGAGCTCCACGCGCCGGCCCATCAGGATCCGGAGGAGTGGGACCTCAAAGGGCTTTGGGAATCGGTCCAGAACCGGTTCGGAGTCTCGCCGCCGGTGGAGCTGCTCTCCCGGCAGGAGAGGGGCTTAAGCCGGGAGGATCTGCTGGAGGCGGCAGTCGGGCTGGCCCAGCAGGCCTACCAGGGCCGGGTGGGTCAGAGGGGGGAGGAGACCTTCCGCCGGATCGAACAATGGGTGATGCTGCAGGTGACCGACGCCAAGTGGAAGGACCACCTTTACGGGATGGATCATCTGCGGGAAGGGATCGGTTACCGGGTCTACGGCCAGCAGGACCCGCTGGTGGAGTACCAGCATGAGGCGTACGAAATGTTCACCCAGATGGTGGCTTCGATCCGGTCGGAGCTGGTGGATCTGATTTTCCGGATCGAAGCGGTGACTCGGTCGGGGCCGGCGCGGGTCCTAGAGCCGACCCAGTTCCTCCACCCGGAAGCGCAGAGGCTGACCGAACAGCTCAAGAGCCGGCCGCCGGAAAATCCAGCGGGTCCCGCCGGAGAACTGTTCCCGGAGGAAGCTGGGGCCGGGGTCCCGTTTCCGGAGCCGCCGGCCGGTTCCCCGGCTCCGGCCCGGCGGGATCACCCGAAGGTGGGAAGGAACGACCCCTGCCCGTGCGGCAGCGGCCGGAAGTTCAAGAAGTGCCACGGAGCCTAAAAGGGGCCAGCCCTCTTTGGGAGTAAAAGGTGCCAGGTCAAAAGGAGGAGAGATCATCATGAGAGGATTGAGGTTGGCAGTAGGCGGAATTCTGCTGATTTCCTGTATGGCTCTCCATCCAGGAATTGCGCCGGCGGCGGAGAAGGAGCCGGCGGCCGCGCAGCCGTCTGAACTGCAGAGGTCCGAAGGCAGAGGGGAGGGGCAGCCTTCGCCGGAAGAACAGCAGATGATGCAGCAGATGATGGGCAGCATGATGGGGCTCATGATGGAAGGGATGGCCCGGTCGATGGCCAAGCCGGAGTTTGCTAAGAACATGGCGATCTTCATGCGCAACTATTACAAGGCCCTGATCGAGCAGGGATTCACCGAGGAGGAGGCGATGAGGGTCGTCATCTCCAGCGGCCTGCCTTCTCTGGGAGGTCAGCGGTAAGAACAGTTTCGAATCTCGAGTCTCGAATCTCGGATTTTTGGATCAAGATTCTCCCGACTCGGATCTGCTCCTGTTTTCCATTTGCGATTCGCAATTCGCGATTCGCGATTGGACTGTCGGCTCTGCTGCTGATCTTAAGTTACCCCCCCTTTGATTTCGGGTGGCTGGCCTGGGGGGCCCTGCTGCCCTGGCTGATTTCTCTTGAGAAGGCCGACCCCCGCCGGGCCTTTCTGCGAGGCTATGGGACCGGCCTGTTGTTTTTCGGGGGAACCCTCTGGTGGATCGGATATGTCACGCTCACCGGGGCGGCCGCGCTGACGCTGTATCTGGCCCTCTATTTCGGGGTCTGGAGCTGGTTGGCCCAGCAAATATTGGTGAAGGGTAGAGGGTCGAGGGTGAAGGGAAAAACAGGGGAATCTTCCTTCACCCTTCACCCTTCACCCCTCACCGCACTTTTCATGCTGCCGGCCTCTTGGGTGGCCCTGGAATACCTGCGCGGCCGATTGCTGACCGGCTTCGGCTGGAACCTGCTGGCGCACACCCAGTGGAACTGGATCTCGGTGATCCAACTAGCCGACGGGACCGGCGTCTGGGGGGTCTCGTTTCTGGTGGTTTTGGTCAACGCGGCGCTGTACTGGGTGGTGAAGGGTCAAGGGTTGAAGGTGAAGGGAAAAGCTTTGTCAACGGCAATCCTGTGCCTTGCAGCTGTACTGGCGTATGGAGGTGTCCGCCTGAAGCAGATTTCTTCACCCGGCACCCTTCACCGGTCACCGTTCTTTAAAGTGGCGGTGTTGCAGGGGAATGTCCCCCAGCCGGAGAAATGGGATGAGGCTTTCGCCGAGGCGATCTGGAAACGGTACGAATCATTGGTTGCCGAAGCGGCGAAGGAGAAACCGGATCTGATCCTCTGGCCGGAGACCGCAGCGCCCGGTTTCTTGGAAGACCCCGGCATCGCGGAGCGGCTTGCCCCTCTGGCCCGCCGGGCCGGTTCCGCGATGCTGGTGGGAGTTCCGACGGAGAATGAAGAGAAGCTTCTGTTCAACACCGCGGTTCTGATCGGGCCGGAGGGGGCGCCGGTGGAGCGCCACGACAAGATCCACTTGGTTCCTTTCGGAGAATACATTCCCTTGAAGCCGCTCTTCGGATGGTTGGAGAACAGGGTGGTGATCGGAGATTTTTCTCCGGGCCGCCGATTCACCGTCTTTCACCCTTCACCCTCCACCCTTCACCCTGTAGCGCCTTTCTCCGTTCTGATCTGCTTTGAGGATCTGTTCCCGGAGCTGCCCCGGCGCTTCGTGAAAGAGGGGGCCCGCTGGCTGGTGGTGATCACCAATGATGCTTGGTTTAAACGGTCGGCCGCTTGCCTCCAACATCTGCAGGCTTCTGTTTTCCGGGCGGTGGAGAACCGGGTGTGGATCGCCCGGGCGGCCAACACCGGCTGGTCCGGGTTCGTGGATCCGGCCGGGCGGCGGCTTGCCATTCCTCGTCAGGTGCCTCGGTTTGAGCCGGGAATAGCGGTGACTTCCATGACCGGCGGGCCAGCGGCTGCGGCTGAAGGAGGCCGCACCAGGGCCCTCTGGCCAGCCGGCTCTCTCTACACTCGATGGGGGGATTGGTTTCCATGGGGCTGTTTTTTCCTCGTCGGGTTGGGTATAATGAAAAAAGGTGCCAGGCTTAAGCCCGGCACCTAAACTTCCATGGAAACGCTGGATCAGCTTGTTAAACAACGAGTTACGAAACTAGAGGCGGTCCGGAAAACCGGATCCGATCCGTACCAGACCGATTTTAAGCGGGACGGGACGATCGGAGAAATCCTGGGCCGGTTCAAGGAAGGGCAGACCCTCAAGGCGGCCGGCCGACTGACCGCTCTCCGAGGGCAAGGGAAGGTCACCTTCGGCGATCTGCGGGACCAGGGCGGGAAGATTCAGCTTTTCTTTTCCGAGGAGCTCCTCAAGGAACAGTACACCCAGCTCCGGGAGACGCTGGATTTAGGAGACATCCTGGGAGCCGAGGGGGAATGCTTCAAAACCAAAACCGGAGAACCCTCGATCCGGGTTTCCGGTTGGCACCTGCTTTCCAAAGCGCTGCGGCCCCTGCCGGAGAAATGGCATGGCCTTCAGAACCGGGAGCTGCGCTACCGGAAGCGGTATCTGGACCTGCTCTCGAACCCGCCGGTTCGGGAGATGTTCCAGAAGCGCACTCAGATCGTCGCCGAAATCCGCCGATTCCTGGATTTGAAAGGATTTCTGGAGGTGGAGACCCCCATGATGCAGCCGATTCCGGGAGGGGCGGCCGGGAAACCCTTTAAGACCCATCACAACGCGCTGGGGATGGATCTTTATCTTCGGATCGCCCCGGAGCTGTATTTGAAGAAGCTGCTGGTGGGAGGGTTCGAGAGGGTTTATGAGCTTAACCGGAGCTTCCGCAACGAAGGAATTTCCACCCGGCACAATCCGGAGTTCACCATGCTGGAGGTGTACGAGAGCTACGGAAGCTGTGCCAGCATGATGGAGCTCACGGAAGAGTTGGTGACGAAGCTAGCGCTTGAGCTCCACGGAAAACCGCAGTTCGAATTCGCCGGAAAGAGCGTGGACCTCCAGCGGCCCTGGAAGCGAGCCTCCTTCGCCAAGCTGGTCCATGAAAAATTCGGCATCCGGCCGGGTGATTCGATGGAGGCCATGGCCAAGAAGCTCAAGAAGGATGTCGACGCCATCCCCAAGAACCAGCTGGCCCGGATCGTCATCGAATCGCTGGACGAGATGTTCGAGAAGCAAGCCGGGGCGCCGGTCTTTGTGACCGAGTTCTTCAAGCTCTTCTCCCCCTTGGCCAAGTCGCTGCCGGGCCAGCCGGATGTCGCCGATCGGTTTGAGCTGTTCATCGCCGGGATCGAAGTGGCCAACGCCTATTCGGAGCAGAACGACCCGATCCAGCAGCGCCGCAGCTTCGAGGCCTCGCAGGCATTGGGTGAGGGGCAGGCGCAGGCGGTGGATGAGGATTTCTTGGAGGCACTGGAATGCGGGATGCCGCCGGCGGGCGGCTTGGGGATCGGGATCGACCGGCTGACGATGCTCTTGACCGGCCAGGAATCGATCCGGGACGTGATCTTGTTCCCGACCCTGCGCCCGGAGGAGGGGCGGGCATGAAAAACAGAGAATGGGCGTTCCCGGTGAGCAAGGCGGCGTGACGCTTCTTATCTTGATTAACGGGCTTCCCGATCAAATGTTCGTTGTGCCCGGGACCCGCAGTGCGGGGTGAGAGGCATCGGAGGTCGAGCGGGTGAATCAGGAGGTCAGGATGGGCCGGAAGACACAGCTTGAACAGGAATTGAAACGCATCACGGAAATCATTGTCCGTGAATACAAGCCACAACGCATGATCTTGTTTGGTTCGCTGGCTCAAGGGAAAGTGCATGAGTGGAGCGACATTGACCTGGCAATCGTGAAAGACACCCGACGGCGCTTCATTGATCGGACTGGTGACGTGCTTCATCTGACGCATCCGCGGGTCGCGTTGAATGTCGTGGTGTACACTCCCGGAGAAGTGGACGGAATGGTCAAGAGCGACCACTATTTCTGGATGGACGAGATCACCGGCAAAGGGAAGGTCCTCTATGACCGAGCCGCATAAATGGTTTGAATTCGCCCGAGAAGATTTGGCGATGGCGCGGATCGCTTTGAAGCAGGGGATATCCAATCAGGTTTGCTTTCATGCCCAGCAAGGTGTTGAAAAAGCCCTAAAGGGTTTCCTGAGGAGTCGACAGCGGTCGGTCCCCAAAACCCACGCATTGGAAGAGTTGCTGGAGTTTTGCAAAGAATCGGATCATAGGTTCACCAAACTGAACGAATGCTGCATCATTCTGGATCGGTATTACATCCCGACGCGCTATCCGGATGCGTTGCCGGGCAGTTCGTCTCAAGGGCTGCCCACCGAGCGCGACGCAGAGAAAGCCGTAAAGTTGCTTCAACAGACATTGGATTGGATCCAGAAGAAAATGGTTTAGGGATGAAGACCATGCTCCTGACCGGCCAGGAATCGATCCGGGACGTGATCCTGTTCCCGACCCTGCGCCCGGAGGAGAAGCCATGACCAAAGAGCAGTGGCGCAAACGCCAGGAGCAGTGGGACCGCTTCCATGCATGGGAAGCACAGGAGCCCCCGCTCAAGCTCAGCCCATCGGAGCGTCTAGCGGAGCTCGGTGCTTTGGTGGATCGTCTGCTGGCGAGCCTTCCGAGGCAGAGCGAATCTGCTGAGGAGTTGAGGAAGAACGTTGCGGGAATTGTGCTCATGCGCAAAAGTTTGACGGTCTTGAGAGGGGCAACGTGAGCCGATTAGAGCAGGCGGTCATTTCGGTTGCCCGGTTTCTTGAGCAGCACCAGATCCCTTACATGGTGATCGGCGGTGTTGCTAATGTGGTGTGGGGAATTCCACGGGCGACATTGGATGTCGATCTGACAGTCTGGGTCCCTGAGGAAAAAATCAGGGGATTCGTTGGTGAGATGGTGAAGGTATTTCCCTCCCGTTCCGGGGATCCCCTTGCATTTGTAAAGGAATCAAACGTTCTGCCGCTTGAAACATCGAACGGGATTCGCATCGACATGATCTTTGGGCAGCTTCCCTATGAGGAAGAAGCCATTCAGCGGGCGGTTCTACAGCCGATTGAGGGGATGCAGGTTCGGGTCTGTTCTCCGGAAGATCTTATCCTGCACAAGGTGATCTCGGAACGTGTGAAGGACCGTGACGATGTCCGGGGAATCATTCAGCAGCAAAAGGGGCGCCTGGACCGAAAGTATCTCGATCCCAAGGTCAAGAGCTTAGCGGAATCGATGAACTGCCCCGACATCTGGTCTTGGTATGAGCAGTGCCTGAAGGGATCCGGCCCGCGATGAATAGCTCCATCCGCGACATGATCCTTTTTCCCACCTTAAGACCGGAGGAGGGCCGCTGATGCGATACGAGCTGTTTTTGGCGCTGAGATATTTGGGGGGTTTAAGGCGGCAGCAGCCGTTTGTGTCGGTGATTGCGGCGATCTCGGTGCTTGGGATCGCTTTGGGGGTGGCGGCCCTGCTGGTGGTGCTGGCGGTGATGAGCGGATTCGACGCTGACCTGGAGACCCGGATTGTCGGGTCCAACCCGCATCTGGTGGTGGAGGCCGATGGAGGGATGGCCGACGCGGAGGTATTGGTGCACCGGCTTCTGAAAATTCCCGGTGTGGTGGCGGCCTCTCCGTTCTTGCAGACTCAGGTTCTTTTAGAGATGGAAGGCCAGGCCGCCGGGGTCATCCTGCGAGGAGTGGATCCGGCGAGGGAACCCCAGGTGACCGGCCTGGTCCGGTCGATGGGGAAAGACAGCTGGCCGCCGGAGCCCGGGGAGCTGATCCTGGGTTCGGAGCTGGCCCGGCGCTGGGGACTTCAGGCCGGGGATTCGGTCACGGTGATCGGAGCCGGGAAGGGAAAAGCGGCCCGGCATCCGGCCACGGTGCGGGGCCTCTTCACCACCGGGATGTACGAGTACGACCGGAACCTGGCGCTGACCTCCATCGAAACGGTGCAGACCCTCCTGGGATTGGGGACCGTTTCCGGAGTGGGAGTGCGGCTGGAATCGGCCTTGAAGGCGCCGGAGATCAAACGGGTGATTTCCCAGGAGCTGAAATATCCTTACTGGGTGGTCAGCTGGATGGATCTGAATCAGAATCTATTTTCGGCCCTGAAGCTGGAGAAGCTGGTCATGTTCATCATCTTGACCCTGATCGTGCTGGTGGCCTGCTTCAATATCGTGGCCACCCTGTTGATGATGGTGGTGGGCCGGATCAAGGAGATCGGGATCTTAAGGGCGATCGGGGCCACCGGCGTTTCGGTCCGGCGGGTCTTCACATGGGCCGGCCTCCTGATCGGTTCCTGCGGGACCTTGGCTGGCGCGGCCGTCGGAGTGACCCTGTGCTGGGCGCTGGCCCGGTACCAGTTCGTCCAGCTTCCGCCGGAAATCTATTACCTGGACCATCTACCGGTGAAGCTGGAATGGGCCGACGCGATGAAGGTGACCGGGGCCGCACTGGGGATCAGCTGGGCCGCCTGTCTGTATCCGGCCTGGGTGGCTGCGCGGCTGCAGCCCGCCGACGCCATTCGCTACGAGTGAAATGAGGCCCAAACTTGTGGAACGAAGTGACACAAGTTTGCCGGCCGAATTTCATCCCGAGGAGCGGAGCGACGAGGGATCTCGTTTGATTTTGGAAGCAGTGGGTTTGCGCAAGAGCTACCGGCAGGGGCAGCGGGAGCTGGAAGTGCTTCAGGGTCTGGACCTGGCGGTGAAGGAAGGAGAGATGGTGGCGATCACTGGCCCTTCCGGGGCCGGCAAGTCGACCCTTCTGCATCTGCTGGGGGGCTTGGACCGGCCCGACGGCGGCCGGATCCGGTTCGAGGGAAAGGACCTGGCCGATCTGCCGGACCCGGAGCTGGCGGCTCTTCGCAACCGGGGGTTTGGATTTGTCTTTCAGTTTTACCATCTGGTGCCGGAGCTAACGGCGCTGGAGAATGTAGCGCTGCCGGTCCGGATCGGGAACCGCCAGCCGGCGGCTCAGGCGATGGAACAGGCCCGGCGGCTGCTGGAGCGGGTGGGGTTAGGAGAGCGGCTCTCCCATCTGCCCGGCCAGCTTTCCGGCGGAGAACAGCAGCGGGTGGCGCTGGCCCGGGCGCTGGCCAACCGCCCGCGGCTGGTTTTCTGCGATGAGCCGACCGGGAATCTGGACCCCCATACGGGCCAGGAGATCCTCAAGCTGCTGGCGGAGCTTCACCGCCAAGAGGGGACGACGTTTGTGATGGTGACGCACGAGCCGGCGGTCCGCCAGGTCGCCGGGCGCGTGCTTTCGCTAAAGGACGGGAAACTATGGCCCCACCACCTGATTTAATCCCACTCTCTAAAGAAGGTGGGATCGGCCCCGG
>CAYJTC010000042.1:0-13102 GCA_964372955.1 uncultured Planctomycetia bacterium | reverse complement strand
CCCTGTTTCCCTTCTTTCCCCTATCTCCCCCGCCATGCCAACAGCAGGGGGCTGGCAATGTAGACGGTCGAGTAAACGCCGGAGATGAAGCCCACCAGGAGGCAGAAAGCGAAATCGTTCAATACCTTCCCTCCGAAGAAGAAAAGAGACAACACGGTCAAGAGAGTCACTCCGGAAGTCAGGATCGTCCGGGACAGGGTCTGATTGAGGGCCAGGTTGATCAGCTCCGGAAAGCTGATCTTGCGCATCGTGCGCTTCAACTCCCGGATCCGGTCATAGATGACGATCGTGTCGTTGATCGAATAGCCGGCGATCGACAGCAGGGCCGCCACCAGGGTCAGCGACATCTCCCGGTGGGTCAGCGCCAGGGCCGCCAGGGTGATCAGGACGTCGTGCAGGAGGGCCACGATACCGGCCACCCCAAAACTCCAGGCCCGGAACCGAAAGGCGACGTAAACCGAGATCGACACCAGGGCCCAAAAGATCGCATGGACTGCCCGTTTGCGAAGGTCCTTTCCAACGGAAGGCCCCACCTTCTCCACCCGCATGAGGGTGGGCCGGCTCTGGGCAAAAGCGGATTCCAGCTTTTCCCGGACCCCATGAACCGTGTCCTCGCCGGTTCGAATCAACACCTCATTGGAAGCGCCGAACTGCTGAAGAGAGGCATCCGACAGGTTGATTTCCCCCAGGGCCGTCCTCACCTCCCCCAGCTTCACCGGGCCTTCAAACCGGTAATGCTGGAGCTGGCCGCCGGTGAAATCGATCCCATAAGCGCGGCTGCCCAACGACCCGAAATAAACCAGACCGCCGACCACCAGAGCCAACGAGGTCAGGTAGCAGAGCTTGCGGGGCCTCAGAAAATTCAGCCGAGTCTCCCCGATCAGCTTGAGCATCCGGACCTGGGTTAAGCCGCCGGCCCGGTGAAGCCATTCGAAAATGACCCGGGTGACGACGATAGCGGTGAACAGGCTGGCCGTCAACCCGATCACCGTTGTCACCGCGAAACCCCGGATCGGCCCGGTGCCGAACTGAAACAGCAGGAAGGCCGCCATCAGGGTGGTGACGTTGGAGTCCAGGATCGCGCTGAAGGCCCGGTCATAGCCGTTGATGATCACCTGCCGGATCGAGCGGCCCAGCTTGATCTCCTCCCGCATCCGCTCGTAGATCAGGACATTGGCGTCCACCGCCATCCCCAAGGCCAGCACGATCCCGGCGATGCCGGGCAAGGTCAGGGTGGCGTGGAACACCCCCAGCCCCCCCAGAATGATTAGGAAGTTTAAGGCCAGCGCGATACAGGCAATCACCCCGGCCGCCAGGTAATAGAGGGCCATGAACGTGAACACCAGCGCCAGGCCCACCCCGACGGCTCGCACGCCGGAGCGGATCGAATCGGTTCCCAGCAAAGGCCCGACCGTCCGCTCCTCTTCGACGTAGACCGGCGCCGGCAGGGCTCCCACCCGCAGGACCAAGGCGAGGTCTCCGGCTTCCTGAGGGGTGAACCGGCCGCTGATCACCGCCTCGCCGCCGGGAATCGCTTCTTGTATCCTGGGAGCGGAATGCACCTTGCCGTCCAGCACGATCGCCAGCCGGCGGCCCACATTCTCGGCGGTCACCTTTCCGAAAACTTTGGTCCCCTCGGAGTTGAACCGCAGGCCTACCACCGGCGCGTTGAAATGGCTCTGGTCGAACTGGACCTGCGCGGTGGTCAAGGTCGCCCCGGTTAAGACCGCCTCGGAGCGCAGGAGTAGCTTCTCCCCTTCCTCCTCCTTGAGCTCAAACCCAGCCGGGATCTGGCCGGCCAACGCCTGCTTGAGGAGTTCCGGGTCGTCCGAAACCAGCTTGAATTCCAAGTGGGCGGTTCTTCCGATGATCTCCAAAGCCCGATCCCGGTCGGCGACCCCTGGAAGCTGAACAACGATCTCCTCTTTTCCCTGAAGCTGGATCGAGGGTTCCTTCACCCCGAACTGGTCAATCCGGTTGCGGATCACCTCCAGGGCCCGCTCCGGCGCGTCGGCCCTGGCCTCGAGAGTCAATTTGGAGGTGTCCACCTTTAAGATCAGGTGCATCCCCCCCTGCAGATCCAGCCCCAGAGTGATCCGCTCCTTCAAGGGGAAGGTGTACCAGGCCGACAGCCCAGTCACCGCCAAGATGAGAAGAAACCAAGGGGTCAGCCGGCGGAAGGACACCTAAGAAGCGCTCTCCGACTTCTCCAGGCGAGCGACGGCGGTCTTGTCCACCTCCAGGCGGACATTGTCATCCACCCGCAGGGTCACCGTATCCTGCTTAATGTTCACCACGGTCCCGTGGATGCCGCCGTAGGTGACCACCCCATCGTTCTTCTTGAGGTTGGCCTGCATCTTGGCCGTCCGCTTCTGCTGCTGGGCCTGCGGGCGGATGAGCAGGAAATACATGACGAAGAAGATCAGGACGATCGGCATCAAATTCAACAAAGGGTTGGGCGCCATTAAACAATTCCCTCCAATGTGGGCTGATAGGCCGCCGCCAGGCGATTCCGAAGCGCTTCCAGTGTCCCTAGCCCGATCGCCTGCCGGATGGCGGACATGAGTTTACTATAGAACCAGATGTTATGGAAAGACAGAAGCCGGTAGGCCAGCAGCTCCTGGGCCCGGAACAGGTGCCTTAAGTAAAGCCGGCTGTGGGTCCGGCAGACCTCGCATTCACAGGCCTCATCCAGCGGCCGGGAATCCTCCGCGCAGGCCGCCAGCCGGACATTGAGCCGGCCCTCCCCCGTGTAGGCCAAGCCGTTGCGCCCGTGCCGGGTCGGGACCACGCAGTCAAACAGGTCCACTCCGCACCTCACCGCCTCCACCAGATCCAGCGGCTCCCCCATCCCCATCAGGTACCGGGGCCGATCTTCCGGCAAGGCGCCCGCCGACTCCGGCAGGAGATCAAACATCAGGCCTCTGGGTTCCCCGACGCTGAATCCGCCCAAGGCGTAGCCGTCGAACTCCAGAGGAACCATCTCCTGAACCGCCCGCCTTCGCAGATCCGGGTAGGTAGCCCCTTGAACAATCCCGAACAACAAAGGGCGTGTCCCGTATCCCGTGTCCGTGTATCCAGAAGTTACTTTGACACTGGACACTGGATACTGGAAACGTCCTTTTGACCGGCGGGCCCAGAGGATCGTCCGGTGGAGCGCTGCCTCCGCCTCCTCCTTTTCGCAGGGATAGGCCACACACTCATCGAGCGGGATTACGATGTCGCTGCCGATGGCCCGCTGGAATCCGATCACCCCCTCCGGGGTCAGGTGATGAATCGCTCCATCCAGGTGGGAGGAAAAGGTGACCCCCTCATCGCTTACCTTCCGCAGGGAGGCCAGGCTGAACACCTGGTAGCCGCCGGAATCGGTTAAGATCGGCCCTTCCCAACCCATGAACCGGTGCAGGCCTCCGGCCATTTCCAGGATTTTCTGACCCGGCCGCAAGGAGAGGTGGTAGACGTTGCTTAAGACGATCTCGATCCCGCAGGCCTTTAAATCCTGGACGGTCAGCCCCTTGACCGTTCCCTGGGTTCCCACCGGCATGAAGGCCGGCGTCGCCACCGGCCCGTGGGCCGTCTGAAGAATTCCCACCCGGGCTTTTGTAGAAGAATCTTTGACTGTTATGGTAAACATAGGCGATTCAATCTCAAATCAAGATTGCTTCCCACTTCGCTGACGCTCGTGGTCGCAATGACGTTTTGCGCTTATTTGTTTCGATACGCCGCCATGAGGTCCACGTAGATCTTGGCTCCCTCCCGGATCCGTCGCGTTTCCGCCTCGGTCACCGGCCGGATCACCTTGGCCGGAACTCCCACCGCCAGGCTGGCCGGCGGAATCCGGGTCCCCTCCGTCACCAGAGCGCCGGCCGCAATGATGGAGCCGGAGCCAACCTCACTGCCATCCAGGAGAGTCGCCCCCATGCCGATCAAGGCGTTGTCGCCGACCTTCGTTCCATGAAGGATGACCCGATGCCCAACCACCACCCGGCGCCCGATCTTGACCATCGAAGCCCCGTGGCTGGTGTGCGCCACGCACAGGTCCTGAATGTTGGACTCATCCCCCACCTCGATTTCTAGGATGTCCCCCCGCAGGACCGCGCCAGGCCAAATGGAAACCCGGCGGCCCAGCGTCACCTTCCCGATCACCACCGCGGAAGGATGCACCCAGGCGGTCGGGTCGATCGTCGGCTGAATTCCCTGAAACGGTTCGATCATCGGATCAGCATGGCATCCCCATACGAATAAAACCGATATCGCCTCTGGATCGCTTCCCGGTACGCGGCCAGCGCCTTTTCCTCCCCGGCGAACGCGGCTACCAGATAAAGAAGACTCGTCCCTGGCAGGTGAAAATTGGTGACCAGGGCATCCACCCCCTTGAACTGAAAGGGCGGCCGAATGAACAGATTGGTGCTGGTCCAAAGAGAGTCTGACCTGGCACTTTTAACCCCAAAGGGGCCAGGCCCCTTTGGCTTGATAAGGGCCTGGCCCCTCCAGCTTTCCAGCGCCCGGACGACCGTCGTCCCGACCGCGACCACCCGGCCGCCTTGTCTCTTTGCCAACCGGATTGCCTCCAGAGTTTCCGCCGACACCGAGAACCGTTCCTCATGAAGCCGGCCTTCCCGGAGCTCCCGCTCCCCGACTGGCTTGAAGGTGCCCCAGCCGACATGCAGGGTCACGAAAGCGATCCGGATTCCTTTTTCTCGGATTCGCTGAAGAAGCTCTTCGGTGAAGTGAAGCCCGGCGGTGGGAGCCGCCACCGCCCCGGGAACCCGGGCATAGACGGTCTGATAGGAAATGGAATCGCCAGAGTCAGCCGGCCGGCGGATGTAGGGAGGCAGAGGAACCTGCCCCATTTGTCTCAAAACGGTTTCAGTAAGCGGGGAATCGAACCGAACCCGTTTTTCTGCCCCTTCTGAGGAGAGAATCTCCGCCTGAACCGAGCCGTGATTCAGGAGAAGTCGCGTCCCGGGCCGCAGGCGCCGGCCCGGCTGGCCCAAACAATGGTAGATCTGCTCCCCTTCCGGCTCCAGCAGGAGCAGCTCCACCTTTCCGCCGGTGTCGGCCCGTTTCCCGAACAGCCGGGCCGGAATCACCCGGGTGTCATTGAGGACCAGGCAGTCTCCCGGCTGAAGGAACTCAGGCAACTCACGGAAAATCCGGTGGGAGATCGCTCCGGAAACCCGGTCCAGAACCAGCAGGCGGGCCGCATCCCTGGGCTCGCAGGGCCTCTGAGCGATCAGCTCCTGGGGCAGCTCGTAAGTGAGCACCCCGCCATTATAGCAGGGGCCTACGCCGCCAGGTCGTAGACGTCCAGCGGCTCCTTCCAATCCCTCTGGAGAATGCCGTTCACACGGAGGATGCCGCCGGGCTGCCTGCGGGCCGCCTCCTCCAATCCGGCCAGCTGAAGGGCAGACAACTGAGCCGCCAAAATGGAAGGGAGATTGATGATGGGAACCCCTTGAGAGCCAGACACCCAATTCTTTTCTGAACCGTGAGAGACGTCCAGCAGAACCAAATCCCGAACCCCGGCCTGCTGCTGTTCTAAACCGGCCCGGGCCTCAGCTGGGTCGGCCGGCAACGCAAAGATCCTTTCCTCTCCGATCATTCTCCGAACCGCAGGATCCAGCTGGATTCCCGGGCCCAGGAAAATTCGCCCTGTCATCTGCTGGTCGGCTGCAGACAAAACCAGCCGCCGCCGGCCTTCCTGCAAACCGGATAAGACCACCCGGTCCGGCAGAAGATCGGTCGCCACTTGAACGGTCCCGTCCGGCCGCACCGTCGTCAAACCGTCAAACAACACCCCTTCCTCTAATCCCGCCTGTGAGAGCGGGAGTGGAACCTCAAGAATTTTCGCCAAGGCGGCGACGTTCGGGAGGGCGGCCACGTCAATCCCATGATTCTGAATCTGCTTCAAGACCGCCAGCCACGAGAGGCGTTGGGCCTCATACTGAAACCGATCGACCGGTAAAGCCGAGAAACTGCTTCCCGCAGAATCAAGCCTTCGTCTCCACTCTGAGAATGCCATGAGGGGGTAGCGGGCTAATTCATCGACTCGCTGAGGCTGCTCCAAGGCGGCCATTCGGATCAGGCTCTGTTGCAGAACCCAGGAATAATGGGCCCATTTGTCATTCCCGAACATCTCGCAGGGAAGTCTCCACTGCCGGTTGAGTTCTTTAACGGCTGCGCGAAACTCGTCCCCTTTTGAGGCAGGATCCCAAATCACCTGAGCCGGCTCAAAGAGGGGCTCGATATCCCGAAGAGCCTTTGCCGCTAGCTGCCTCACCTCATCCTCTGGATCCGCTTTATGGATCTGCCTCAAAAGATCCAGAACCCGTACTAATCTCGATGGCTCTTCGAATCGCAAAAGAAGAAGACTTTTGATCAGTTCGTGCCTTTCCTGCCAGGAAAGCCGGCTGACCTCGGCCGACAGCCGGTCGAACGCCTCCGCCCCGACCGCCGGATCCCCCAACTGCCCTATCCAGCCCTCGACCCCCTTCGGCAACTCCTCCAACCCAGCGGTGAGGGATTTCTCCAGGTCCGATTCCAGGCCGGCTTCAACCGGCTCCAGGTTGCGAAGAGCCAAAACAGGGGAGGGCATGGAAAGAACGAAGCTTAAGAAAAGAGCCAGGGTTCTGGAGAAAAAAAGAGGCGCCTTCATGGTACTCCAAGTATACCCGGCCGAACCTCTGAAATACAAGGTGTAAATATAAGATTAATCACTATTAACGAATCCGGGGAGCCCTTTCAAGCCGCGGCGCTGGGCTCCGGGAAAATAGAACTCTAGGATCTCCTCCATCTTCTTGCCCCGGCGGGCCATCCCGTAAGCCCCCCATTGGCACAAGCCCACCCCATGCCCCCATCCGAACCCGGAAAAAGAGATCTGGTTCCCGACCACCGCGGCGGTGAAGTGGAGGCTCCGGAGCCGGTTGGCCCCCAAGCTCTTCCGGAAATCCCCGCCGGAGAGACGGGTCGATCCCTGCGTTCCGGAAATCCGGATCTTGCGGACCCGTCCGGAGCGGTTTCGCTCCAAAATCTCTAGACCGGTCACCTTCCCTATCTTCCCAGCCGCCGGCTCGATCAGGCGGGAAAAGAGCTGGGAGGGCAGGGTCGCCTTCCAGCGAAAATGCCTGAGATCCTTGCAGTAAGGATCCGGGTGCCCTCGCAGCGGAGCCGGATCCCCTTGGATCTTCCAAATCTCCTGCGGATCCTCGGTGTGCCCCCCGCAGTTGGCGTGGAAGGTGGCTGAGAGAAGCTCCCTCTGGTAAGCCAGCACCTGCCCCCGGGTCTGCTCCACGGCCTTGCGGACCCAGTCCCGCTCCACTGCTACGCCATGGTACAGATGGGTGCTGGTATCCGCCGTCATGTCAAAGGGACCCTCTTTTTGAATCCAGATCCGGTGCGCCGCCATCGTCCGGGAGACCACCGCGTGGGCCTTGAGCGCCTCCAGCGGCCAATCCGGATTGGCCTCGCTGGCCAAGGCGCTGACCAGATACTCCTCCAGCCCGAGCTGGTTGATGACGGTTAGCCGTCCGCCGGCGGTCCGGACCAGAAGGAGGCTTCCTCGGTAAGGGCGGGCGTTGACCCTCAGAACCGCTCCTTCGGGCGGTTCTACCAGAACCGAGGCGGAAGTGGTCTTCAAAGCCCCGATCGATAGACCAGAATCTCCCGGCTTAACCTCTTGCCAGCGGAGGATCCGATCCTTCTCGATCACCGCGCCGGTAGCCGGGTCGGTCAGCCGGCAGGGAGCCAGCACCGTCACCCTCACGCTGGGCGCCTCCTGAAGCAGCGCCACCCGCACCGTGGGCTCCTCTGCCCAGGATAGTGAAGGGATACCGAACGTCATTGCGAGAGCCCAAAGGGCTCGAAGCAATCCTAAACGAGATTGCTTTGCTCCGCTCGCAATGAGACCGCTTCCACTCATCGCCTAAGGAAGAGATTCATCAGCAGGGTCAACAGCAGACTCAGCAAAAGGCAGGTTGCAATCGGGAAGGAGAAGGTAAACCGCTCTCTTTGGATCAGGATGTCTCCGGGCAGCCGCCCCAGCCAGGGAATTTTTGGACCCAGACTGACGAGGACCCCGGTGAGAACAAGTAAGAAGCCTGCAACGATCAGGAATTTCCCCAGAGGCATGGGCGCTACAGAAGCTGTTTCGGAGCCAACCCCAGATGATCGCTGGCCGCCCGAGTCGCCTCGCGGCCACGGGGAGTTCGCCGCAGAAGCCCGGCCTTGAGCAGATACGGCTCCACCACATCGGCCAGGGTATCCTGCTCCTCGTTCATGGTGGCCGCCAGGGCCTCCAGGCCGACCGGCCCGCCCCGGTATTGCTCCAGGATCACTTTGAGGACCCGCCGGTCCACCTCATCTAGCCCCAGGGGATCGATTCCTTGGGAGTCCAGAGCGACACGCGCTGTCGCCTGATTGATCCGCCCATCTCCTTTGACCTGAGTGTAATCCCTCACCCGGCGCAGGAGCCGGTTGGCCACCCGGGGGGTACCGCGAGACCGCCCGGCGATCTCCACCGCCCCTTCGGAGTCTGTGGAGATTCCCAGCAGCTTGGCCGACCGCTCCAGCACCCGCACCAGGTCGGAAGGCTCATAAAAATTCAGATGATACGCCAGCCCGAATCGGGCGCGCAGGGGGGAAGTCAGCAGGCCGGAGCGGGTGGTGGCCCCAATCAAGGTGAAACGCTTCAGGTTGAACTTGATCGTCTTGGCGTAGGGCCCCTTGTCGATCACAAAATCAATCTGGAACTGCTCCATCGCCGGGTAAAGGAACTCCTCCACCACCTTCGAGAGCCGATGGATCTCATCGATGAACAGGACGTCCCCCTCCCCCAGGTTGGTCAGGATCCCGATCAGATCCCCGGCTCTTTCGATCGCCGGCCCGGAGGTGGCAGTGATCTTGGTACCCATCTCCTTGGCGATGATGTAAGCCAGGGTTGTTTTTCCTAATCCTTGCGGCCCACTGAGAAGAAGGTGCTCGAGAGGCTCTCCTCTCTGCTGGGCCGCCTGAATGGCCACCTTCAGGTTCTCCACCAGCTCCACTTGGCCGATGAACTCATCGAGCATCTGGGGCCTCAAGGAGAGATTGAGAACCCGGTCCTCGTCGGTCTCCCGTCCGGTAAGCAGAATCTCTCGCATCTCTTGCTTTCCTTCCACTCTTAATTCTTCATTCTTCATTCTTAATTGCTCTTGCCTGCCCTTTGCTTGTAGACCTCGTTTAAGATCTCCTCCGCGTTGGACAGACGGGCATTGCGGGACAGGGCGCTCTTGATCATCACCTGCGCCTCCTGCCGCTTGTACTGGAGCTGGAGGAGCACCTCCAGCGCCTCGGTGGCCGCGTCGGAAGGAACCTTGGAAGCCGCCTCCGTCTCTTCTTGCTCCGGAATCAGCGCGTATTTGCCTACTTTCCCCTGGAGCTTGGCCACGATCTCCTTGGCCCGCTGAGGGCCGATCCCCGGCAGGGAGCGCAAGAAATCCAGATTCCCGTCATCGATCGCCCGGGCGATGAGCGGAATCGGCTGGTTGATCGCCTTGACCGCCGCCCGGGGCCCGATTCCGGAAACAGTAATGAAGGTCTCGAAGAACTCCCGCTCGATGTCGTTGGTGAATCCGATCAGCACCGGCGTCGCCCGGGAGGGCTCCACCTGATGATAATGGAAGGTGACCAGCCGGATCTTCCCGTCCGAGCCGACCTGGCGCTCCAATCCCCGAAGGATGGCGGCCGGAATCCAAACCTCATAGGTCAGCCCGTTGGTTTCCAGCAGAACCCGGCTGTCCCTTCGTTCAACCAGCGTGCCGTGCAGTCTGGAAATCATGTCCCTTCCGGGTATCGAGGTAACAGAGGGCCACCGCCAGCGCGTCGGTCACATCGGGCGGGACCTCTTTTTCATTCAAACTCAAACGCATCCGCACCATCCGGGCGATCTGCTCCTTGGAAGCGTGGCCTGCGCCTGTCACTGATTTCTTGACGCGCGTGGGCAGATAACTGACCACTTGGATTTGATGGAGAGCCGCCTGACTTAAGATCACTCCTCGGACATGGCCCATCAGAACGGCGGTTTTAGGATGCTCATAGTGGCTGTAGAGATCTTCCACCACCATCAGGTCCGGGCGGTGCTGATTCAGGAGCTGCTGGAGCTGCTGGGCGACGATGCCCAACCGGTTGGAGAGCGGATCCTTGTCCCGCGTCCGGATCAGGCCTGCCTCCACCAAAGAAGGGTCCCCTCCATTCCCCAGATCGATCAGCCCATAGCCAACCGCATCCAGACCCGGGTCAATTCCCAGGAGGCGCATAACAGTAGGATAATCCCCCCGAGAGGGGGTGTCAAGGAAGGCGGCTCTTACGAGTTGAGATGGAACTTGGAGCGGGCTTCCATCACCTTGGTCACGATCTCATCCACGGTGACGGACTTCAGGCAACGGCCTTCACAATAGGTGATCAGGGCGGTTTTCGGATCGAACCGGACCGGGGACGGACCCCGCATGAAATTCTCCCGGATCCATTTCCAGATCGCCTCGTGGTGCTTTTCCATGCTGGTCCGGATCCGGCGCTCAACCCTCTGGCGGGTGACGAACAGCCCCCCATGCTTCTGGTAATAGGTGTCGCTGAGCTTTTCCACCACTTGATCCAGGGCGCAGCGGATTGCTTCCTCCCCGGTCTGAATCCGGCGTTCCGTCACCTGCCGGGCCTCTCGGATCGCCTCAGGCCGGACAGGCTGGGCTGCTTGCTGGGCGCCGGCCACCGGCGTCCAGCTTAAAACCAGCCCCGTTAATCCTCCGATCATCTGCCGCCACATGTCTAAACGGAGTATGGCTGATCCGCAGATCCCTTGTCAAGGGAGTGTAACAAGATTTTAATTTATACTAACTCTAGCCTTTGGCCGCTTCGGCCAGGATGGCGTCGGGAATGTCGAAGTTAGCGTAGGCGTGAGAGACGTCGTCGTGCTCTTCCAAAGCATCCATGAAAGCCAGGATCTTCCGGGCGGCCGCCTCATCGGCGACCGGGACGGTGGAGGTCGGCAGCATCGTCAGCTCCGCCGAGAGCCACTCGATCTTGGCTTGAGTGAGGGCCTGTTTGACCGCCTCAAAATCCTTGACGGAGGTGGTGATTTCATAGTTGGCCTCCCCGGTCTTTAGATCCTCGGCCCCGGCCCCCAGGACTAGCTCCATCAATTGCTCTTCGCCGATCTTGGTCTTGTCCACCAGGATGTATCCCTTCTTCTGGAAGATCCAAGCGACGGAGCCGGCACCGGCCAAGTTGCCGCCGTTGCGGCTGAGGAGGTTGCGGACCTCCGCGGTGGTCCGGTTCTTATTGTCGGTTAAGGCCTCCACCAGCACCGCCACGCCGCCCGGAGCGTACCCCTCATAGATGACTTCCTCGTAGATCACCCCCGGCAGCTCCCCGGTGCCCCGCTTGACCGCCTTTTCGATGTTGTCCTTGGGCATGTTGGCCTCTTTGGCCTTGGCGAACGCTAAGCGCAGACGGGGGTTGGCCTCAGGGCTGCCGCCGCCGGCTTTAGCCGCGGCGGTAATCTCTTTGATCAGCTTGGTGAAAAGCTGGCCCCGCTTGGCGTCGGCGGCCCCCTTCTTGTGCTTGATGCTGGCCCACTTGGAATGTCCGGACATGGCAAAGATTAAGTATAACTCGGAGGGGGGGTGCTTTGAAAGAGAGTTCTAGAGGGTGGTTTCGCCGCTTTTAGATCAGTTCGTCCCGGTGGATCACCCGCATCACCTCTTCGCGGGTGGTGAGGCCGGCCTGGACCTTGGATTCAGCTTCCTCATGGAGAGTTCGCATCCCCAGGGTCCGGGCTTTCTCGCGGATCTCCTCAGCCGTGGCCCGGCTTAAGATCAGCTTGCGAATCTCATCATGCATCACCAGGCATTCAAAGATCCCGGTACGGCCTTTGAGCCCCTGCCCCATGCAGGTGATACAGCGCTTCCCTTTGCACTTCGGGCAAAGCGTTCGGACCAGCCGCTGGGCGATGGCGCAGCTCAAGCTGGAAGCCACCAGATACGGCTCGATCCCCATGTCCAGCAGGCGCGTGATGGTGGAGGCCGCGTCATTGGTGTGCAGGGTGGAGAAGACCAGGTGACCGGTCAGGGCCATCCGGATGGCCACCTCGGCGGTCTCCGTATCCCGGATCTCGCCGACCATCAGGATGTTGGGATCATGCCGAAGAACCGTTCTCAGGAGGCGCCCGAAGGTCAGGTCAATCTGAGGATTCGTCTGCATTTGGACGGTGCCGGGCAACGTATATTCCACCGGATCCTCGATCGTCACGATCTTGCGGGTGGCGTCATTGAGCCGATCCAGACAGGCGTAGAGGGTGGTGGTCTTCCCGCAACCGGTGGGCCCGGTCACCAAGACCAGACCCGATTTTCTCTCAAGGATTCTTTGTAGGATTTCCAGGGTTTTCTCTTCCAACCCGATGGAGAAGAGGGAAAGAGGCACTTCGGTCTGCAGCATCCGGATGACGATGCTCTCCCCATGGCGCGAAGGAAGAATGGAAACGCGGATGTCCACATCCCGCCCCTGGATCCGCAGGGTGGTTCGCCCTTCCTGCGGCATCCGTTTCTCGGCGATATCCAGATTGCACAGGATCTTGATCCGGGAGACCACCGCCGGATATCGGGCGTTTAAGATGGCGGCAGCTCCCACCTCCAGGAGGATCCCATCGATCCGGAAGCGGATTTTAACTCCGGCGTAGATGGGCTCAAAATGGACGTCGGTCGCCGACTGCTCCACCGCCTGGATGAGCAATCCCTCCAGGGCTTCCGCCACATCCACCGGAGCCACCTCCGCGGGCTTCGGATGCAGGGTGACATCGATCCGGTTGAGCTGCTGGGCCAAGATCGGCAGGATATCGGCTTCGGCCGCCAACCCCAGCTGCACCAGGAGCACTCCCAGCAGAGCCGGCGTCTGCCGCTGAGCTTCCAAGGCCACTTTCAGGTCCTGGCCTGTAATGACGCCGGCTTCCACCAGCATCTCTCCGATAGGTCGCTTCCCTGTCACCTGAGGTCTTATCATACCTCAATATTACATCATGGTTTCTCAAATGTCAATATATGATTTAAATTTATCTACGGCTAATATACGGCCA
>CAYJTC010000041.1:0-13740 GCA_964372955.1 uncultured Planctomycetia bacterium | reverse complement strand
ATGGGGCCTGATGGGATGAATTCCACTTTCGAAAAGGTAATCCAACATCCAAGCGTCCAGCGGCTCCGAAAGCTCCTGACCGGACCGGTTCCTGATCCGATCTGGTGGAACATCCCGAAAGAATCTCCAAAATCTCTGGATTACTCAAAGGCCTGCCGGACCTGCGTTTTCGTTCGAAAGCCAGCCCAGCGGCGGATTTGTCAGCGCCGGTTCTTGAACGCGCTGGAGGAGGCGCGCCGGATCCAGGCGCCCGTCGAGTGGATCTGTCCGATCCAGCAGTATGCAGTCTGCCTTCCGGTCATCCGGAGCGAACAGACACAAGGATACTTGGCGATGTGCCACAGCCAGCAGGAGATGCTTAAGCCGGCCTTGGAGATGGCTCAGCTTGCCTTGGGGACCTCGCTTCAGGAGATCGAGCGGTCCGAGGAACTGAAGAATCTTTCCGAGGCGATCCAGCCCCGCTGCGTGGCCTTGTCGACCATCCACACGATCCACCGGCTGATCAGCTCCACGCTGAACTTAGAGGAGCTGCTGCCGCGGGTAGCCCGTCTTTGCTGTCAGGTATTAAGAGTCCAGTCCTGCGCCATCTGGCTGGTGGATCGGAAGAAGCGGCTTCTGGCGCCACGGGCCGCGGTGGACTTGAAAAGGAAAAAGCCGCCGACTCTTCGGCCTACCCGGCTCGGGGTCGGCGTTCCCGGGCGGGTGGCCGCCACCTGCGAAGCGTTTCATTCGGCCCGGACGATGATCGTTCCCCTGGTGGAGGAGGAATGCATCGGAGTCATCGGCGTCCATCGGGCAAAGGAAGGGCAGCCATTCGGAACGCTGGATCAGGAAATTCTCACCACCTTGGCCGAGCAGGCGGTGGTGGCCATCCGGAACGCCCAGATGTATGAAACCCAGGAACGGGTTACCTGGGGCACCATTAAGAGTCTGAGCGACATTTTGAACGGCATGGAATCGAGCGCGGCGCCGGCTTCCTCTGCCGCCGGGCGTCAGGTGTTGACCGATATGGCCCTGGCGATCGCTGAGCAGATGAGGCTTCCCCCGTCTCTCCAGAAGCCGCTTCAATACGCCGCTCTTCTGCATGACGCCGGCCGGGTCGGGATTCCGGAAGAGATTCTCCGCAAGCCGAGCAAGCTGGAGCCGGCTGAGTTTGCCAGGGTCAAGGAACATCCCATCAAGGGGGCGCGCCTGCTCGAGCCCCTGGAAGTTTTGGAGCCCGCGATCCCGATCATTCTGTATCACCATGAGCGGTACGATGGGACCGGCTATCCCAAGGGACTCAAGAAGGATGCGATTCCTTTGGGGGCGCGGATTCTGGCGGTAGCCAACGCCTTTGAGGCGATGGTGTCCGATCGGCCTTACCGGCAGGCGGTTTCCGTAGGCGGCGCGGCCAAGGAGATCGGCTCTCACGCCGGAACTCAGTTTGATCCAGAAGTCGTGAAAGCTTTTTTGAGCCTGGGCAGCCGGCGCCTGGCCTTGCTGGCGAAACCGCTGCTCCAATGAGAGCCTTTTCTCCCACGGCGATTCAGCGCAGGATCCTGAAGTTCTTCCAGGAGCATCCGCAGGCGGTGGAAAGCGTCCGGGGGATCGCCACCTGGCTGGGGGTCGAACCCATGCCGGTGGAGGAAGCTCTCAACGGCCTGGCTGAACAGAAATGGCTGGCCAAGCATGAGACCAGCGCCGTCCAGGGTTTCGCGCTGACCGAGGATCGGCGGCTTTTGTCCCGGCTGGATCAGCTCCTGGGGGCTTCGTGAAGATGTGGCTTCGGCTAAAGGAGGCCTCACCAGGCGCCTCTGCGCTCCGGCGCGCGTATGCGATAGGGGCGGCGGCCGGGCTTTTGCTGTTTGGGCTAGGCTGGGTGGCCTGGCCGGTGACCGGACCGGTGAACCGGGTTTTAAACGCTTTCAGCAGGGATCTGGGCTGCCGGCTGAAGATCGACCGAGCCCGTTGGATTCCATGGCGGCATCTGGAGATGGAAGAGGTCCAGATGGAAACTTCCGGAGGTGGCAGGCTTCATTGGGAACAGGTCCGGGTTAAGATCCAGCCGGCTTCTTTTTTATCAGGCCAGTTGGTGCTTCGGGGACGTCTGGGAAAAGGGCGGATCGATCCGGGTTCCTGGGGGCTGCGCAAGCCGGCGGTTCAGGAGATGCTCTCTTCCGGGCCGGTGGTGGAGAGAGGCGATCTGGATCTTCAGATCGGAATGGAGAAAATTCTGCTGCGCGCCTTCCGCTTGCAGGGACCGGTTCTTCGTCTTCAGGCGGAAGGGTGGTGGGAGGGCAGGCATCTGGCCCATTTGACTCTGGAAGGAAGTCTGGCCCGTCGTCTTCTGGAAGAGATGGATCTCCTGGAACCGCAGGATCCGCCGGGTCAGACCTGGGAGCCGTTCCGGATGCTTTTGGAGGGATCGCTGCTTCGCCCCAAGATCTCGTTCGCTTCCAGCTTTTACACCTTTTCATTTAAGAGCCGCTTTCAGAACCCGGTTTGGCAGCGAGAAGGCCGATGGACGTGGCCAGGCCGAGGCGGAGGCATTCGCCGCGCGACGAGTAAGGAGCGCACGTTTGGCGAAGCCGGCCGAGTCGGTGAGACCGGCCCGAAGGCGTCCGCCACCGATTCTTTGGCGGACGCCGAGGAGCGACAACGAAGGCATGACCCGGCCATCGGGCTTCGCAGCCCAAACAAGGGTTTTGAAGGCGGCTCTAAATCTTACAGGGAGGGAGCTTGATGAGGGTTCAAGCCAAGGCGGGAATTCTGCTGGCCGGTTTGATGCTGTCCGCGGGATGTCGGGGATTGGCCGCCCGAGAGCGGCCTAAGGGTCAGATTGAGCTCCAGCAGCCGGAGGTAAAGCGCAAGGAGCTGCTTCCGATCCAGGTGGATCCGACGACCGTTTCTTTGTCCAAGTCCGGAATCGACGTGACGATCCGATACGCCTCGATGGAGGATCTGGACCGCTTTTTCGAGAACAAGCAGATTTTCGGGAGTCTAGCCGGCAAGAACCCTTACCCTCCCGATACCCTGATTTTTTACGTCAAGATCGCCAACCACAGCGGAAAGAAAATTCGAGTGAACCCGGAAGATTTCGTCCTGGTCGATAATTTGAACATCCAGTACTCGGAGCTCTCCCCGGATAACCTCTCAGCCATCTACGAGGCCAAGGCCAACGTCTGGGGCTTCGCCAAGACCACCGGAGACTTGGCTCCCGGTCCTTACGGGATTCCGCTGAAGGTGGCCGGCAGCATGGGAGGAGGCGGAGGAAGGAAGCTCCATTACCTGATCAAGCAGGTCCGGCTGGCCCCCGGTTATCTCCACCCCGGGATCGCCTACGACGGATACGTGGCTTTTCCCCGGCCCCATCCCACCGCCACATCGGCGCGGCTGATCTTGTCCAACGTGAAGACCGACTTTGATCCCGCGGACGTTCCAGCGAGCGCGATCGACTTTGACTTCTCCTTCGCCGTCAAACACGCCTCTGGCTCCTAAGCCCGAGCCGGATTCCCGGCTTTTCCAGCCCCTGAATCCCGAACAGCAGGAGGCGGTGCGGACCTTGGAGGGGCCTCTGTTGATCATCGCCGGGGCCGGGACCGGAAAGACCCGTGTCATCGCCCACCGGCTCGTCCACCTTCTGGAGAGCAAGCCGGATTTGGCCCCGGCCAACCTGCTGGCCCTCACCTTCTCAAAAAGAGCGGCCCAAGAGATGCTGGAGCGGGTGGAGGGCCTGAGGGGGGCCTTCGCCGATGAGCTGGGGGTGTTCACCTTTCATGGGTTCTGCCATCGGTTCATTCAGGATCATGCCCTGGAGCTGGGCCTTCCGGTCCGGTTCCGGCTTTTCGACCGGACGGAAGCCTGGATTTTCTTTCGCGAACTTTTGCCGGAACTTCGGCCCGTCCATTACTGGAACATCACCGAGCCGACCGACTGCATCGACGGGTTCCTGCGGTTCATCAGCCGGGCCAAGGATGAGATGGTCGGCCCGGAGGAGTTCGCCGCCTACGCGCAGCGCGTTGAGGATCCGCAGGAACGGGCCCAGGCCCAGGAGATTCAGCGGGTCTACCGGATTTATCAGGAGCGGATGCGGACGCAGGGGGCGCTGGACTTCGGGGATCTGATCGTTTTGACCGTGCAGGCCCTCCGGGAACGGCCGGCTCTTCTGTCCGAAATCAGATCCCGCTACCGTTACCTTCTGGTCGACGAGTTTCAGGACACCAATGTTGCCCAGATCGCTCTGCTGGGTTTGTTGGCGGGGGACAGGGGGAACCTCTGCGTGGTGGGGGATGATGACCAGGCGATCTACCGGTTCCGGGGAGCTTCTTTTTCCAGTTTCCTTCTCGTGAAATCGATGTATCCCTCGGTGCAAACCCTCCGGCTGACCCGCAACTACCGGTCCACCCCGCCGATCCTGGCGGGAGCGGACCGGCTGATCCGCCATAACGAACCGGACCGGTATGATCCAGAAAAACGGCTCTGGACCGACCGGCAGGAAGGCGCCCCGGTGGAGGCGATTGTCTGCCGGGACGAGCAGGACGAGGCTTGGAAAGCGGTCCGGACGATTCGTTCGTTGGCGGAGGCCGAGCCCTCCGGCGCCGCCCGGCTGGATCAGATCGCCGTTTTGTACCGGGCCCATCATCACCGGGATCGGCTGGTGGATGCCCTGCGGGAGGCTGGGATCCCCTTCTTTGTGCATGGGGGGATCGCGCTTTTCGACCAGCCGGAGATCAAAGATCTGATCGCGTTCCTGAAGGTTCTTTTGGATCCCTCGGATTCCATCCATCTGTTCCGGCTCTTGAGCCATCCGATCTGGGGAATCTCGCCGGAAGATCTGATGACGCTCAGCCGGTTGGCCCGGGACAGACAGATCTCTCTCTGGGAGGCCCTGCGTTTGGCGCAGGCGCTGGAGGTGGCTGTTTCCGCGAAGGAAGGGATCGACCAGTTTTTTAAAGAGGTGACCCGCTGGACTCCTCAGGCGGTCCGCCTGGGAGTGGACCGTCTGATCCCGGCCGCGGCGCAGGGGACCTCTTTGCGGCTCCTCTTCCATTCCCGGGAGGCGCTGCAGCTTCTGGGCCGGTTCCTGCGGTTTGTCTACCGGTATGCGGAAACCCATCCGGGTTCCGAGGGCCTGGATGAGTTCCTGCGGTATTCGGATTCCTACCGGCAGGCCGGCGGCGACCCGCGGGACGAAGAGGAGGAAACACTCGGCAACCAGGTCCGCCTGATGACAATCCATCAGGCCAAGGGGCTGGAGTTCGACTGGGTCATCCTGCTGGGGATGGTGCAGGGGCGTTTCCCGACCCGGGCCCGCCCGGAAGCGATTCCGTTTCCGGTGGAGCTGATGAAGGAATCTTTGCCCAAAGGGGACTCCCATCTGCAGGAGGAGCGCCGACTCTGCTATGTGGCCGCCACGCGGGCTCGGCGGGGGCTTTTCCTGATGACGCAGGAGCGGGCCTATCACCGTCCCTCCGTCTTTGCCCGGGAGATCAGCGAGGGGGCCGATTCCGACGGTTTTCTCTGGCGCCAGGACCCGGAACCGGAGGAGCCGGTACCGGTCGGCCTGAGAGGGGCCGGGCCAGCGGCTGCGGCTGAAGGAGGCCGCACCACGGGCCTCGGGCCAGCGGAAGCGGAGCGGAAGGTGCTTGAAATCCTTCAGGAGATCCGGCAGATGGATGTCCAGGATGAGGATGGATTCTCCAGCGCCCTGCGGCGGATGTCGGAAGCGGCCTGCCTCCTTCATCGGGAAAAAGAGGTCCGAGGGATCCAGTCGGTTTCCAGGGAGGTGCCGCTGCCGGCCCGGTTCAGCTACACCCAGCTAGAGACCTACCGCTACTGTCCCATGAAATATCAATACAGCTACCTTTATCAGATACCGATTCGACCCACTCCTCAAATGAATTTCGGGATCGACCTGCACGGCTGCCTGGAGGGTTTTTTCCGGAAGGTGATGGAGGGGCAGGTCCCCCCTCTCGAGGATCTTCGGGAATCCTTTCGGCGGCTGCATGGGTTAGGCCGGTACGGGGAGCCGTATCAGGATCAGGAGTACCGCCGATTGGGGCTGGATCTTTTGACCTCTTTCTACCGGAAGAACGAAGGGAAATTTCCGGTTCCTCTCTTTGTGGAACGGACCTTTTCTCTTCCATTGGGTCAGGCGGGGATCCGGGGGGTGATCGACCGGGTCGATCCGTTGCCGGAAGGGGGGGTGGAGGTGATCGATTACAAAACCGGCAAGCCTAAGGAAAAGGCCGACTTCGAAGACCAGCTCCAGCTGTGGCTTTACGCCTTGGCTTGCAAGGAGACCTTGAAGCTGGAGCCTAAAAGAGTCAGCTTCTATTACCTCCGGACTGGCGAGAAGCTTTCCGTTGATTACAGGCCCGGTGTTCTGGAACAGGTCAAGGAACAGGTGCTGGAGATCATCGCCGATATCCGGTCCGGGAACTTCGCTCCGGACCCCTCTCCGAGGAAATGCCGTTGGTGCGACTTTAAGAACCTTTGTCCCGCCAGCCAAGCGTAGCGCGCTTCCATTGTGGCTGATTTGTTGATATATTAATGAATCGTGCAACCGGAACTGTTTCCCAATCTGCCGGTTTCCTCGGAGCCGAAAAACGGGTATCCTGCGCTTTTCCCCCGCCGGTATCTGCGGATCCGGGTCGCCTACGAGAATCTGATCTTCTCCTCGCTGGCGCTCCTGCTGGCCCTGCTGGCCGGCTTCTGTGTCGGGGTGGAGCGGGGGAAACGGTTGGTTTCTCCGCCAGGCCTGGAGCATCGAGTGGCTTCGGAGAAGGCCGTTTTGCCGTTGGGGAGGGTTGTGCCCGCAATCGCTTCGATTCAGCCCCCTGTTGCCGCCGGCCCGGTTAAAAGGGAGGGCGGATCCTACGCGATCCAGCTGGCCAGTTATCTGGATGCGAAGGTGGCTCAGGCGGAGGCGGACCGGCTCAAGCGGCGCGGGCTCAATGCTCAGGTGATCCGCCAGGGGAGATATTACGAGCTGCGGATCGTGGGATTCAGGGTCCGCACCGAGGCCTTGACCGTGCTGGCGTCTCTCAAGAAGACATACCAGGACAGTTTCGTGAAGCGTCTTTCATCAGGATAAGAAAACCATGTCGATTCATCCGAGCTTAAAATCAGCTGCGACCATGAAACGGCACCGCTCCGTTCTCTCCCGGCTGGAGCGGGTCAAGATTCTTCAGGAGAAGGGAGTCTTGGACCTGGAGAGCTCTTCAGTCTTAGGGTTGCCCAAGGTCAAGCATCTGAGGATCCGGGTGAAGAAAGAGAAGGCGGCGGCCCCCGCCGCTGGAACCGTAACTGCCGCTGAAGGGGCCGCAGCCACGCCCGCTCCCGCTGCCGGAGGAGCCAAGGCGCCGCCCAAGGGGGCGGCCGCTCCGGCTAAAGCAACCGGCGCCCCCCCTCAATCGGAAGGCGCGGCTCCCTCCAAAAAGTAGGAGTGAAGTTCCTCCTATTCATCGGCCTAGGGCTGGCCCTTTCCTCGATCAGCGTGGCGCAGGAAGAAGGTCTCATCACCGCCGACCGGGTCAATGTTCGGGCCAGGCCGAAGCTTGCCTCTGAAGTCCTGTTTCAGTTCAGCAAAGGAGTCAAAATCCCGCTGGGACGGCGGGAGGGGGATTGGTTTGCTGTGCCGCTGCCTGCTCAGGCCTTCGTCTATGTGGCCAAGCCGTTCCTGGAGATTCGGGATGCGAAAGGAACGGTTCGCGGCAGCCGGGTTCAGCTCCGGGCCGGGGCCGGCAAGGCGTTTAGTTCCCTGGGATTCCTGAATGACCGTCAGGAGGTTCAGGTGCGGGAAATAGCGGGGGAATGGGTGAAGATCGAAGCCCCGGAGGGTTACTGGGGTTGGGTCAGCGGGAAATACGTGGCGGTTCTGGAGTCGCATTCAAAGGAGGAGGCGGCGATCCGGTGAGCGATTTGCCAAGAGGGATGGAGAGATGGAGATCCTAGCCGGTTTTCTTCTCCTGTTCCCCTTATTCCTGCTGGCCGTGGTGGTTCACGAAGTCAGCCACGGCTGGGTGGCTCTGTGGCGGGGGGACCGGACTGCTCTGGAAGCGGGGCGGCTCACGCTGAACCCTTTGCGTCACATCGATCCGGTCGGAACGCTGATCCTGCCGCTGGCGCTGCTGCTGGTCCGGTCCCCGTTTGTTTTCGGCTGGGCCAAACCGGTCCCGGTTAACTTCTTCAACCTGCGGCATCCGAAGCGGGACATGCTGTGGGTCGGAGCCGCCGGACCGGCGGCCAATTTTGGGATGGCCGTTGCGTTGGCTCTGCTCCTTAAAGGGTTGAATCCCTTTCTCCCCCTCTGGGGGGCCGGTCTGCTGGAATACCTGATCCTGATCAACCTGGTATTGGGGACATTCAATCTGATTCCGGTTCCTCCCCTGGACGGTTCCCGTATTCTGGCGGGCCTTCTTCCGTCCCGTCTGGCCGCTTGGGTTCTTTCCCTGGAGCCCTGGGGGATCTTTCTGGTTTTTCTCCTGCTGGCTTCTGGGGTGATCAACCGGTTTGTCTGGCCGACCGTCAAATTCTTAGCCGGCTTGCTGGGTTTGTTCCATGGCTGAACCGGGCGTTCGTTTCCCGTTGACCGTGCCGGTTCGTTTGGGCGACCGCAGCTACAACGTGGTGATTGGATATCGCCATCTGAACCGGCTCATCAGAGAGATCGTTCGGGGCCGCGACCCGGAGATTAGAAGTGGTGCGGCTTCCTCTAAGCTTCTGTCCAGAGATGTCCCGCAAAGCGGGGCTTCCTCTAGCCGCAGCCGCTGGGGGACGCACCCGGTCGTCTTGAGCAATCGGACGATCCTGCGAGGTTTAGCCGGCGTCTGGGTGAAGGCCCTCCATCGACAGGGTCTTCCGATAACCTTATTGACTCTGGCCGACACGGAACGGAGCAAGAGCGTCTCCGCTCTGGGCCGCCTTCTGAACCGGCTGGCCGACCTGGACGGTCCGGGCCGCCGCCTCTTTTTGATCTTGCTGGGCGGAGGAGTCGTGGGGGATTTGGGGGGTCTGGCCGCCGGTCTCTATCGCCGTGGAATCCCGTACCTTCAGGTGCCGACCACTCTGTTGGCTCAGGTGGACTCCGCCATGGGCGGCAAGACCGGCATCGACCTGCCGCACGGCAAGAATCTGGCGGGCCTGTTCTATCAACCCCGGCTGGTCTTTATCGATGTGGCCTTTTTGCGCACCCTGTCGGACCGGCAGTTTCGTTCCGGGTTGGCGGAAGCGCTCAAGTGCGGGGTGATCCGGGACGCGGCTCTCTTCACGTTCCTGGAGCGCGTCTCCGTTTCTGATCTGAGGCGGTCGCCGCGGGCGTTGGGATGGGTGATCTGGCGCGCGGTCCGGGTGAAGGCCCGGATGGTGGAAGCGGATGAACGGGAAACCCGGGGATTGCGGACCCTGCTTAATTTCGGGCACACCGTCGGGCACGCCCTTGAGGCGGCGACCCGTTATTCCAAGATCATCACACACGGGGAGGCGGTGGCGCTGGGGATGCTGGCGGCGACAGAGATTTCCCGAGAGCTCGGTAAAATCGATCGCGGTTCTGCGGCCCGGATCGGCCGCTTAATTCGTTCTCTGGGTTTCCCGATCAAAATCCGGGGGGCGAGGCTGTCCGCTGTTCTGAGGGCGATGTCCCACGACAAGAAATGGAGCCGCGGCCAGGCTTGGGTTCTGCCTACCGGAATCGGCCGGGCCGCGGTGGTTTCAGGGGTGCCGGAGAATCTGGTCCGGCGCGTCCTGCGTTCTTTTCTGGAGGGCTAGAGATCTTTTTCCGGTCCAGAGTCGTTTCCGATCGAAAGAAGCAGCTTCACCGGCTGGAGCGTTTGATGGGGGTCCGCTTCCGGAAACTCAGTCTTTTGAATCAAGCGCTGGTCCATCGCTCCTACCTGCAGACCGCCAGTAAATCCGAATCGGTCAAGGGGGACAACGAGACGCTGGAGTTCCTTGGAGACGCGGTTTTGGGATTGGTGGTTTCGGAGGAGCTGTATCGGCTCTATCCGTTTTCCGAGGTGGGGGAACTGGCCAAGGTCAAGGCGCAGGTGGTCAGTCGAGCTACGTTGGGAGAGATCGCCGCTTCCCTGAATTTGGACCGGTGGATCCTTCTGGGTCCGGGGGAAACAGCGCATGGGGAGGGACGGCGGACCTCCGTGATCGGATCCACCCTCGAGGCGGTGCTGGGAGCGCTTTATCTGGATCGGGGGTTGACCCCCACGGCCCGGCTGATCCGGCGCCTCTTCCAGTATCAGATCAAGGCCGTGGAGGCCGGACATCTGGCTACCGATTACAAATCCCTTCTTCAGGAGTACGCCCTGAGATATTTCAAGGCCGCCCCGGAGTATCGGTTAATCGGAGAAAGCGGGCCAGGACACCGGCGCCGCTTCACCGTGACCGTCGGCTGGAAAGGCAAGCTCTATGGACAGGGGGCTGGCTTAAGCAAGAAAGCGGCCAGTCAGGAGGCGGCCAAGAGCGCGCTGGAACATTTGCTAGCGCCTCTTTCTTGATCCCGTGAGATAACAACTGCTTATCTCACATAGATGTTTAGCTGTTTGAGACAGCGACGAGACTCAAGGTGTCCTGAAATGGCCGTGATCTCGGTGTCATTGCGAGGAAGCGTAAGCGACCGAAGCAATCTCTCGATTGAAAAACGAGATTGCTTCCCCCTCGCGTTGCTCGGGGTCGCAATGACGGTACGCTCTCAAACCGCTGAACAGATACTATCTCACGGGGTTGACACCCGTCCTTTGTTTGAGTAGGATAACGGAATCACGGTTCTAAAGAAAGAAGGAGGCCCTTCCGATGTCAGAGGCGACTCCATTGGGTGAAGAAATTGGCCATGTGGTCAGCTTCTTTTCGATTCCCAGCGCGGCCATTATTGAAATTACGAAGGGTTCTTTGAAGGTGGGCGACACCATCTGGATTCGGGGCCATACCACGGATCTCAAGGAGGCGGTCCATTCGATGCAGGTCGAGCATCAGCCGTTGACAGAAGCCGGGGTGGGCCAGCAGGTGGGAGTGAAGGTGTCGGTTCGGGTTCGGCGCAACGACCGGGTCTACAAGATTTCTTCTTAGGCGGAATCGATTCATGGTGGGAGGCCAGGTGGCCATCCGGCCAGCGCAGGCGTCGGACGCCTCGGGGATTGTCGAATTGGTTTCTTCGATTCTCGCTCGGGAGTTTCCAGCCGATCAAGCCGCTTTTGAGGTTGACGATCTCCGTCAGTTGACGCAGTCCTACTCCGCTCCTCAAAGCGCTTTCTTCGTGGCTGAGGAGAAGGGCCGGATCGTGGGAACCTGTGGAGTCAAGGCGGACGGCCCCTGGGCCGCCCTCTTAAGGCGGCTGTTCGTGGATTCCGAATTCCGAGGAAAAGGGATTGGAACGGCGCTCCTGAAAGAGGCGCTGGATTTCTGCCGAACCGCCGGCTACCAGGAAGTGGTGATCAGCACCTCCACCCGGATGGCACAGGCGATCCGTCTTTGCAAAGCCCTCGGATTCCGAGAGGAAGGCAGCTGGGGTTTGGGACCGGTTACCTTGATCCGATTTCATCTGAGGTTGAATCCCGCCAAAGGCGGGATTCAGGACTCTGGAGGGGCGGGGTGAAACAACCCTCCAAAGGTTCTTTCCCGGAAGGAATGAAGGTCTTAAGTGAAGCCGAGATCCAGCAGAAACTCTACGGAGTTTATCTGGGACGCCGCCCGGTCCAATCCTCACAGGAGGCCCTTCCGGTTTTCGCTCCCATTTCGGTCGTCTCGAATTCGGTTCCCGCGCAGGCTGAGAGTTCCTTGAAGGAGGCCGGGTGGACCGGATCTGAGATTCTATCTGGAGAACTCAAGCGCCTCCGGAGCGACCTGATTGTCCTGCGGGAAGAGAAGGAGAAATTGGGCCGGGAGCTCAGAAGGCAGGTCCGAATCTCTCAAGGAGCCCGCGCCGCCTCACGCGCTGTTTTATGGGATCGGGCGGCTCAAAGAGCCGCCGATTTGCTGCGGCATGTGGCGGTGGCAGCGGTCTTGTTCGCCTGCGTGGGGATGCCGTTCGGATTCCGGTTCCTGCAGGCTTCACCGGTTGGAACCGAAACTTCTCCTTATACGGTTCAGGTGGCTGTCTATGATGTGCGGCCCATGGCTGAAAAAGCGCTTTTGAGCCTGCAGGAACTGGGTTATCCGGCTTTTTGGGTGGAGTCAGCCCGCCTGAATGGAAAGCCGCGGTACCGACTTTATGTGGGGCGGTTCGTCACCAAGGCGGAAGCAAACGTGGAGAGAAATCGATTGATCTCCGATCCCCACTTCTCGGACGCCTTCGTCCGGCTTCAATAGGAGAGCAGGTCAGCGAAACTTTAAGGTCCGACTCTGGCCGTTCTCGGTTTCCAGCTCCACCTGGTCCGAAGCCACCCGGGTCACTTGTGCTCCTGAAACGGAGCCTCCTTCTTCGACGACCTGGCCGTTGATTAAAGCCAGCGACTTGCCCGATCCTCCCTGCACGATCCCATTGAGCCGCCATTGTCCCTCGGCGCTTCTGAGAAGGTTTAATCCCACCGGCGCGGGGGACTCGACGCGGGGGACTGCCGCCGAGCCCGGCGGGTTGGAGGAAGGTCTTCCGGATGGGCGCAGGGCGATCCGGACTCCCAGGACCACCAGCAGGGCCAAGGCGCCAATCCCCCAGTAGCTCCAGCTCTTTTTGGGCGCTGGAGAGGACGGGGGCGCCGCCGTTACAGGGGCGTCCGCTTTTCGTAAAGCGTCGGCAATCAGACTCATCGTTTCATTCCTCCTTGATCAGGCCTTCGTCGATCGTCCAGGACTCTTTCACAAATCCGGCCAGCAGGGCCTGGTCGCACAAACGGTTAATCCGGCGGGGCACTCCCTGCGAGAGGCGCGCGATCTTGGCCATGGCCTCCTCCGTGAAAAGGGCCAGATCCTGCTCGGCGGCCACCCGGATCCGATGCCGCACGTACGCGGCCACCTCCTCTTCCGGAAGGGGATGAAGCTCGTAGCGGACGGCGATCCGCTCCCGAAGGGCCCGAAGACGCCGCTCTCTTTGAAGCCGCTCCAGCAGCTCCGGTTGACCGATCAGCACGATCTGAAGCAGCTTGGTTTTTGGTGTTTCCACATTGGATAGCAGTCTTACCTGTTCCAGGGCCGAGGAGCTCAAGGCTTGGGCTTCATCGATCACCAACACTCCTCCGGTTGAACCGGAGGCCTGATTCAGCAGGAAGCGTTCGATCTTTTGCAGGAGCTCTCCGCGAGTGAGCTTCGCCGGAGCCAAAGGAGTTGCCGCATGACCATTGGTCTGCGCACCGAAATCCTGAAGGATCGCCCGAAGCAGTTGCGCAGCGCTCAGGGCAGGGTTTAAGATCAGCGCTGTCTTGACAGAGGAGGGAAGCTGATCCACCAGCGCCTTGGCTAGGGTGGTTTTTCCAGTCCCCACTTCTCCGGTGATGGCGATGAAGCCCAAACGTTCCCGGATGCCGTAGGTCAGATGATCCAGCGCTTCTTGGTGTTGGCGGGACAGGTAAAGAAAAGCCGGATCGGCGGTCACATGAAACGGCTTTTCTCGGAATCGGTAGAACGTCTCGTACATGGGAGCAACTTTAAGACTACCACGGGATCGGCCGACTTGCAATTTGAATAGAGATGCTTTATAAACAGGGAAGACAGGGAAGACAGGGGAGACAGGGGAAACAGGGAAGACAGGGGAAACAGGGGAAACAGGGGAAACAGGGAAGACAGGGGAAACAGGGAAGACAGGGGAAACAGGGGAAA
>CAYJTC010000040.1:0-13764 GCA_964372955.1 uncultured Planctomycetia bacterium | reverse complement strand
AAATTGATCTACTTTACCCGGTTTTCCCCTCTAAGGCAAGGAAAAGTGCCCGCGGCTTAGCTGTCCTTGACCCAGCGATAGGCAAGCGCCCCTGCCAGCCCTCCGATGATGGGAGCCACCACGTAGACCGGGAACAGTTGACTCAGCGCCGGGCCGCCCATGAGGACCGCCGGTCCCAGCGATCGGGCCGGATTCAGGGAATTTCCGGAGAACGGAATCCCGATCAGGTGGGAAGCGGCCAGATAGATGGCGATCAACAAACCCCCCATCCCGCCGGCCGGCGCCCCCTTGTCGGTCACACCCAGCACGAGGAAAACCAGGAGCCCGGTTAAAGCCGCTTCCGCTCCCAGCGCTTCCCGCAGGCCCAGGAATCCAACGGTGGTCTCACCCAACCCATAGGCCCTGGTTCCCAGAAGAATCAACAGGGCCACGGAAGCCAGGGTCGCCCCCACGCACTGGGCCACGATGTAAGGGATCACTTTGTCCCGGGAGATCCGCTTCTCCAGCGCCAGGCCGATGGTGACCGCCGGGTTCAAGTGGGCTCCGGAGATCGGGCCCACCGTGTAGGCCGCCACCATCAACGCCACGCCGAAAGCAGTCCCGATCCCCAGATACTCCAGCACCCCGAAACTGAACTGCCCCGCGGACAGCTTCGTGGTGACCACCGCGCAGGTCCCCACGAACACCAGGATGAAGGTGCCCACCAATTCCGCGACCAGTTCTTTTTTCTGATGATGCGCCATGGTGATCTCCTATGTTATTGAGCCGCCGCCTGCGCTAAGAAACGTGAAATGGAAAATGTCGATAAATCGATGGAACAGCTCCCTTTTAGGATCCATTCGGCTACGAGCCGCCCCGTCAAAGGAGCCAGCAGGATCCCGCTTCTGAAATGGCCGGCGGCCAGCAGAAACTGCTTCAAAGGAGTCGGGCCTAAAACCGGCAGGCCGTCCGGCGTGCCGGGTCTTAAGCCCGCCCAAGCCGCTTCCAGAGGCAAAGAGGCCAGCCGCGAGGCGATCTCTTCCCCGCCTTGTAGGATCATCCGGCGGCCCTCATCCGTCACCTCCTTATTGAACCCGACCTGCTCCACGGTGGTCCCCACGATCAGTTCATCCGCGGCCCGCTGGACAAAATAGGCCCGCGGGGATCTCACCACCCGCTGGAATAGCGCCTCTTCCGTGCGGAAACGAAGAATCTGGCCCTTGACCGGAAAGGTCGGGATCGGAACCGGAAAAGCCGGATCGAACCCGGCCCAGGACCCAGCGCAGTCCACCGTCCAGTCTGCCCGGATGTCACCCTGAGAGGTTTCGACGCCGACCACCCGGTCCGATTCGATGAGGAACCGGAGGACCAGGGCCCCGGTCTCAATGTCGACCCCCTGCGACCGGACGATCCGGTGGTAAGCTTCCACCATCCGGACATTGTCGATCTGAGCGGTCTGCGGCCACCCAATTCCCCAGCGAACCGGCCCATCGATGGCTGGCTCCATGGATCGGACCTGGGCGGCGCTCAGCCGCTCCAGCCGAAGGCCCGCTTTCCTCTGCCAAGCGCACTGTCCTTCCAGCTCCTGTTCATCCTCCTGGGTCAGAGCTACAGCGAGCATCCCGCCGGCACGGAACCGCAGATCGATGCCGGTCAGCGCTTCCAGCCGAGCGACCGCCTCAGGGATTAGCTGATAACCGGCCAGGAACAGGTCTAACAGAGGCCCCGGCCCCTTCGCTTCGCCCTGGGGCGAGAGAATTCCGGCCGCCGCCGATGAGGCCTCGCTGCCGACGGCGGCGTTGCGCTCGAGCAGAATCACCTGGGCCCCGCGGCGGCTCAGCTCATCGGCCACCGCCAAGCCGATCAACCCGGCCCCGACAATGACCACTTTCATTTCTCTCCTGAGAGCAATTGGGCCACCGCCTCATCCCCGACCCGCTTGCAGAAGCCGTTGAACTCCTCGTCCGGTTCTTTAAGCCGCTTGTAGCCCAAAAGAAGTTTTTCCAGTCGGAATTTCACCTCGGAGGCCGGGATCTTCCGGACCACAAAGTGGTTGAACGACCGGTCCCGGCCCAAACCTCCGCCCACCGCCACGTCATAGGACTCCACCGATTGGCCCTCCACTGTCGTCCTGGAACCTTGAAGGCCGATGTGGGCGATCGGCGACTGGGCGCAGGTGTTGGGGCAGCCGGTCACATGGATCCTCAGCGGCTCCTCCAGCCGAAGGCTCGCTTCCAGATGCTCCACAATCTCCCGGGCCCGGGCTTTGGTCTCGGTCACCGCCAGCTTGCAGAACTCGATCCCGGTGCAGGTCACCACCCCCCGGACCATCGGGGAGGCCTTCACGTTCAGACCCACCGAGCCCAACCCCTCCAGGACCAGGGCCACCTTCTCCTGAGGGACGTTCGGGATCAGCAGGTTCTGCCGGAGGGTCAGCCGGATCGAGCCCTCCCCGTGACGCTGGGCCAGGTCGGCCACCTTGCGCATCTGAGCCCCGGTGATCCGGCCGATCAAGATCGGGACCCCGACGTAGAAAAGACCCGGCTGCTTCTGCTCATGCACCCCGACATGATCCTTATAGCTGTCGGGCGGATCCTCCAGCAGCCCGGCTTCCTCCAGCGGGAAACCGAGCCGCTCCTGCACCGCCTGGCGGAACTTCTCGATCCCCCAGTCGGCGATCAAGAATTTCAGCCGGGCTCGCGCCCGGCTGTTCCGGTATTCAGAGGCATCTCGATAAACTTCCGTGACCGCCTTGACCAGCGGCAGGGCTTGCTCCGGCCTCACGAAGGCATTGAGCCGCTGGGTGAAAAACCACTTTGTGGAGAGCCCGCCGCCGACTCGAACATCAAAACCCAGCTGCCTGCCGCCGGGGGCCTGCCGTTCAAATCCCACCAGGCTCAGGCACTGGATCTCTGGCTGCTGACATTGATCCCGGCAGGCGGCGATGGAAAGCTTGTACTTCCGGGGCAGATTGGCGAACTCCAGGTTCCCCAGGAAGAACCGGTGGATCTCCTGAAGAACCGGGCCGGCATCGAAGAACTCCTGGGCGTCCAGCCCGGCCACGGGGCAGCCCACGATGTTGCGCATGATGTCGCCGCAGGCCCCCAACGTGGAGATGCCCAGCTGATTCAGAGCCCCCAGCACCGCCGGAACCTCTTTGACCGCCACCCAATGGAGCTGGATATCCTGCCGGGTGGTGATGTCGGCGAAATCCCGGTTCTGCTCTGAGGTGATCTGGGCGATCCCTTTGAGCTGGGCGGCGGTCAACACCCCGCCGGGGATTTTGAGCCGCAGCATGAAGAAACCCGGCTCATGGCGGTGGGTGTAGAGCCCGTACCATTTGGCCAGGAACTGGTCGTCCTCGGTGAACGCGGTGAACCCTTCGCGGGCCGCGGCCTCCAGCTTCTCCCGGATCAGAAAGGGGTTCCCGATCCGCTCCTTGACCGCCTCCTGAGGGGTAGGCATCAAAAGCTCCTTAAAAAGCGATCGGCTCCCGCTTCAGAGGGAACCGGAAGCCGATCGGTTACGCCAACTTGTTGGTCGGCTTGCGCGGCGGATCGTTGGAGGGCCGGGGAGTGACTTTCGGGTTTCCTTTGAACTGCGGAGACAGCTCGGCGTTGACCTTGGAGAACTCCGGATCGTAATCCTCCGACTCAACGATCGCCCCGATCGGGCAGACCGGCAGGCAGGCCCCGCAGGTGATGCAGATCTCCGGATCGATCACCATGAACTTCTCCCCCTTGTGGTCCCCGGGGTAGATGCAGTCGACCGGGCAGACCTCCACGCACGCCGCGTACTGCTCGCCTAAACATTTTCCGGTAATGACGTACGACATAGAATTCTCCTAGACCTCCCTAGACAGGCTTATGGAAAACTTAAAACCAAAACCTACCCTTCCAGCTCCACCTCAACATCTTGGCCGTTGACCCGCACTTTGTAGGAAGCCACCCCCTCGAAAGCCGGAGGGGTCAATGCCGCGCCGGTCTTCACATCGAAACGGGCGCCGTGCCAGGGACACTCCACCTGCCCCTCCTCCACGAACCCTTCGGCCAGCGGGCCTCCGGAGTGGGTGCAGGTGTTGTCGATCGCGTAAAAAGAGCCGCCCAGATTAAACAGGGCAATGGTATGCCCGCCGGCTTCCACCTGCTTGCTCTGACCGGGTGAGATTTCCTGAACCGAAGCCACCTTCGTGAAGTTTCCCATCTAGGACCCCCCTTTCATTTTCCAGATCCTCGAGAGCGTGTCAAGTGGATTCCAAGCCGGAGACCCATTTTTTTGTGATGTGCGGTTTGGGCCGAAGCCAAAGCTGGGTCGTCACCAGGAACGTTCCGGAGGAGAGCAACAGAGCCAGGAAGTTGCCCAGCCATCCTGGCAGATGGTACCAGACCGCCGCTGCGGCTAAATTCGCCAGCGCCACCGGTACCAGCACCTTCCAGGCCAAACCCATCAGCTGGTCGATCCGGAACCGAGGGAATGTTCCCCGGATCCAGATCATCACGAAAACCAGCAGGAGAGTCTTGGCCCCCATCCAGATCCAGCCCGGAAGAACCGCCGGCCCCAGCCAGCCGCCCAGGAAAAGGGCCGATAGCAGAGCCGCCAGTGCCAGGGCGCTCAAGAATTCCGCCATGTAGAAAAGGGCGAACTTCATCCCGCTGTACTCGGTGTGGAAACCGGCCACGATCTCCGACTCCGCTTCTGGAAGATCAAAGGGGGTCCGGTTGACTTCCGCTAAACCAGCCAGCAGGACCAGTCCGAACCCGACCAACCCCCAGGGAGTCCACACGAACCAACAGGCCTCCTGCCCCTTTACGATCTCCACCAGATTCAAGGAGCCCACCATCATCGGCACGGTGGCCAGGGACAGGACCAGCGGAACCTCGTAGGCGATCAGCTGGGCGGCGTTCCGGATCGCCCCCATCAAAGAGAACTTGTTCCGGGAACCCCATCCGGCCATGAAGATCGCCAGGGTTTCGACGGAGCCGATCGCCACAAAGAACAGCAGGCCGGTCGCCAGAGGGGCGGCCACCAGCGCCGGCCCAAACGGAAGGACGGTGAACAGAAACAACGCCGGCACCACCACCAGGACCGGAGCCAGGAAATGGAGGAGCCGATCCGCTCCGGCAGGCACGATGTCCTCCTTGGTCAGCATCTTGATCCCGTCGGCCAGCGGCTGAAGCAGGCCATAAGGCCCGACCCGGTTGGGGCCGACCCGATCCTGGATCCGGGCGATCACCTTGCGCTCCAGCCAGGTCAGGTACATCATCCCCACCGGGGCCAGCGCCAGGATCACGACCCCAGGCAGGAACAGCCGAAAAACCGTGAGCAACCAGTCAGGTACCATCGTCAAAAGGGGTCAGGCACTTTTTGACGGGCACTCTTGACGCAGGTCAAAAAGTGCCTGACCCCTACTCCCATTCCAGGGCCCCCGCTTGCCAGGCGTAGACCAGCCCCAGGGCCAGGATTCCCAGGAAGGCCCCCATCGCCGCTAGACCCCCCAAGCCAACCTCCTTAAAGATCAAGGCCCAGGGAAACAGGAAGAGGGCCTCCACGTCAAAAACCACGAACAGGATCGCGAACAGGTAATACTGGATCCGGAACTGGACCCAGGAATCCCCTTCCGGCACCATCCCGCATTCGTAGGGAGTGTTTTTGATGGGGCCCGGTCTCTTCGGGGCAATGAACCGGGCCAGGATCACCGGCAAAAGGGGGACGACGAATGCTGCGGCTCCGAAAAGAGCCAGGAAAACATAATGGATCGGATCGCTCATCTTAAGCCGGTGTAGGGTGAAAGGCGTAGGGTGAAATTTTGACCCTTCACCCTTGACCCTTCACCGTTTTTCTATCCGCTTCTGCTTTTCGACGGACCTGCTCCTGGGCCCAGGCCTTTGGGTGAGTCCGGGCATAATACTCGGTGGAAACATGGAGCTTATCGATGTCGAAAATGTGGGAGGCCTGCCGTTCCCCGCCCCCCAGTTCGAAAGTGTGGTCCATCTTGATCGCATCAAAAGGACAGAACTCGGCGCAGAGACCGCAGTTCATGCAGACATCCACATCGATGTAAAACTCGGAGGCCTTGGCAATGGGCTTGCCGGACGAATCCTTGCTCTGGACGATCCAGATGCACTGGGGAGGGCAAACCTTGGCACAAATCCCGCAGGCGGTGCACCGCTCCGTGGGGGTGCTCCAGGTTTCTTCTTCCTTGCCGTCAAAAATCAGGACCGGCAGAACCCGGAACCGCTCCGGGACCTTCAGCCGCTCCTCCGGGTATTGGACGGTGAAGACCCCTTTCTGCCCGGCATCCTGCCGCACGAGCTTGCGAACCCGATTGCTGAAAGTCCGGCGCAAGCCCACCGTGTAACTGGCTACGAAGTGGGCCATGGTGATCCCCAATCCCCGGATCAGCTCAATCCCATATAATCTCATCTCAATTCCCTAGTCTGCTCAAAACGTGTCAAAAGGGGTCAGGCACTTTTTGACACCTGACGCTTCATCGGTCGGTTTCACCCAGCACGATGTCGATGGAGCCTAAGATCGCCACCACATCGGCCACCAGATGCCCCTTGCACATTTGCCCCAGCGCCGTCAGGTTGATGAAGGAGGGGGCCCGCACATGGTACCGGTACGGATGGTCGGTCCCATCGCTGACGATGTAGAAGCCCAATTCCCCTTTCGGGTTCTCCACCCGGCCGTAGGCCTCGCCGGCCGGCACCCGGATGTTCCAGAGCTTCTTGCCGGCCTGAATTTCTCCAGCGGGAATCTGTTCCAGAGCCTGCTTGAGGATCTTCACCGATTCCCGCATCTCCGCGATCCGAACCTTGTACCGGGCGTAGACGTCCCCCTCCGGGAAGGAGGGGATATCGAACTGGAACCGGTCGTAAATGGAGTAAGGCTCGGCCCGGCGGACATCGTAGGCCACCCCGGACCCTCGCAGGACCGGCCCGGCGGCCGAGTAGGCGATCGCCGCGTCCCGCGGCAGAACCCCCACCCCCTGACACCGGGCCAACAGGATCTCGTTGCGGGTCAGGTACCGATCGATCTGATCGATCGCCCTCGGGAGTCGGTCGTTCACCAAGGAGCGGGCCAGCGGCAGGAATTCCTCCGGCAGGTCGGCGGTCACCCCGCCGAACCGCATGTAGTTGCACATCATCCGGGAGCCGGAGGCCATCTCGAACAGGTCCAAGATCAACTCCCGCTCTTCGATGGCGTAGAGGGCCGGCGTGAAGAAGGCCCCCAGGTCGTTCAAGAGGAACCCGGTCGCCCAAAAATGGTTGACGATGCGGGTCAGCTCCGCCATGATCACCCGGATGTATTCGGCCCGCTCCGGCGGCTTGACCCCCAGAAGCTTCTCCACCGCGTGGGCGTAGCCCAGATTGTTACTCATCGAGCAGATGTAGTCCAGCCGGTCGGTGTAGGGGAAGTTCATGAGATAAGTGTTGCGTTCCCCGATCTTCTCGTGGTTGCGGTGCATGTAGCCCATTACCGGCTCGAGCTCCACGATCCGCTCCCCGTCCACCACCACCCGCATCCGGAATACCCCGTGGGTCGAGGGGTGCTGGGGACCTAAGTTGACCACCAGCGTGTCGGTCTTCAGAGACCCGATGGATTTTGAGGTGACTGGAATCATTTCTTCTTCAGGGACAGTCCCCTTCGGGGACAGTCCCTGGGTCGGGTCGAAGCCGGCCGGATACTCGACGTTGTCCTTGAACGGGACCCTCTCCTCGGCCCGCTGGTGATGCCCCTCCCTCCAGCGGCTGGGGAAAATCTTGCTGGGGGCTTCGTAATAGGCCTCCAGGTAATCCCTGCGCATCGGATGGCCCTGGAAGCCCTCCCACATCAGGATCCGTTTCAAGTTCGGGTGTCCCTCGAACCGGACCCCGTACAGGTCCCAGACCTCCCGCTCCTGCAGGTCGGCTCCGGGCCAGATGGAGATGACGGAAGGAACGCGCGGGTCCCCCTTCCGGGCCCGGACCTTCAGGGCCAACGGCGGGGTGGGCCGCTTCGTGGAATAAAGATGGTAGACCACCTCATAGCAATCCTGATAATCCACGCAGGTCAGGTTGGTCAGGTAATCGAAGCCATCCCGGAGTTTAAGCTGTTGGACCCTCTGGAGCAGATCGGCCGGTTCCACTAACAACATCGGTGGATTGACCGGGGGAGCCAGGATCATGGGAGGAGGAGCCGGCGGCTGGGGCAACGGCTTGGAACAGATCTCCTTGATCTCCTGGGCCCGCTTGGGATCCACCAGGTCCGGGCCCAGTTCCGGAACCGGAATCTCCGCCGGAGCTTCTTTGCGGTACCAGGGCACCTCTCGGATCGACTGCTGGTCGATCTTCTTCTGGAGAGTGATCAGGGCGTGGAGCAGGGCCTGCGGGGTGGGGGGACAGCCGGGGATGTAGACATCCACCGGCAGAAACTTGTCGATCCCGGAGACTACGTTGTATCCTTCCTTGAACGGCCCCCCGGCGGTAGCACAGGCCCCCATGGAGATCAGATACCGGGGCTCCGGCATCTGGTTGTAGAGCCGGACGATCATCGGCACCATCTTCTTGGTCACCGTCCCCGAGACAATCATCAGGTCCGCCTGGCGGGGGGAGGCCCGGAACAGCTCGGCGCCAAACCGGGCGATGTCGAACCGGCTGGCGGCGGTGCAGATCATCTCGATGGCGCAGCAGGCCAGCCCGAACTGGAGCGGCCAGAGAGAATTGCGCCGGCCCCAGTTGTAAACCGGGTCGACCATCTCCAACAGCTTATCCCAGGTGGTCACCAGGACATGCCGCCGGGTCTCCTGTTCTAAAACCTGTTCCTCAGTGGTCATTTGAACGATTCTACCAGATGCTTTAACTCTTCTGGCTTTGTTACGGGAGCGGCGCACTGCGTCCCGGAACAGACGAAAGCGGTCGGCTCCTTGACCGACCCTAAGCTTTTGAGCAGCTCCGCCACTGGAGCCGGCAGGGTAGTTCGATCTGTTTGAGGGTCGGCCGTCTGGATCAGCCGATCAGGTCGATAAGGGGTCAGGGCGGCTTTCACGAGGCCCTGAGTTTTCGGATCCTCTTTCCGGCCGATGATCACCACGTGGGTGGGCTCACGCAAAAGGGCCTCCAGGGCGATCCCGAAACTGGCGGTGAATAGGCCATACTCCTGCGCGGTCCCCGCGAAAGAGGTTAAGCTCTTCTCAGCGAGGCCCCGGTATTTCGCCTCACCCGTATAATGGAAAAGCCGGGTAAGCCCCAGCGCCGCCATGGAATTGGCCCCCGGAGTGGGAGCATCCTGGATCGGCTTGCGGCGGTGGCTGAGGATCCCCGCCGCCCCGCTTTCCAATCGGGAATCAAAGAACCCCCCTTGTTTCTCATCCCCAAACCTGGCGATCATCTCCTCCGCCAGCTCCCGGGCCCGTTCCAGGTGAATCGGATCCTGAGTCGCTTCGTGGGCATCCAGCAAAGCCACCAACAGGTAGGCATAATCTTCCAGGAATCCGGGAACCAGGGCATTCTGCCCCTGAAGAACGTGGAAAAGCCCCTGCCCTGACCGGTGTCCCTGGTTCCAGATCCGATCCAGTGTTTTCAGGGCAAATTCCTTCGGTTCCTCCTGGCCTAACGCGGCGGAGGCCGCCAGCATTCCGGAGACCATCAGGGCGTTCCAGTTCGTGTAGATCGTGGTATCCACGTAAGGGGCCTTGCGGCGGCTGCGAGCCTGCAGAAGTTTTCCCTGAGCCCGGGCCAAAAGCAAACGATCTTGGGGCGGCGTCCCTGCCTCATACAGAACATTCTTGGCCGGATTCTCCCGCATCTCTCCCTGCGCCTCGATGCCGTAGAACCGGGCCGCCACCTCCAGCTCTTCGGGACCGAGGATGGCCCTCGCTTCCGCGAGGGTCCAGGTCCAGTAATCCCCGTCGTCATCCGGGGTGGCGTCGGCATCCTGGCTCCCATAAAAACCGCCTTGGGACCGATCGGAAAGGGTCGTCTTAAGATACCCCAGGAGCTGTTCCATCACCTGAGCGTACCGGGGCCGGCCGGTCCGTTGGTAGGCCTGGGCGTACAGCTTGAGCATCTCGGCCTCGACGTACAGCATCACCTCGAAATGGGGAACCCGCCAGAACCGGTCGGTGGAGTAGCGGTGGAAGGCCCCGCCCAGCTGATCCCGAATCCCGCCGGCGGCCATCGCGTCCAGGGTTTGCGTCACCATCCCCACGTACCGATCATTCCCCGTGGCCAAGGCACGGCCCAGCAGCAGCTCCAGACCGGTAGCGGCCGGAAATTTCGGGGCCTCCCCGAACCCGCCGTGCTCCTCATCAAAACTGTTCTGGATGTTGGCCAGGATCTTCTCCAGCAAGCCGATATTCAACGTCCCGGACCGGAGACTCTGTTCCGAGACCTTAGCCAGCTCCTCATGCAGCCGCTTGGCCTGCGCCACCACGTCGGCCTTTTGGTCTCGGTACACCTGGGCCACGCGGGCCAGGATCGTCTTCATCCCCGGCATCCCGCCCCGATCCTCCGGCGGGAAATAAGTTCCGCCGTAGATCACCTGCCCCTCCGGGGTCAGAAAGACAGTCAACGGCCAACCTCCCTGGCCCGTGAGCGCCTGGACCACTTCCTGGTACCGGCGGTCCACATCGGGGCGGGCATCCACATCTACCTTGATCGGGATGAAAGCCTCGTTGATCATTCGGCCAATCTCCGGATTCTCATACGACTCCCGGTCGATGACGTGGCACCAATGGCACCAGACTGCTCCTACGTCCAGCAGGACCGGCCGGTCCTGCTGGCGGGCGGCCTCAAAGGCCTCCGGGCTCCACTCCCGCCAATGGACCGGCTGGCCGGCGGCAGAGCGCAGGTAAGCGCTGGTGGAATCCTTAAGCTGGTTCATCCCCTCTTTGGACTTAACCTCTTTCCCCTCTGCACAAAGGGCCATCACAAGAACCAAGACAAAAACCAAAGGGGTCTGACCCCCTGAAGCCCTGCGCCTCCATCCCAACGGGGTCAGACCCCCTGAAGCAGTCGGCCGCTTACCGCAGGGCCGCCAAGATTTCCTGATTGCTCCGGGGAACCTTGATCTCCTGGACTTTCTTGAAGGTCACCTTGCCCGACTTGTCGACTACCACCGTGGCCCGCTTGGAGCAGTTGAAATCTTCCAGGAACAGGCCGTACTTCTTAGCCACATCCCGCTTCTGATCGCTCAGGAGGGAGTGCTTGAGCCCCAACTTCTCCCTCCAGGCCTTGTGGGAAAAATGGGAATCGCAGCTAACGCCCAGAACCACAGTCTCCTTGCCTTCGAACTGAGGCAAGTCGCTGGTCAAAGCGCAGTTCTCGTTGGTGCAGACCGGGCTCCAGTCAAACGGATAAAAGGCCAGAACCACGTTCTTCTTGCCCCGAAAACTCGAGAGGGCAACCTCCTGCCCTTCCTCGTTCTTCAGGGTAAAGTCCGGGGCCACCTCCCCCACCTCAACCTCCCGCGCCATCAATATTTCTGTCACCTGGATGCCTCCTTTTTTCAGTTTGCCTTTCCGGCGGTCCGGATAATGGATCAGCCGCTCCACCGGCTTGTCTCTAAGGAGATGCTGCCGCACGATCACCGGCAGATCCTTGAGGGTGAACCGGGAATACCAGACGCCGTCGGGCTCAATATACAGGTTCGGGGCCAGGTTGCACAGGCCGAAACAACCCCGCGGGATCACCTCCACCTGCCCTTCCAGTCCCGCCTTCCGGATGGCCTTCACCAGGGCTTCAAGAACCGCTGGAGACCCTTTCTTGGGGCAGGTCAATCCCCGAACATCGACGTAGAGTTTGCGCAATATCTGACGGAATCGTCTGGTTTCTAGACCTTATTGTACTGGATTAGCGCGGTCGGTTGCAATGACAAACGGGTGGGATGATATGTAACCCGTAAAACCGGACACGTGGGAACGCTAAAACCGCACTGACTTAAAGGCGCCGGCAGAAGGCCCAGACGGCGCCGGCCACGGCCCCGGCGGCGAAAAGAACCAGGACCGCCAGATCCACTCCCCAGGGCAGCTGGGCCTGCCCGAAGAAGAGCCGCCGGAGCAGGTCCACCCCGTAGGACAAGGGGTTCAGATGGCCGATCCATCTGAGCGGCGCCGGGGCGCTCTCCAGCGGAAAGACCGCTCCGGAAAGGAAGAACATCGGCATGATCACGAAGTTGGCGATCGTCCCGAACCCCTCAAAGGAGGTCATCCGGGAGGCCACCAGCAGTCCCAGCGAGGTCATGGAAAAGGAGATCAACAGCATGACCGGCAAAGCTCCCACGATCCCCCAGAAAGGGATCGAAACGCCGATCAGGGGAATGAACCCCAGCACCAAAACACCTTGAAGGCCGGCGACCGTCGCCCCGGAGAAGGCCTTGCCGACCGCGATGGAAAGCCGGGAGATCGGGGCCACCAGCATCTCCTTCAGGAACCCGAACTCCCGGTCCCAGATGATCGAGATGGCCGACAGGAATGAGGCGAACAGCAGGTTCATCGCGATGATGCCCGGGAATAGATACTCCATGTAGCTTCTGCCCCCAAAACCGGGAAAGGCAGAGCCCAGCCCGAAGCCGAGCACCAACAGCCACAGGACCGGCCGAGCCAGAGAGCCGGCGATCTGGGCCCGGTCCCGAGACATCCGGATCAGATCCCGGCGCCAAATCATGAGAAGAGCCGGCACGTCAACCATTAGGGTAAAGCGTGTCCAGTATCCCGTGTCAAAGCGTCCAGTGTTTTTACCGCCAACGTTTAAAACGGCGCACGGAGTTGCGGGACTGTTCCGACCCGGACACCTCTTCGTCTCTGAACCCGTGACCGGTCAGCATTAAGAAGACCTGCTCCAGATTCTGGGTCTTGTGCTGGGCGATCAAAGCCACGGGGCGATCCAGCGCCACCAGTTTTCCCTGATCGATGATCGCCACCCGGTCGCAGCGGGCCGCCTCCTCCATCGAGTGGGTGGTCAGCATAAGGGTCATCTGCTGTTGGGTCCGGAGCTCCTCCAGCAGGTCCCAGAGCTTGTGGCGGGTCTGCGGATCCAGCCCGATCGTCGGCTCATCCAGGAACAGGACCTTGGGCCGGTGCATGAGGCCGCGGGCCACCTCCAGGCGCCGTTTCATCCCTCCGGAAAAGGTGCGCACGATGCTGTGGCGGCGTTCCCAAAGGCCGGTCAGTTTCAAGACCGACTCCATCCGCTCGCGCCGAAGCGGTTTGGGCTGGTGATAGATCATTCCGTGGAACTCCAGGTTTTCCCAGGCGGTCAGCCGTTCATCCAGCGAAGGATCCTGAAAGATGATCCCAATGACCTGGCGAACCTGCATCGGTTGTCTGATGCAGTCGAAGCCGGCCACTGAGGCCCGGCCGGCGGTAGGAGCCAGGAGGGTGCAGAGGATATGAAGGGTGGTGGTCTTCCCCGCCCCGTTGGGCCCCAGGAATCCGAACAGCTCTCCGGGCCGGACCTGGAAGGAGAGATCGTTGACGGCGGTCAGCCCGTTGAACTGTTTGATTAGGTGGGTGACTTGAATCGCGGGAGACAACGCTTGATCCATCAACTCACTCCCCTGTTTCCCCTGTTTCCCCTGTTTTCTCTGTTTCCCTGTTTCCCTTGATTCCCCTGTTTCCCCTGATTCCCCTGTCTCCCCTGTTTTCCCTGTTTCCCCTGTCTCCCCTGTTTCCCCTGTTTCCCCTGTCTCCCCTGTCTCCCCTGTTTCCCCTGTCTCCCCTGTTTTCTCTGTTTCCCTGTTTCCCCTGTCTTCCCTGTTTCACCGTTTTCCAAGATAGGCGTGGATCTCGGGGCCGACCCGTTCCAA
>CAYJTC010000039.1:12327-14003 GCA_964372955.1 uncultured Planctomycetia bacterium | reverse complement strand
TCCAGCCCGGCGCCGGGAGTGCGGGGCGCGACAGGAAAGACCATCTCTACTTGGAAACGCTTGCCCTCGACGTCGATCCACGTGGGTGATATACTTGTTGGTGTGGAGATTTCGGACAAGCGCCGGGCTAACATCGCGAGGATACTGACCCATTTAGGATCCATCGTCTTCGCGACCGTAGTCTTGTCGAACTTCACAGGCAAGTTTGACACGGTGAGCTTAATCGTCGGACTGGGCTGTTGCGTCACCTGTTTCGGCATCGCGATCTGGATTGAAAAATAGGAGGATATCAAATGGGGGGGAACGGGCTCTTGGTCATCTATATCTTGACCGGCTTGGCTGCCCTGCTGATCGGAGCCGTGGTGAAATACTCCGACTGGAGAGCCATCCATAAACACCACCGCCGGTAACCTTTCCTGCTGCAGCAGCCCGAGTCGAGCCGCCTCTTCCTGAATTTTCTGAATTTCTCCCGAAATTTCTTTTTCTGTACGTGTCGTCTTTAATTCATGACCTCGCTTCCCCTCCTCCAGCCCGGCGGCGGGATTAAATCCCAGCGTCTCCGTGAGAAAATGGGATAACAGATCCACGAGATGCTGGATCTCAGCAATGGAGATATCCCGTTCTTCCGGTCCCTCCCGGATGGCCTGGGCCAACTGCTCAGGCTCAACGGGTTCCGGGTTTTGAAGGATGTGATAGACGACCAGACCCATTAAATCCCGGTCTTCGGATGGGAGGGCGTCGATAAACTCCGCAAGGGTTTTGCTGAATCCATCCGGCTCTTTCGCTTCTGAAATTTCCGCTGGTTTAAGCGGACGCCGACCCACGATTCGAACATGCCGGATCGAGCCGGTCGAATCGATCACCGTCTCTTTCTGGTAAGGAACCAGCACAAAACGGACTTGCCGATAAAACCGTTTTCGAATGGCGAAGGGATCCAGTCCGCTGGCCCGAAGGGCATTGTCCCAACTTCCAAAGTAAAATCTTCCTTTCTGATACAACCGGGCACCGGTGGCCGGATAGTCCAAGACCTTCCGAAGCAACGTTTTCGTCCCTTCGGAGTAATCCACCTGGATTGATCCTACGTTTAAACCAATCCTGTTTTCATTTAAATGCCGGATGGCCGTGGTGACTTTAAGCGGAGACCAGCGCATCTGAACACGAATCTCCGCCGGATCCAGTCCGCTGGCCCGAAGGGCATTGTCCCAAGAACCGAAGTAACGCCTGGCCGCTTGGTATAACGCGTTTGCGGTCACTCGACGGCCCAACACCTCTTCCAACAGGCGCAGGGTCCGATTAGAGACATTCCTCTGGATCGCCCAGGCGTTCAGGTTTATTTTGTCGTCGTTATTCTCGTTATATTGATCGAGATGGTAAATCGCCGTGGTGATTTTGAGTCGAGACCATCTCATTTCAGGATCCAACTCTTCCAAATTCAGCCCGCAGGCCTCAAGGGCCTTCGGCCAGGAACCAAACTGGTATCTGCCGGCCCTATACAACTGGCGGCCGGTCACTCGGCGCCCCAAGGCTCTTTCCAAGATCCCGATGGTTGTTTCAGGGAGGTCGCGACGGATGAGCCGGTCTCTTAGCTGGGGTCTAAATCCACCCTGATCTAAAGCTTGAATTCCCGCAAGCACCTTTTCAGGCGTCCAGAAACCTTGAGGTACCTTCTCCTCCAG
>CAYJTC010000039.1:0-12227 GCA_964372955.1 uncultured Planctomycetia bacterium | reverse complement strand
CTCCAGCCCGGCGGCGGGGGAAGAAATGACAGGACTCAAAATGCTTTGTGGGAGATCGTAGCGCAACGTCAAGAGTGTTCCCTGGTTCACGTTGGATTTCTCCACCTCTATGAAACCAAAATGGGCCGGCCTGTTCTTGGGAAACTCCCAGCGCTTGCCCAAGGAATCGATCGTCACCGAAGCTCCACAAGTCACTATATTCTTGAAACCCAGCCCCCTGCCGGGTCTGGAAGAAACCCCCTTATGGGCATCGATGCTCTCTATCAAAAGGGAATTGGGATCCTGGATGCCGGGCCCTTCATCAACGCATCGAAAAACAACTGCTGAGATGGGTTGGCCTTCTTTCCCAACACGATACACCTCGACCGTCCCCCCCCCACCATGCTCCACCAGATTAAAAAAGGCCTCCATGAATCCTCTCTCATAAAGGGTCCATGCCTGAGGTAGAGTATCAGGAGCCAAAAAATAGTTTCGAGCCCAAGAACCCAGCTTTTTATCCATGGAAGGGATCAAGATCTTCTCCCTAAACAAATTTCTGTAGAGATCCGTCACGTCTTGGCCTGGAGCCAACCCTTCAAACCGATGGCTCAAGATCAGCTCCTGTTTCTCCTCCAGCCCGGCGCGGAGATGGCTGTCCAGTTCCTCTTCGACGCCGGATTGGGTGGTTTGGGGAGTCCGCAAAGCCAGGGCGGGGCTGGGCAGGCAGAGCGTGAGGGTTAAGAAAAGGGAGATGAATCGGTGGAAATAAAAAAGGGGTCTCACCGGTTTATGCTCTCTGACACTTCTCAAGTGTACCCTAAAAGGGCCGAAATTTCAAGTCATTATATAAGTTTTATTGCCATTAACCAGGCGTAGGCCTGCAAAGGTCAGGTGGTAGAACCCCTTGTCGCGGGTTAGAAGGCGATCCGCTTGGAGAAGCGCATGGGCCCCAACCAGGAAATCAGCGAGGAGCCGTCGCGTGGGAGAAGCGCGGCCAGACCGTTTCATGCTGGCTTGTCTCCACAGCTGGCCCGCTTTGAAGAGAGTTTCGGGCGCAGATGAACTTTGTCGAATTCCCGTTTGCTGAAGGAAGAGATTCGCGGCTGACATTTCAGAGAAAAGCCCGGCCACCTCCGCGTAAACCGCTTCACCAATGATCAAAGCCCCTTCCCGAGAGGCCTTGCGCAACGCCTCCTCTGAGGAGGCCCCGAAGACGGGATCGTCGAGAAGGATGTCGAACAAAACGTTGGAATCCACCGCGGTGATCACGGCTTAAGGGCCCGACCTCGCAGAAGACGAAACACCTCGTCGGTTCGCATCCGAAGCTTCAGAAACCCGCGATACCTCTGCCAAACATCCTCTCCCCCCGTCTTCTCCAGCACAATCCGGCGATCTTTCTCCACAAACCGGACTTCGCTCCCTGGCCGCAAGCCGTATCGCTCTCGAATGAGCTTCGGGATAGTGACCTGCCCTTTGACCGTCAGCCTCATGGAATACCTCCTTGATCGGTATTACTTTCTTACAAGCTAAGTATACCACTCCCTCCTGGAGCCGTCAAGGGCGGACCGCTCGATAGAGGACCACGATTCCCCCCTGGAGCGGCTGCGCCTCTGCCGAGCGGAAACCGGCGGCCTTGAGACGGTGCAGAACCTCCTCTGGGGCGAGGAACTGCAGGATCGACCGACGCAGGTAAAGAAAGGGCCAGACCGCACCGGTGGTTAAGATCCCAATCAGGGGCACGCCGGTGGTCAGCCAGAGTCGATGCCCAAGCTTGAGGAGGAACCCCCTCGGTCGGCCGAACTCCAGCAGGGCGATCCGGCCGCCCGGTTTAAGCACCCGGTGAAGCTCCCGGAAGGTTTTCTCTAGATCACTGACGTTGCGCAGGGCAAATCCGATCGTCACCGCGCCAAAGACACCTCCGGGAAACGGGAGGGCCTCGGCCCTGCCCTGGACCGGCTGAATGTGCCACCGGGCCGCCGGGATCCGCTTGAATTTCCGGCGGGCAAAGATGAGCATCGGATGAGAAACGTCGCAGGCGATCACCTGGCCCAAGGGGACCAGCTCCCAAGCAGCGGTCACCGCCAGATCGCCGGTCCCGCTGGCCAAATCCAGCACCCGCATTTCCGGCTGAAGCTGCAAGGCGGCAATCGCCCGGCGGCGCCAATACCGGTCCAGGCCGAAGCTGGAGATCCGGTTGAAAAGATCGTACCGAGATGAAATCCGGTCGAACAGCCGGTGGATGAAACCCCCCTTATCGGCGGGGGGCAACAGGGGTGAAGGCAACGATGCAGTTTGTGTCATCGAAAGAAACCACATACTTTCGGAAAATGTCCCGGCGGCCCAGGAGATTGAAGCCGATGTCGAAGTCGCGCGGCACCCCGAAAGTGACGGAGAGCCGATCCGTCCCTATCTTGACCCAGAGCCGGTGGAGAGAGATTTTCTGGGTGCGGCCGCCGCTGGTGGTGACCGCCAGCCGGCGGGCCTTGATCTTCATCAAACCCAGCCTCCGGGCATCGGAGACGGTCAGGATGCTGTAGGCAGCGCCCGAATCGACGTAGGCGAAGATCCTGCGCCAGCGCCTACCGGCCAACACCTGGATCGGGATGACCGGCGCTAAACCATCCCGGTAGCGCCGGTAGGGGAAACGGGTCGAAGGGAAGAGCCGCCGCCAAAACACCCCACCACCTCCCTTACCCAACCACCTTCCGGTGGTTGGGTATTTCGCTTCCACGTTCTCTTTCTGCCTGAGAGCGAAACATGAAACGCCATTTCATCAAGGGAGGTGGTGGGGACACGGCCTCAAGATATCATCCTTCGGAAATCATGTCCAGGTGCGCGGGGCACAGGCGCAGATTTTTCTTGGATTGGAGCCCTTTTTAGATAAAATGAGCAAACATGCGCCTGACCCTGACGGCCGTTTTGCTGTTCTCCGTTTTTCTCTTGCCCGCCTTTGGCGAATCCCAACAGGACCCTCCCTCCAACGGATGGGATCTGCCGGATTTCATGCGGAATTGGGAATTCGGATTCAATCTGGGAGACGAAAGAACGCCCCGCTATTTCGCCGACCTGATCCTTCCGCTGTTCCGACCCGACGCGGAAGACCGAGCGCTCTTCTTCGAACCGCGGGTGAGCCATCAGGCCGGCGAAACCCTCTTCAACACCGGAATCGGATACCGCCAGATGGTTCGGGATCGATCCTGGCTGCTGGGAGCCAATCTTTTTCACGACTACGAAACCCAAGTCTCCCATTACCGGGTGGGAACGGGATTGGAGGCCATCAGCGCGTACGCGGAGCTCCGGGCCAACGGCTACTTCGGCCTATCCAGGGCGCGTTCCATTCAGGATGACGAGGCCTCCGCCATCGTTGAAAAAGCGGTGGATGGCTATGATGTGGAAATCGGCGCGCCGATCCCGTTTTACTCACGCCTCAAGCTTTTTGGCGGATACGAGTGGTACGACTTCAAGAAGACCAAAAACCGGGAGGGCTGGTCGGCCCGGGCGGAATACCGGCCGTTTCCCTTTATTGTCCTGGACGTGCTTCTGACAGACAACACCAAGCGCAACGCGGGCTGGATCGTGAACGTGGCCTTCCGGCCTCCTTGGGGAGTAAACCGTCCCCCGCGGATGGCTTCGCCGCTGAAGCTGGATCCGGTGATGTTCCCGGACAGCGACGTCAGCGACCGGCTCTTCACGTTGGTGGAACGGCATCACGAAATCGTGGTGGAGAAATATGGCGAGTCCAACGGTCAACTTAACGTTGAGATTCGAAGAGGAACTTAAGGGATGACTCAGCCATGATCCGTTTTCGGAGAGGGAGTTGGCTGGCAGCAGGCTGGGCAGGGCTCCTGCTTTGGAACGCAGGGCCGGCGTGGGCCGCCTCGGGGAACGCGGACGGAACGTACACCGTCACCGTCACCAAGGTGGAAACCACCAAGGACGGCACCTCCTTTACCACCCTCTTCGAGGGGAGCCAGGATATCAACATCGCCGCGGCCAACGCGGGCGCCGTGGCCGCCAGTCTGGCCAGCGGAGTCAGCCTTGCTCCCGGAACTTACACCCAGGTCCGGGTCACCATTGGGGGAACCTTGAGGCTCAAAGGATACGTGAACAACGGGGCCACGACGATTTTCACCAACGGCGGCGCCGATACGGCCGCCTTTTCCACCAACAGCTCGGCCGCCGACACCCCCGGCGGCACCTATGCCATCTCCTCTTTCGCGATCCCGGCGGCGAACCGCACCAACACTCAATCGGTGACGATTATCGTGCCCGCGGGAGGAAGTCCGCCCACGGCTCGGATCTCCTTTGACACCTCGGGAGTCATTACTCAGTCGGGTGGAATTCCTTCCGTCGGCGCCCCCTCGATCACGATGACCTCCGTTTAGGAGCCTGTTTCGACCTTAACGGCGTCAAACGTTTCGCGGCAGAGAAACCGGATCTCCTCCGGCGAGATGGACAGCGCAGGCATGAGGACAATGACGTTCCCCAGGGGCCGAAGCAGGATGCCCTCAGACCGGAGGCGTTTGCAGATTCGGATCCCCATCTTCCGCTCAAAGGGATACGGCTGTTGGGTCCTCTTATCCCGGACCAGCTCAATCCCGGCCATCAGCCCCCGCTGCCGGACCTCCCCGACATGGGGCAGATCATTGAATCGCGTAAGCTGCCGCGCGAAAAGCCGGATCTTGGGGGCCAGCCGCTGAAGTACCCTTTCCTCCCGGAAAATTCGCAGATTCTCCAGGGCCACCGCGCAGCCCAGCGGATTGCCGGTGTAGCTGTGGCCGTGGAAAAAAGTGCGCAGGGAGGCGGTGGAGCCCAGGAATCCCCGGTAAACTTGTTCCGTCGTCAGGGTGGCCGCCACCGGCAGGTAGCCGCCGGTCAGCCCCTTAGCCAGACACAGGAAATCGGGCTTCACCTTCTCCTGCTGGCAGGCGAACATCGTGCCGGTCCGGCCGAACCCAACCGCCACCTCATCGGCGATCAGAAAAACCCCGTGGCGCCGGCAAAGCCGCTCGACGCCTTTCAGCCATCCTGACGGCTGGGTGATCATCCCGGCAGCCCCCTGAATGAGCGGTTCGACCACAATACCGGCGAGGGTTCGCCGGTTTCTTTCGAGGACCCTCCTGAGCGCCCGGAGCGAATCCCCGGCGCTCACCCCTCGGTAAGGATAAGGGGCCGGCACTTTGAATCCCTTGAACAGCAGGGGTCGGTAAACCTGATGGAACAGGTCGATTCCGCCCACACTGACCGAGCCGATCGTATCCCCATGGTAGGCGTTGACGAAATGGACGAACTTCCGGCGCAAAGGCTGGCCGTTCTGCCGCCAATACTGAAAGGCCATCTTCAGAGCAACCTCCACGGCCGTCGAGCCATTGTCCGAATAGAAGACCCGTGTGAGCCCCTTCGGGGCGATCCGGACTAATTCCGCGGCCAGCTCGATGGAGGGAACGCTGGCGGCCCCCAGCAGAGTGGAATGGGCGATCTTTCCGATTTGCCGGCGCAGGGCCGCGTCCAGCCGGGGATGCGCATGTCCGTGGAGATTCACCCAGAGGGAAGAGACTCCATCCAGGTACCGACGGCCCCGGGTATCCCGCAGATAAACGCCGTCGGCCGACTCCACCACCAGCGGCTCCTCCTTCTCCCAGTCCCGCATCTGGGTAAAGGGATGCCACACCTTCTTCCGATCCAGGCAGCTCAACTGGGCGGCCCGGCGGCGGCCGGCCGATTCTTGAGATCGGATCCGATTCAGGATCGCCCCGGTCCGGATATGCCGGGCTGCCTTTCGTGGAGTGGGCGACCGCAGAGAAGGAACCACGCCGAAGATCGGAAGATTCCCTAGCCGCCGGATCACTGCGGGGTTGGTCCGCTCCGCCAGGCCCGGCCGGGCTGCGCGGCCTGCCTGCCGAAGCCTCGGCGCAGGCAGGTCGTTTAAGACCAGGCCGGTCACTTCCAGACCTGCGTTGCGCGCCGCCTCGAGGGTCAAGAGGGTATGGTTGATCGTCCCCAATCCGGCTCGGCCTACGATCAGAACCGGCAGCCCCAATCGTCGGGCCAGATCGGCCACCGTGTGCCGGGCATCCAGCGGAACCAGCAAGCCGCCGATCCCTTCCACCAGGAGGATCTCGTGGCGGGCGGCCAGGATTCGGTATGCTTCCTCGATCCGATCCAGTGAAATGGGGACAGTCCCCTTCGGGGACAGTCCCCAAGCCACCCAGGGAGCGACGGGGGGTTCGAAACGGTAAGGGCAAACGAGGTCACTCGAATCTGCTGAGCCGGCGGCCTGCAGGAGAAGCTGGGCGTCTTCGGAGATGAGACGGCCGTTGCGGCGGGCGCAGCCGGTGGCGACCGGTTTCATCACCCCCACATCGACCCCGCGGGACCGGAAGGCCCAGGCCAGGGCTCCGGTCACCAGGGTCTTTCCGACCCCGGTGTCGGTGCCGGTGATGAAAAGCCCGCTCAAAGGCTCTGGAGGGGGGGCTGGCCGTCGACCAGGAACTCGGGAGGCGGGGTTACCCCGATGAAATCGTCGCTGGGAGCTCCTTGAAGAATGGCCGCGGCTATCGCCGCCGTGGCGGCGGTGGTGACCGAATGGAGGGTGGTAAAGGTAGCCGGAACGTTGGCGCTGGCGTAGGGAGCTCCGAAGGGACCATAGAGGCCCAAGAGACTGACCATCGATTCGTACAATTCTTCGGCCCGGCTCTCCAGCCGAATCCGCAGCGGCGTCCCTGTCATGGAATCGGCGGCATCCTTCAGGAGGAACAGAAACCCAAACGTCGCCTCCGGCTGCAGCAGCTGCTCCATCTTGGTCCGATACTGAGGCGGAACCTGGACGAAAGGATCTTGAAAGGAGGCGGGGAAATAGTAAAGCCCTTTGAATCTCAAGCGGCTCGCCGTCCCCTGAGGGGCATCCTCCACCCACCCCATGGGGACCTCGATCAGAAAACGATCTTCCACATACTTGATCGACTGGGCCACCAGAGAAGGATCATACGGAAGGAAGACGTGGGCCGCCCATGTATTGTTGTCCACCGCCACGCTGGGCGAGCCGTCCGTGCCGGTGTAAAATCGGCCCTCCGGGTCCATGGCTGATACAAAATGGTCTTTCTGCCAGAATCTGTGCCGGACGGCCTGCATCAAAAGATTGTGCCGGTAGATCAGTTCCGCTTGGAAGTCCCTTTCCTGAGGCGCGCACCTTTTTGTGGCGCGGAAAGCCAGCCGGAAAGTCGCCGCCGCGTCGGCATTGTGCTCCAGGATGACGTGCTGGTACTGCTTGTTGGCGAGGCCTTCATAAACCTTGTATCCCATCCGCGATTCGTCAACCATCTCCTCAGGGTTAAACAGCCCAGCCCGGACCAACCCGTAGCGCGGATCGTAAAGGTCCATCACCTGCTGGCTGAAAAGAAACTCTCGGACGGCTGAATTCGTCCATTTCACCAACAGGGCGTCCCCCGTCACCAGGGCAAAAGCGTAGAAGGCGTTCAGGCACCAGCAGACGGCCCCCGCAGGGCCCCGGGGATCAATGAACGAGTCGCACAGGGTGTTGTAAGAAAAGTGCCAGAGCCCCTTGAAGCCGCGTTCCCGCTCTTGGAGGGCCAACTGAAGGGCCCGCTTCACCTGATAGGCGGCCAGCCGGATCCGGCCGGCCTTCAGATCCGCGTAGATGTTCAGCGCCAAGTCGTAAATCCAGATGCGGCCGAAATGGGCCAGAATCTTGGAATCGGGATGACTGGGGTTATTGAGATAGCTTCGACGAAGACCCTGGAAATCGAACTGGAGCTGTTCATTGACGCTTGGCTGAATCAGCCGCTGCTGATCCAGGAAGGTCAGGCACTCCTTGAGATGCTGCGTCCGCAGCTCGTATGGTGCCGTCTCTAGCGGGATCATCGATAACCCTGGGGAGCTAAGGAGTTTCGACTCTGCAAAAAGCGACTTATTGTGCCACAATCAACTTCATTTTTAAAGAATTTTATTGCCTCTTCCAGGTCCTGCTCCGTGTGGAGGGCAGTCAGGCTGGTTCGGATCCGGGCCGATCCGGCCGGCACGGTGGGGGGCCGGATCCCGGGAGCGTAAATACCGGCCTCCAGCAGGGCCTGGGCTGTCTTCATCGTTTCTTGGTTCCCGCCGATCCGGACCGAAACAATCGGGCTTTCTTCGGAGACCAGGTCTAAGCCCAATTCCCGCAAGCCGGCGATCCAGCGCCGCACATTCTGCCAGAGCCGGTCGCGCCAGATCGGCTCCTCCTCGACGACCCGCAGGGCCTCCAGCGCGGCCGCGGCGCTGGCCGGCGGCAAGGCGGTCGCGTAGATGAATGGACGCGCTTTGTTCTTGAGCAGTTCGATCACCACTCGGGGGCCTGCCAGGAATCCGCCCAGCGAGCCCAGCGCTTTGGAGAGGGTCCCCATCTGGAGGATCGGGGCCTCACCTGAGGAGCCGGCCGAAGAAATCCCGAAATGCTCCAGGCTCCCACGGCCCTTTCCGCCCAGAACGCCGGTGGCGTGGGCCTCGTCGATCAAAAGCCAGGCCCCATGATGCCGGGCCAGCTCCAGAATCCCAGGCAAAGGAGCGATGTCTCCATCCATGGAGAAAAGCCCCTCCGTGAGGATCAGGACCCGACGGAACTTTCCGGCCCGGTGCTTCAAGGCCCTCTCCAGCCGCTCCAGATCCTTGTGGGGATAGACCCGCAAGAGCGCCCGGCTCAAGCGGCAGGCGTCGATCAGGGAGGCGTGGTTCAGATGGTCGGAAAGGATCAGGTCCCCCGGTCCGACCAACGTTGAGACGATCCCTAAGTTGGCCATGTAACCGGTGGGGAACAGCAGGGAGGCTTCCGCTTGCTTGAAGACAGCGATCTTTTCTTCCAGCGCCTCGTGGACGGCAAACGTGCCGGCGATCAGGCGGGCAGACCCGGCCCCCGTCCCGAACCGCTCCAGCGCGTCCCGGGCGGCGGCGATTACCCGCGGATGGAGGGATAGCCCCAGATAGTTGTTGGAGGCCAGATGGATTCGCCAGCGGCCCTCGATCAGAACACGACCCCCCTCCACCTCCTCCACCCGCTTCCAGGCCCGCCGGAGGCCGCGGGCCTCCACCTCCTCCAATTCACGCTGCAAGGAATCAGACCACACGGCTGTCCAGCGGGAACACCTGGCCGGTCACTCCCCGACACAGGTCGGAGAGAAGCCAGGTGGTGAAAGAGGCGACGACTTCAACGGAAGAGATCGTTCCCAACGCCGAATCGGTCTTGGCCCGCTCCCAGGCTTCAGGCGAGGCGGATCGGGTCATGCGGGAATCGACGAAGCCGGGGCAGACGACGTTGGCGGACACCCCGAACCGACCGGCCTCTTTCGCCACCGACTTGATGAAAGCGACGGTGGCCGCCTTGGCCGCTGCGTAGTTGGCCTGCCCCGCTCGGCCGATCGTGCCGGACAAGGATCCGATCGCCACCAGCTTTCCGCTTCGGCGCTCCTTCATGGGAGCCAGGACCGCCTGGCTGCAGGCGAACAACCCGTCCAGGTGAAGCTTTTGCACCTGGTCCCAGTCGGCGTCGGTCAGATGGGCTAGGGTCCGGTCCCGGATGTTTCCGGCGGCGTAGACCAGGGCATCTAGATGCCCGGCCTCTCGCAAAACTTCCGCCACGCATCGCCGGGCCTGGGTCCTATCGGACAGATCGGCTTGAACCATGAGGACCCCCTCTCCTCTTAGGGAAGCGGCTGTTTCTTCCGAGCGGAAATAGACGCCAGCCACCCAGGCCCCGCTGTCCCGGGCCGATTTCAGGATCGCCCCGCCGACGGCGCCGGTGGCGCCGGTAACAAGAATACGTTTTCCTTGAAGAGAAACGGTCAATGAAGAGGGACGCTCAGACGGTGAAGCCCAGGTCCTTGAGCATCTGCAGGTCCTGGGTGGGCTGGCGGCCATAGGTGGTCAGATAACCGCCGATGATCAAAGAATTGGCGCCGGCCAGGAAGGCCAACGACTGGAAATCCCGCAAATTAACCTCCCGGCCGCCTCCGAGCTCCAGCCGGGATTTGGGAAGGATGAAACGAAAGACGGCGATTGTTTTGATCACCTCCATCGGGTCAGGAGGGGCGGCCGACTCCAGAGGCGTTCCGGGTCGGGGATTGAGCACGTTGATGGGGGCGCATTCCACCTCCAGCTCGGCCAGGGCAAAGGCCAGCTCCAGCCGCTCCCGCCGTGACTCCCCCAATCCTAAGATCCCGCCGCTGCAGATCTCCACGCCGTGGGCTCGAAGCTGTTTGAGGGTGCTGAGCCGATCCTGGTAGGTGTGAGTGGTGCAGATATGGGGGAAATGGCTTTCGGCCGTTTCTAGATTATGGTTGTACCGGGTCATCCCCGCTTGCTTGAGGGCCTCCAGCTGAGTGTCGGTCAAGAACCCCAGGGAGCATTCCGGTTCCAGTCCCGTCTCCTTCACTCGGCGGACCGCCTCGCAGAGGACCGGCAGATCCCGGTCGGAAAGACCTCGGGTGGCGGTGACGATGCAGAACCGTTTGGCCCCGAAGGCCCGGGCCTGCTTGGCCCGCTCCACGATCTGATCGGCATCCATCAACGGGTAGGTGGAAATCCCGGTGTTCCAGTGGCTGGACTGGCTGCAGAATTTGCAGTCTTCCGCGCATTGGCCCGCCTTGGCGTTGACCAGCGCGCACAGGTCCACGTCATTGCCGGTGAATTTCTCCCGGATCCGGGTCGCCTGGGCAGCCAGCTCCATCACCTCGGGCCAGGCATTGAGCTCAATGAACCGCTCCGCCTCCGGGAAGGCGATCCGCCCTCCTTCCAGAACCCGCTGCGCTATCTGTTGAATTCCGGGAATCATCAGACGGTTTATCTTATCAAAGGAGCTTCCAGATCGCAATCAGGCCTCCCTTGCGCGAAACATTGACCACCGCCTCTTTGGAAGCCCGGCCCAACACCGCCATGCCGTCCCGGGAAGCGGCGAACCCGGTGACGGCGTAGTAGGGTTCCAGCCGGATCGTTCCATCCAGATAGGCGACCGGGAACAGTTCCGCCCGGACTGGGGCCGACTGCTGGATCACATACTGATAGGGATGTTTCAGGGCCCGGTCCAGTTCCCGTTCCCAGGCCGGCTGGCTGACCGGGTGCCCGAAAACGACCCCCTCCCCGCCGTAGGCCCGGTTGGGTTTTAAAACCAGGGTTTCCCGGTTGCGCCGGATATAGGAGGTCAGATCGGTCAGCCGCCCTTTCGGGTCATGAGTCTTGCGCTCCCAGACCAGGCGGGTCCAGAGCAGGTGGTCTTTGAAGAGACGCCTCTGCCGGAGGGTGAAATGGCGGGTAAACTCCGGGTTGGTGAATAGCTCCCAGGCCGATTTGTGGTCGAACTCCCCAGCAATGGAGGAGATCACCTGGTTGCGCAGGAACGCCTCCCGGATGCCGTTGAGAAGCTTGCGTTTCTTGCCCGGAGCCATTTCCAGCATCTCCGTGATCTCCGAATCCCGGTAGATCAGATCGACGGGCTTGCCTTGAACGCTGATCTGATCTCTTCGGAGCTCGAGGTCCCGGGGATCCGCAGTGATGGCCGTCAGCCCCATCCGGCAAAAATGCAAGGCGACGGAGGTAAACTCATCCGTTCCCCCGGAGACCGACTGATCCTCCACCAGGACCACCCGCCTGAGTTTCCGGCCAATCGCTTTGGCGTGGCGCCTGATCCGCTTTAAGAGCAGCAGCCGGATGTCATCCTGAAACTCCATCCGCAGGTCTGGCAGCGCCCGCCTCAAGGTGGGGACTACCCACTCGGCGGTCAAGGCGCAGGTAGCCGGGATGTAATGGACCCCGCCGATCCCGACCGAGTTGGGCTCCAGAAACCAGAAGTTTCCCTGCCAATCTGAGGGGGTGAAGGTGGCGGTCGTGTCCAGCCGGTCCACCACCGACTGCGGCTGCTGAATCCCTCCGGCGTTGGCCAGCAGCATCCACTCCCGCTCCTCCGGCTCCAGGGGAAGGACCCGCTGGACCTTCGGGTCGGCCAGGTACAGGGGCATGCAGCGGGCCAGGGCCTGCCTTAAGATGAGGCAAGTTCGGTGGAAGAACCGGTACTGAGCGGCGTCCAACACCCAGGGACGCAGGTGGACGTCGATGATCCGGACCTTGCCCCGGGGGGTGAACATGGAGAGCCCCTGCTTGACGGAGAGGGCCTCCTTCTTCTCCAGAAGAGCTCGAACCTGGGGCTTAGGCAACCGCAGGAAAGCAGCATTGACCGTCTCCATCACCCGCGCGGGCGTGTATCGCAT
>CAYJTC010000038.1:0-14295 GCA_964372955.1 uncultured Planctomycetia bacterium | reverse complement strand
GTACGACTGCTTCTTCATGGTGGCCGACTGGCACGCCCTGATGAGCGAGTACGAGCGGCCCGCCGCTATTGCCCAGAACGGCCGGCGGATGGTGCGGGATTGGCTCTCCGCCGGGCTGGATCCGAAACGATCCGTGATCTTCCGGCAGTCGGATGTCCAGGAGCATCTGGAGCTGTACCTGGTGCTCTCGATCCTTGCCCCGTTAGGATGGGTGGAGCGGATCCCGACTTACAAGGAGCAGCTCCGGGAAGTAACGGGACGGGACTTGGCTACCTACGGTTTCTTAGGATACCCGGTCCTGCAGGCGGCCGACATTTTGCTGTACCGAGCCCATCGGGTGCCGGTTGGCGAGGATCAAGTCCCTCATTTGGAGCTGGCCCGGGAGATCGTCCGGCGGTTCAAGTTCCTGTACGGAGTCGATCTGTTCCCGGAGCCCCAGGAGTTGTTGACCCCGGAGGCCCGGCTGCTGGGGATCGACGGGCGCAAGATGTCCAAATCGTACGATAACTTTATCGCCCTCTCGGACACTCCCGAGGAGATCCGCCGGAAAGCCCAGAAGATGTTCACGGACCCCAAGCGGATCAAGATGACCGACCCGGGCCACCCGGAGGAGTGCAACGTCTGCCATTACTGGCAGGTGTTCGTTCCGGGGCAGGCCCCGAAGGTCTGGGAAGAGTGCCGGACCTCCAAGCGGGGCTGCACTCAGAACAAACAGGAGCTGGCGGAACATCTCATCGGAATGACCGAGCGGTTCCGCTCGGGGTCGGCAGGAGAGGATGATCTGGATCAGATTCTGGAGGAGGGGGCCCGCCGGGCCCGACAGGTCGCGCGGGAAACGATAGCCCAGGTCCGCAAGGCGGTGCATCTGGTATGAGTGGGCTGTCATGACGTATCGCGTCAGGCTGCAGATCTTCGAAGGGCCGCTGGATCTGCTGTTGTATCTGGTCAAGCAGAGCCATCTGGAGATCACCCAGATCCCGATCGCCCAAATCACGGACCAGTACCTGAAGTATCTGGAGCTGATGCAGGCCCTGGACCTGGACATCGCCGGGGATTTTCTGGTGATGGCGGCCACCTTGATGCAGATCAAGTCCCGCTCCCTCCTGCCGCCGGAGACGCTCACGCCAGAGGAAGCCGAGGAGCCGGATCCCACGCAGGAGCTGATCCGGCGTCTGCAGGAATACCAACGGTTCAAGGAAGCGGCGGAGCTGCTGGGCATGATGGAGAAAAGCCGGCTGGTTCAGCTGAACCGGCCGGTCCCTCCGGAGGGGGCCCCGGTGACTCAGACCGAGGAGCTCAAAGAGGCCAGCCTGTTTGATCTGCTCAACGCCTTTTCACAGTTCATGCAGGGCCAGATCTCCCGGGAGATGATCCATGAGATCATCCGGGATGAGTTTACGGTGGAGGAGAAGGTGGCTGCCCTGCGGCAGATGGTCCGGGAGCGGGGGCGGCTGAGCGTGACGGAGCTCTTCGGCGCGGCCCGGAGCAAACTGGAGGTGATCGCCACCTTCCTGGGGCTGCTGGAGCTGATCCGGCTTAAAGAGGCGCAGGTTCAGCAGTCCCAGCTGTTCGGGGAGATTTTGATCGTGCATAATCCAGTCTCGAGTCGCGAGTCGCGAATCGCGAATTGAAACCATGAGTGAAGACAGGGAAGTCAACGACACGCAGGCCAAGAGGATTTTAGAGGCGCTTCTTTTGGTTTCGGAGAAGCCGCTCCTGGTGGAGCAGGCCCAACAGGCGATGGGGGGCTCTCTGGAGGCGCCCCGCGTCCGCGAGCTTTTGACCGAACTGTCCCGAGAGTATGCCGCCCAGGGGCGGGGGATCCGGATCGTCGAGGTGGCCGAGGGGTTCCAGCTGGTCACCGACCCGGAGCTTTATTCTTACGTCACCCGGCTGACCCACCGGGTCAAGACCGTGCGGTTGTCCCGGCCTTCGCTGGAAACGCTGGCGATCATTGCCTACCGGCAGCCGATCACCCGGGTGGAGATCGAGCAGGTGCGCGGGGTCGACTGCTCGGGGGTGCTCGACACCCTGCTCAAATTCAACCTGATCCGGGTGACCGGCCGCAAGGAAGTGGTGGGCCGGCCGCTGCTTTATGGAACGACTCGGGAATTCCTGGATCACTTTGGCCTGAAGAACCTGGAGGACCTTCCGTCCCTGGAGGAACTCAAAGGGCTGTCGAAGGAACCCCACCATGACCCTCAAGCAACTGCGCAAACAGATTGACCGGATCGACCTTCAGCTGCTGCGTCTCTTGAACCGTCGCGCCGCGCTGGCTCTGCGGATCGGGCGAGTCAAGAAGGATCGGGGACTGCCGGTGTTCGACGGAAAACGGGAGATGGCGGTGCTGGATCGCCTGATGCAGTCCAACCCCGGGCCTTTGTCGAAGGCATCGGTCCGGGAGATCTTCGGCCGGGTTCTCCGGCACAACCGGCAGATCCAGGCCCGTCGGAGCCGTTTGGCGAGGTAGCCCATGCTAAGAATTGTTTATCTGGGTCCGGAAAATACCAACACCCACTTAGCTGCTCTTAAACGATTCAAGGGTAAGGGGAAACTCGATCATGTTGCCACGGTGGAGGACGTTTTCCGAGAGGTGGAACTTGAGGAGGCCGATTTCGGGGTGGTCCCGATCGAAAATTCCCTAGAGGGGACAGTAACCCGTACTCTGGACAGATTCGTTCAATTCAAACAAACTCCGGCACGAATTGTTGGTGAAGTAGAATTTCCGGTCCAGCACCGCTTCATCACCTTACCTAAAACGGTTCGAGATAAGGTCAGGATTATTTATTCACATCCACAGGCATTGGCACAATGCAGACAATGGATCGACAAAAATCTCCCAACCGCAGCAAGAAGGGAAACTCGTTCTACAGCAGAAGCGATTGACGACCTGCTGGTTAAAGGCGGCATCTGGGAACGGCACGAAAGAGCGGCTATAGGAAGTCCTGAGCTAGCGAGGCAACAAAAGCTGAAAGCCATACCGATTCCCGTAGATCGAGACAACAGGACGCGCTTTCTGATTATTTCTACTCGCGAGTCTAGACGGGGTAGGCGCAATAAGACCTCTCTCATGTTTGCTCTCAAGGATAAGCCGGGCGCTCTCCATGACGCCCTAGTTCCTTTCAAGCGACATAGGATCAACCTGACGAAAATCGAATCGCGGCCAACAAAAAAACGCGCTTGGGAATATGTGTTTTTTGTGGATATCGAAGGACATGAATCCGACAAGCCGGTGAAGCGAGCTTTAAATACCCTCAGACGCTGTACGGCCCGTCTGTTGGTTCTCGGTTCGTATCCTTGTAAATAGTAAATGATGCGGGATCGATGAGATCTTTGGCTCGAAAGTGTCTGGGGAAGGTGACCCCCTATTCGCCGGGAAAGCCGATCGAGGAGGTCCAGCGGGAACTGGGGATTTCTCAGGCGATTAAGCTGGCCTCCAACGAGAACCCGCTGGGGCCCAGCCCCAAGGCGCTGGAGGCGATCCGGCAGGCCCTTCCCAACCTGAATCGTTATCCGGACAGCCATTGTTTCTATCTGGTGAACCGCCTGGCAAAGCACTGGGGATTGCCGGCAGACCGGTTCCTGGCGGGCAACGGTTCGGATGAGCTGATTACCCTGGCGGTCCGGGCTTTCGTGGAGCCCGGGGACGAGGTGGTGATCGCTGAGCCCACCTTCCTCATCTACCGGATCGCCGCGGCGATCGCCGGGGCCAAGATCAAGGTGGTGAAATCCAAGCAGTTCCGGTATGATTTGGCCAGGATGCGGCGGGCCGTGGGAAGGCGGACGAAGCTGATCTTCATCGCCAACCCGGACAACCCGACCGGCACCACCGTGACTCGGACCGAGGTGGAGGCCTTCATGGAGGGCCTCCCCGGGGGAGCGATCGTCTTCTTCGACGAGGCCTACGCGGAGCTGGTGGACGCTCCGGATTATCCGGAATCGCGGCTCTACCTGGACCGGCATCCGGTGATCATCACCCGGACCTTTTCCAAGGCCTATGGGTTAAGCGGAATCCGGGTCGGCTACGGGATCGCCGCGCCCGAACTGATCCAGGCGATGCAGAGGGTCCGTGAGCCGTTCAATGTCAACAGTCTGGCGCAGGCGGCGGCGGTGGCGGCCCTCGACGACGCCGAGCATCTGGAGGCGACCCGCCGGCTTTTGAGAGAGCAGAAGCCGCTTCTTTACCGGGCGCTGGAGGAGCTGGGTCTGACGGCGATCCCCAGCGCCACCAACTTCATCTTGTTTCATGTGGGGCCCCGCGCTCAGGAACTGGCTGGTTCACTGCTCAAGCGCGGTATCATCGTCCGGGAGATGCGGGCCTGGGACCTGCCGGAGTATTTGCGGGTCACCATCGGCCTTCCCGAAGAAAACCAGGCTTTTATTCAGGCGCTCAAGGAAGTGCTGAGGTGACACGAAGCGTCATGACAGGCAGGAGGTTTTCATGATTATCGTACTCAAACCGGAAGCCACCGACACGCAGATCAAGCATCTGGTCGCCAAGGTCAAGTCGTTGGGGTTAAAGCCGATGATCTCCCGCGGGGTGGAGCGGACGATCGTGGGAGTGATCGGAGAGGAGGATATCCTCCGGGTTCAGCCCCTGGAGGTTTTCCCGGGGGTGGAGAAGGTGATGCCGATCCTGGCCCCCTACAAACTGGTTTCCCGGGAGTTCAAGCCGACCGACACGGTGGTGGAAGTCAACGGAGTCAAGATCGGCGGCAAGAAGCTGGCGGTCATGGCCGGTCCCTGCGCGGTGGAGAATTTCGAGCTGCTTCTCTCGATCGCCAAGAGCGTCAAGAAATCGGGAGCTTCAATCTTAAGAGGCGGGGCCTTCAAGCCCAGGACCTCCCCCTACACCTTCCAGGGGCTGGGGGAGGAGGGCTTAAAGTTTCTGGCCGAGGCCAAGAAGCGGACCGGCCTGCCGGTCATCACGGAGCTGATGGACCTTCGGGATCTGGAGCTGGTGGAGCGGCACGCCGATATCATCCAGATCGGGGCCCGGAACATGCAGAACTTCGATCTGCTCAAAGAGGTGGGCCGCTCCAAGAAGCCGGTCCTCTTGAAGAGGGGGATGGCGGCCACGGTCAAGGAATGGCTGCTCTCCGCCGAATACATCCTGCAGAACGGCAACTTCAACGTGATCCTTTGCGAGCGGGGGATCCGGACCTTCGAGACGGAAACCCGCTTCACCCTGGACATGAACGCCATCCCGCTGATCAAGAACTTAAGCCACTTGCCGATCGTCGTGGATCCCAGCCACGGAACCGGGCGTTGGGGCCTGGTGCCGGCGATGGCCAAGGCGGCGGTGGCCGCGGGGGCGGATGGGCTGATCATTGAAGTCCATTCCAAGCCGGAAGAGGCTCTGTCGGACGGGCCGCAGTCGATGCTGCCGGAGAAATTCAGCAAACTGATGACCGATCTGCGCCGGGTGGCGAGAGCCGTTGGGAGAGAGCTGTAAGAGGATGAAGGGTGAGGGGTCGAGGGTGAAGGGTAAAGGCCCTTCACCCTTCACCCTACACCCTACACCGCTTTTCCGTCAGGTAACTATCATTGGGCTGGGCCTGATGGGCGGTTCGCTGGGGATGGTTCTGCGCAAACGCCGTCTCGCCCGCCGCGTGATCGGATTCAGCCGCCGGGAAGCGACTGTAGAGCGGGCGAAAGCCAGAGGCGCGGTGGATGACGGCTGCACCGAGCTTTGTCCCGATTGGCTGGGAGATTCGGAGCTGGTGGTGATCGCGACCCCTCCGGAAGCTGTCGCCACGACGGCCCGAGCGGTGGCCCGCTTGACCCGGCACCGGTTCGTTCTGACCGACGTAGCCAGCGCGAAGGCGGGAATCGTGTCGAAACTGGAGCGGATTCTCCCCGAGCGGATCTCCTTTGTGGGGGGGCATCCGATGGCCGGCTCGGACTTGTCCGGGATCGAGGCAGCCGACCCGGCCCTGTTTGACGGGGCTGTCTGCATCCTGACCCCCACCTCCCGAACTCGCCGTCAGGCCCTTTCCCGCGTGTCGAGCCTTTGGCGGGAAGTGGGAGGTCGGCCGGTTTCGCTTTCTCCTTCGCGGCATGATCTTTTCGTGGCTCAGGTCAGCCACGTCCCTCATCTGGCGGCGGCCGGGCTTCTGCTGGCCGCCGACTCTCCGGCTCTGAGATTCGCCGCCGGGGGACTGGCCGATGCCACCCGGATCGCCCTTTCCGATCCGGCCCTCTGGGTCGAAATCTGCCGGATGAACCGCCGGCAGCTCAAGACGGCGCTGGACCGGTTCATCCGGACCATGGAACAGCTGCGGGCCTCTGTCTCAAAAGGAGACAAAGGGGCTCTTCTGCGCCGCCTTCAGGCGGCCCGACGCGCGCGCCGGGGGCTTCTCAAATGATCATCACCGTCGACGGTCCTTCCGGAGTGGGGAAGTCCACCGCCGCCCGGGGCTTGGCCAAGCGGCTGGGTTTCCTTTATTTGGATACCGGGGCGATGTATCGGGCCTTCGCCTTGAAGGCGCTGGAGATGGGGATCCCGCTGACCGACCGGCGGGCGCTGGAACGGCTGGCGTTGCGGACGGAGATTTCCTTTCGGGTGGATCCGGGCCACCGGCTTCGGGTTCTCCTGGACGGAGCCGACGTGACCGAGCTGATCCGGACTCCGGAAGTTTCGGAGGCCGCCTCAAAAGTGGCTGTCGTTGCCGGGGTTCGGCGGGCGCTGGTCCGGCAGCAGCAGGCCCTTGGGGCCAACGGGCGGGTGGTGGCGGAGGGGCGGGACACCGGCACCGTTGTTTTCCCCAGCGCCCCTTTGAAATTCTTCTTGAGCGCCACGTTGGAGCAGAGGGCTCACCGGCGCCACCAGGACCTGCGGGCCGCCGGCCACCCGGCCCCTTACGCTCAGGTCCTCCGGGAAGTGGAGCGGCGGGACCGCCGGGACCGGGAGCGCGCTACCTCCCCCCTGCGGGTAGCCAAGGGGGCCATCCGGATCGACAATTCGAAGTTGAAGTCGGGCCAGGTCATTGCTATAATGGCCGATTATGCTCAGCAATTCAGGAACCGGGACAACCACACTCGTGGAAAGCGACGAGCTCGCTAAACTTTACGAAGACAGCTTCCGGGAGATCCAGGAAGGCCAGATCGTCAAAGGCCGGATCCTGAAGATCACCTCCACGGACGTCTTGATCGACGTCGGCTACAAGTCGGAGGGGATCATCCCCCTGGAAGAGTTCGACGATCGTTCCAGCCTGACGGTCGGAGGCGAGGTAGAGGTCCTTCTGGAATCGGTGGAGGACGAAGAAGGTCTCATTGTCCTCTCTAAGCGGAAGGCCGAGCGGGCCAAGGGCTGGGAGCGCCTGCTGACCATGGCCAAGGAGGGAGACCTCCTGGAAGGCCGGGTCACCCGCAAGGTCAAAGGGGGCCTGATGGTCGATATCGGCGGGGTGGAAGCTTTCCTGCCCGCCTCCCAGGCTTTCCTGCGCGGGTTCGGGAATCTGGACTCCCTGGTCGGACAGGCGATGGGAGTGGTCATCGTCAAGGTCCACAAGGCCCGCAAGAATCTGGTGGTTTCCCGCAAAGAAGCGCTCCTCAAGGAACGGGAAAGCCAACGGGCAAAGCTCCTGGATGATCTGGAAGTCGGCCAGGTCCGGCAGGGAGTGGTCAAGAACATCACCGACTTCGGGGCTTTCATCAATTTGGGAGGCATGGACGGCCTGCTTCACATCACCGACATGAGCTGGGGCCGGGTCAATCATCCCAGCGATGCGGTTTCCGTCGGCCAGAAGCTGGACGTGATGGTCCTGGGCTTCGATCGGGAAAACTCCAAGATCTCTTTGGGCCTCAAACAGCTTCAGCCCAATCCCTGGGACCAGGTGGAAGGCCAGTATCCAGTCGGCTCCCGCGTGAAAGGCAAGGTGGTGAGCCTGATGCCCTACGGCGCCTTCGTGGAGCTGGAGAAGGGTCTGGAAGGGCTGGTCCACATCTCCGAGTTCTCCTGGACGAAGCGGCCGTCTCACCCGGGCGATTTGGTCAAGATCGGCGACGAGGTGGAGTGCGTGATCCTCAGCGTGGACCGGGAGAATCAGAAGATCGCTTTAGGGATGAAGCAGATGGAAGCCAACCCCTGGGAAGCCTTCGTCAAAGAGCATCCGGTCGGCAGCCATCTGACCGGGCGGGTGATCCACTTAACTGAGTATGGCGCCTTCGTGGAGCTGGCCGAGGGGATCGAGGGCCTGCTTCATGTTCAGGACCTCTCCTGGACCCGCCGCTACAATCATCCTTTTGAGTGCCTGAAGAAAGGCCAGGAAGTCGAGGTGGCGATCATTTCGGCCGAGCCCGATAACCGCAAGATCGGCCTGAGCATCAAGGCCTTATCCTCCGATCCGTGGTCTACCCTTGTTCAGCGGTTCCCGCCGGGCACGAGGGTGGAAGGGCCCATCACCAAGATCGCTCCTTTCGGTGTTTTCGTCGAAATCGAGAAGGACTTGGATGGGTTGGTCCACCTCTCAGAGCTTCCGGTGAATCTTCCAGCCCATCTGAAAGGCCGCGGGCGCCGCGGCAAAGGACAGCCGGCGGCAGCGGGCTCCGTCCAGGAGCCGGTCGACGCGCAGGCGCAGGCGGTCACCGCCTTCCTGGAGTCGCAGTTCAAAGTGGGCGATACCGTGCAGGCGAAGGTCCTTCGGGTCGATGAGGACCAGCGTCGGATCGCCCTGAGCCTCAAGAACGCCTAGTTTCACTTCCTTGCCTTGCCTGTTTCCGAACCGCTTTCCCTGATCAAACGGGGAGCGACCGAGCTGATCTCCGAGCCGGAGCTCAAAGCCAAACTCGGCCGGGGCAAGCCGCTCCTCATCAAGGCCGGCTTTGACCCGACCGCTCCGGATCTTCACCTAGGCCACGTCGTTCTCCTCAGAAAACTGGCTCATTTCCAAAAGCTCGGCCATCCGGTGGTCTTCCTGATCGGCGACTACACCGGCATGATCGGCGACCCTTCCGGCCGCGTCGAGGAGCGCCCGCCGCTGACGCCTGAGCAGGTTCTGAATAACGCCAAGAGCTACAAGGCCCAGGTGGCCAAGATCCTGGATTTAAAGAAGCTCCAGATCCGATTCAACAGCGAGTGGCTGGGCCCCTTGCGTCTGGCCGACTTCCTGATGATTGCCAATAAGCTGACCGTCCCCCGCCTCCTGGAGCGGGACGATTTCGCCAAGCGGCTCAAGGAAGGGGCGTCCCTGACCGTCACCGAATCGATCTACCCGCTCCTGCAGGCCTACGATTCGGTGGCGCTCAAAGCCGACGTGGAACTGGGGGGCTCGGATCAGAAGTTCAATCTTCTACTGGGCCGCGCCCTTCAGGAACGGTTCGGCCAGGAGCCGCAGGTGGTGATCACCATGCCTCTTCTGGAGGGGACTGACGGCGCCCAGAAGATGTCCAAGTCCCTGGGCAACGCCATCGGAATCCAGGAACCGCCGCACCAGATCTACGGGAAGGTGATGTCAATCTCGGACTCCCTGATGCTTCGCTACTATGAGCTTCTGACTGATGAGGATCTGGCCAAGGTGAAATCGACGCACCCGATGGAGGCCAAACAGCGGCTGGCCTTTCTGCTGACGGCCCAGTTCCACGGCCCCAAAGCCGCTTCCGCCGCCCAGGAGAACTTCAACAAGGTATTCCGCCAGCGGGAAGTCCCCTCCGAAATACCGGAATTCAAAGTCCCTTCGGCTCTGGTCAAGAGCGGCAAGGTCTGGCTGGTGGCGCTGATGGTAGAGGCCGGTCTGGCCCCTTCCAAGGCCCAGGCCCGCCGCCTGATCACCCAGGGCGCAGTGGATTTAGACGGTCAGAAGGTGACCGACCCGGAGGGTTCCGTGGCCGTCCGATCCGGCGTGGTCCTCAAAGCCGGCAAGCGCCACTTCCTGAAGCTGACCCTATGAGCAGGAAGCCTTTTTTATTTGCCCGCTTGCTGAGCCCTTTGCTGATCCTTTCCTTCGCTTTCCCAGAGTCCGCCCTCGCCCTGCGCCCGATGATCGAAAGGGAGATGGAGTCCCAGATCGCCGCCGGCCTGGAGGAGGGGGGTTTGCTGGATTTCGATCCAGAGGACGTGGACCACCTATCTGCTGTCGAGGATGAATGGATCCGCGACTATCGGCTCCACGGCCCGGGTCTACGAAGCGCTTTGGGCCGGATTCCGGACGAAAAGGTTCGAGAGGCCCTCGAGGAATGCATCAAGAAATTTTTGATCACCTTAGATCGGAAAGGGAAGGACTTCCTCCAACCCTTGGCGCACGGTTTTCCTCTGGCGATCGCTTACCTGCTGGAAGCCCATTCAGAGGATGAATTTGCGCCGGCCATCGAGCGGTTCTCCGCGGTGATGGACTGGCTTCCTTCCTGGACAGAGCAGGGGCTGGAGCCCGCTTTCCTTTTGTCTGCCGGCGTCCGGGTGGCGGACCGGAGCCCTTCGCTGGAGGATTTCGTGAAGAACCTCGAAACGGTGGGGAGGTTCGCCTTCCTTTTGGAGAGTCAGGAAAGAGTCTGGGAGAAGATCCTGGAGGTCTATCTGAAGGGACAGAAAAGGGGAAGGGCGTTGGCTTCAGAACAGCTCAGCCGGGATCTGGATCGGCTGGCCCAGCATCCCAGCCGCACGGAAGACTGGGCGGAGCTGAGGAACACATTGGATAACCCGGTCACGCGCGAGCAGTTGATCCATCGGGGCTATGTGGAAAGAGAACCGGTCGGTCCCTGGCGAATCCTCATCGCGAAGATTCGGCAGGGGACACCTCCTTCAAAGCTGTTCATCCAATGGCTCTTGCATGCCCCTGCGAACTTGCCGCCCAGTCTTCCGGTGGTCTGGCTCAAGCCGGAGGTGACTCTGGGGGAGGTGAACCGGCAGTGCCGGGACTATCCTCCAGGCGAGGGGGATGTTTTCATCTGGGATGCCGACCAGGTCGATGAAGTGACGGCCCGGGCCTGGACGCCGCAGGGGCGGGCCGCTCTGCGGGTGACGCAAGCCTCCTCCGCTCAGATCAGTTTCAAACGGCTATCTTCCCTGGCGGAATTGGCCCTCCGGATGAACGTCGTCTTGAAGATTACCTCGATGTCGGTCTTTGAGGAGAACAAAGATACCGTTTACTTGGTCATCCGGTCGGCCTAAGAGCCAAAGGGGCCAGCCCCCTTTGGGGTCAAAAGGTGCCAGGTCACTCGCTGTTGGTTCGCTGGTCCAGGACGAAGCTGGATTTTCCGGCCGTTTTTGAGGTGATCTTGGCCTTCTTTTTAACCTCGGCGCAGATGTTGGTCACCTCCGCGTAGGAGGTCAGCTCCCGGTGGGCGTTGCTCACTCCGGCTAAGGAGATCGTCATCAAGGGGAACTGCTTGACGTTTCCCTCCCGGTCCTTGGAGACGATGAAGCCCCTCTGCCGGTCCTCCGGAGAGTACAGCTCCTGGATCCGCTTGTCGAACGCCCCGCAAAGGTGCTGGGTCACCGCTTCCGCTTTTTCGGGGGTGGTCAGCAGGAAAAAGTCATCCCCCCCTTCGTGGCCGAGGAAGTCATCGGGGGCCCCTTTCCGGATCGCCTCCCGCATGATCTGGGCGGTCAGCTTGATCGCTTGGTCGCCAGCCCCGATCCCGTACTTGTCGTTGAATGCCTTGAAGTTGTCCAGGTCGGAATAAACCGCCACGAACTTGCGCTTGGCCCGGATCCGCTTCTCAATCTCTTCATGAATCATGTTGTTTCCTGGAAGTCTGGTCAGGGGGTTGGCGTTCTCCGCTTTTTCCTTCATCACCACCAGGGCGGAGGTCATCCGGTTGAAGGTGCCGGCCAGCTCCCCCAACTCATCTTCCGTGGAGACATTCACCTTCAGCCCCAGGTTCCCGGCGGCGATCTCCTTGGTAGCCCGGTTGAGGATCCCCAGGGGCCCCAGGATCGCCTGGATCAGCAGTAAAGCCAGCGGGACGATGACCAGGATCACCCCCATGGCTACTGCGATGCACAAGCGGCTGGCCTGCTGAATCGCCTGAGCCATGTTGCCCAGCGAGTATTTCAGAATGGCCACGTATTGGGGGGAGTCATCCACAGTGATCGGAGTGAAGAACTGAACCTCCTCCGGGAGGACGCGGGCGTGGAACCAGGTCTTAGGGCTGTAAGCCTTGCGGGCGGTGCGGCTCCACTGGATCTCCTCCTCGGAGGCCTTTGTTCCGGGCCGGAAAGAATCGGTGGCGGCGACCACCTTCCCGTTCAGGTCAATCACGGTGATTTCTTCTGCCAGCTGGCCCTCCTGCAGGATGGGGATGAGCTTCTGGAAGGCCTTTTCCGGAGTCCCGGCACGGAGATTAGATAACAGAGTCCGTTCAAAGGCCCCTTTGGCGGCGAAGGTGCCAATCCGGGCCCGATACAGATTATTCTCGGTGATCACCTGAAGCTGGCGGGTGATGAGCAAAGCGGTGAAGGCGGCGATCAGGATAATGGCGAACAGAGCAACTAGACTGATGATCCGGAATCGCAGGCTCACGAAGAGGAGCTTACCACATTCTTAAGCGGACAGAAGCGCCCGAACTTTGGACCGGACCTCCTCTTGCTCGAACGGCTTGACCAGATAATCGTTGGCTCCCAGCTTAACCGCCTGCGAAGCCACATCGCAGGATTCGTAGCCGGTGGCCATCAGGACCCGCTGCTTGGGCCGGATCTTCTTGATCAGCCGCAGGGCGTCTAATCCGCCCATCTTGGGCATCTTCACGTCCATGATCGCCAGATCCGGAGAGTGGGCTTTGATGTATCGGACCGCCTCCTCCCCGTTGGTGACGTAAACCAGCGTATACTCCTCTCCCAGGATGAGCTTGAGCGATTCCCGCACCCCCATCTCATCGTCACAAATCAGGATCTCCGCCTTTTCCCCCGCTGTCCCTTCTTTTCCCTCTTTCACCTCTTTCCCCTCCTTTTACAGAGCTGCCGGGCTGGTCACCGAAATCAGCTTCGCCACCGAAGTTTCCAAGTTCTGGAATTGATGAGGCAGGAAAGCCTTGAAGTAAAGGGTGCTGCCGCGGTTCAGCCGGTAGCTCTTGTCACCGACTACGATCTGGAACGTCCCTTCCAGGCCGAAGAGCCATCGATCGGTTCCTTTGGGGTACTGTTCCACGGCGGTTTTGCCGCCAGGCTGCAGCACGATCATTTGGGGCAACATCTGTTTTCTGGAGACTCGGCTGGCCAGCAGGATTGCAGAGGCCTTTTCATCATAGGTGAAAGTTTCCGCCTCTTCCGATTCTGTTGGGAGAAAAACCGCCGCCTGTTCCGGCTCCTGAAGGTCCCGGTACATCTCGGTCAACGGGATGCCCAGCGCCTCGGCGATCCGCTGGTGGGTCCGGAAGGTGCCGGTCCCTTTGCTGTTTTCAATCCGGCTTAAAGTGGCCAGGGCCACCCCACTTCGGGCCGCCAGCTGTTCGAGGCTTAACCCTGATTCCTTTCGAAGATCCCTCAATTTCTTTCCGAGTTCCATACCTGAGACTCCTTCCCTTTTTGGAAGACTATCATACTAAAAAGCAGTTGTCAAGAGTAGTCAGCCTAATTTTAAGCTGTATATTATTATAATAAATGGAAAATTTAATTTGACAAAATAGGAAGGAATCAGGTATATTTCCTGGTAGAGACCAAAAGGGGTTAAAAAGGAGGGTTTAGAGATGGATCGCAAACTTCTGATCGAGCTGTTCCAGGATGGGATGGAATATCCCCCTGGAAAACACCGGTTCTGGATTTCCCGATGCTTCGAGATCACCGTTGGGTCGGACAAGACCGTCCAGCTGGATGAATACGAGAAATTCTCCGCCGGAAGGAAGCCGGCTCCCTCGAGGCGGGCCCGGCGGCAGAAGCGGATTGGGGGAGAGGAAATGTTCCATGTCGGCCGGAGCACCTTGGACTTAAGAAGCGGCCGGGTCGTGGAAGAGTCCGGGGCTGGCTGGGAGGAAGAGCCCCCGAAAAAAGGGGCTTGACAGTCTTGCTGGTGGATGGTATAAAAATGTGTTTGGAGGAGACCAGTCTCGCTTGAGACGACTCTTTGACACATTTGAATAATTAGAGCCAGCTCGAAGAAGAGAGGTTCCTTCCGCCAAAAGTAAAGGCGGATGAGGGCGTCGACTTCGACGCCCTTGTTTTTTACACAGGGGACACAGAAGCGTCACAGAGGACACAGAGACACCGGAAGGTTCTGTGGAATCGGTGGCTGTTCTGTGCTTTCTGTGGTGAGCTCTTTGACAACCTGGATGTTTGACCCTGATTTCCTGACGACGTCCGAAATGGGCGTTCTTTAAGATGATGGAGCTGACAAACTACTTCTATTTATGGAGAGTTTGATC
>CAYJTC010000037.1:0-14812 GCA_964372955.1 uncultured Planctomycetia bacterium | reverse complement strand
CAGGACCGGGTGGTGGTGCCGGCCGAGCTGCGGAAGAATCTCGATGCCGATGAACGGGAGGCGTTCGACCGGTTCCTCATCCAGATGCCAAAGCCGCTGGCCGAGCGGACTCTGCTGTTCGGCTCGACGTGGGACTCCATTCCTCTGAAGAACCGGTCGTTGAGGATCTTCAAGGATCTCCACCAGATGTTCGAGACTCTCCAGAAGGAGGTTCCGAAAGAGGCGACGGTCCATGTGTTGAGCAGTGACCCGAAGTTCGAGGCATTCGGGCGGGAGTTCGGCCTGACGATCCGGACGGTCAGCCCGACTCAACTGCGCCAGGTTCTGGAGGAGATGCTCCGGGCCATGGTTGGGCCTAAGACCGACGATCCGGAGTTCGAGGCGGAGTTCCGGGAGCTGCTGGAGAGGATGCGGCTGTATGTTCCGACCCTGGCGTAAAGGCAAGGTGTGTTAGTAGTAATATTATTATTGTTATTTATACTTGTCTTTGGGGTCATCGTCGAGTATACTTAGGGTAGATAAGCCTCAATATAAGAAGCAGCCGGTTCAGCCTAAAGGATGACACCTTTAGGCGGAACTGTTTTAATCAGATATTAGTTCGATATTATAATTTCATTATTAAATCTTTTTAATGTAAGATAGGCAGTCACAACAGGTTCCCGTCAAAAAGTGCCCGTCAGAAAGTGCCTGACCCCTTTTGACACTTTTGACAGGGAGAGAGGTCAGTGGTCTGGTGAGTTGGTTCAGAAGGTCAAAACTGGAAGATCGGGAGGGTGGGCGGGATCCCCAACCTAATGGGAATGCTTCGTTCGCTTGCGGTAATGAAAGTACTGTTCCAACCAGAACCAGGCCATCATTGCAAAGACAGAAGCCAGGAGCGTTATCATCACCAAAGTGGCTGTGTCCATCATTCCGTTCTCTCCTTTTGTCCGTTTTTCGGGCAGATCAAAAACGCCGCAACCAAAAGCAAGGGAGTAACCGTCGCCAGAGCCAGTCGAGCTGGCGCGGGGAACTCGATAAAAAGCTTGCTCGCCAGGGCTGCGGCGACAGCGATCTTCAGCAGATCGGCCAGCGTCTTGGCGACCAGATCCCGCCTGCGTTCGGTGAAAACCAGATCAGCCATCTCACCTCTAGAGTATCACAGGGTGGAGGTGTATTGAAACTAAATATTTTGCATCTAAAGAAAGGGGTCCTGGTACAAGCCGGTGCGCCCCGGTGGCGGCCCTGGCTGAAAGGGATCGCCGCCGCCACCACGTTCGCCTTCGCCTTCACCTCGATCCTGCCGGCCGGCTGGGCCCATTCGACAAGCTCATGGCAGGCCGCTGAGGATGAAACCCTGCGGGGCAAGCAGGTGGAGGAAGCCAAAGACTCCGTCAAGGCCGGTCTGGAAGATGCGCTTCAAGAAGAGAAATCGGTCCGGCCCTCTTCCGCGCAGCGGCCGATGAGTCCAATGGTGGTCGCCTGGCTCCAGCTGCCCCATCCCCACCGGAATCAGGTTTCAAGAAATCCAAATCTTTGGAACCAGCGAGCCGGGCTGGAAGAGATTCCTGCATCGGCCGTTCCTTCTGGGATGACCCGACGGGACGCGGTAAAAGCCATTGCTCTGGGCACGGCGGCAGCGGCGCTGACGTTGTCCGGAGGGGGAGCTTCTCCCGCGGCCGCCCAGGCCCCCGCGAAGCCTCCGCTTGTCCCCCAGCAGGTGCCGGCTGCCGGCGCTGGGGGCGTCTCCATCGATCGCCTGGGGTTCCTTCAGGAGCGGAACTCTCTTGTCATGGACCTGAAGGATGGATCGGTGATGGCGTCGGTTCCGAATTATCTGGAGGAACCGCGGGGCGAGCCCCATCCGATGCCTTTCTGGACCGCCTTCGCGGACGAGACGGGCAAGCTCGTTGACGGAATGGTGGAGGCCGGATCGAACTGGACGAAGAAACAATTAGGGCTGCCTGCGGGAATCCCGCCGGCGGACCTGGCGAAGGAGGAGGTCTGGAGCCACTGGAGGACCCCTCGATACGCTCCGCAAAGCGCCCAGCTTCGCAGCTATTTCCTGTACGCTCCCTGGCTGATGGATGAGGCGCTCTGGCCATTTCTCTTTGAGGGAATCAAGAAAGAGGCGGGTCTTAAAAAAGACCAGCCGGTTCGTCAATTCCACTCCCAGATCTATATCGATCCCTATGGGGTAATCAGCCCCTTCCGGCGCTGGACAGTGGAGAGGCTGGCGGAGTTTCGCCTGCAGGCCCAGAGGCACGGGATCCGCGTGGTTTCCAACCTGGGGAATCCCACCATGGCGATTCATCCGGATGACGCCCTCTTTACCTTAAGGGATTTAGCTTCTACGGGCGCGCTCTGGCCCGACCCCGACAAGATCATCCGGGTGGCGTTTGACGTGGAGCCGATCACTCTGGCCGATTATGATCCCAACGAGGCCCCCTCCTACTGGCGAAACATCTTCTGGATAGCAGAGGAGACTCAGAAGCTCCTTCACCGGTCCTTCGGACAACGGGCGCTGCGCAAATATTTCGAGGGGGTAGAGATCACCCTGTTTGTCCCGACCCACGTCGTTGACGCCTCGGGAAGGGCCGTTCCCTTCCTGGAATTCTGCCGGAAGAACCATCTGAAGATTCCAGAGGGAGTGCGGCTCAATTTCATGACGTACGCCGACAGCCCCGCCGAGATTGCCCGGCAGGGCGAAGCCATCCGGGACTTCTTTGAGGCAGACCGCAAGCTTCCGGAACATCAGCAGCTCCTGAAGAATGTAACCTACGGAGTCGGGGTGGACATCGGCCCACCCCAAGAAGGAGATCCAAAGGCGGCTCAGGATACCCTCTGGCGGGATCCAAACCGCGTCGACGAGCCGGTGGGGGAGCGGACCGCCCAGACGGGGAAGCTCCTGGAGAGGGCCTTAAGGAACAGCCGCCAGAATCAGCCCGCTGCTGGCTTCAACGGGGAATATTTCCTGCACACCCCGGATGTTCCTTCCGTGCTCCTGCCGTTCCTCAAACAGGGGGGAGCGGATCGGGAATGGATGGCCAGCCGAGAACTTCAGGAATATCTCAATCGAATCAAGAAAACGGCGGCGGCCACCGTGACGTTTCTGTCGGCCCAATCCCCGCTGCTTCCCTCCAAGTACGAAGCTTCCGGAGCTACCCTGACGAAGGAGGATCGGGCCCGGAAGACGCAGGAGCGTGCCGCGCAGAGAATCTCTTCGGGCGCTGTGGGAACAGGCGCTCAGGCGGCCTTCTTGGAGACGATTTACCAGACCACCCTGCAGTCCATCCGTCTGGGCCGGTTCCGAGCCGCCTTCCATCCGGACATGCTGATCCTTGGCCCGGACCTGGGGACCCTCTTTGCGTTGGGCCTGCACAAGTACAGCACCCAGTTCGGAGAGAAGGCCCGGATGACCCAGATCCAGCGGATCGCCGTGGATCCCTCCAAGCTGGGCGAAGAGGTGGTCTTAAATCCCGGGGAGGAGATTCAGGCGCTGAAACTCCTGGAGAATGTCATCGAGCTGGAGGCCGATGTGAAGGGGGCCGAGCAGCCGTTCAAGCGCGGAATGGTTGCGCCCAAGTCGGCCCTGCCGGCCAAGACTCCGGGCCGGGTTTACCCAGAGGGGACGCTCGTTGCCAAGCTGCGCCGGGAGACCGGCTCCGCTGGAATCGCCCTGCACCCCTCCGTCCGGGTGGAGGGAATCACCGTCAGGGGAAATGCTCAAGGATCGGTCAAAGTACGAGGGGTTCGTTTGCCTGCGGAGGAGGGGTTCGAACACGGCAGGATCGTGCCCGGGGAGAAATACGCGCCGGATCCGGACATCCTGGCGGATGAAATCGTCAACGACCTGCCGGAAGAGACGAAGGCTCGCCGCCGTGAGAATGACGCCCGGATCACCCAGCTTCCTTCCAACGGCTACGACCTTTACTGGTTCATCACAGTCCGCAATGACAATAGCCTAGAGTTCAAAGGGCACCTGCGGATGTTTCCACACACCGGTTACGGGGAGCCGATGGAAATTAACCCAAGGGACACGATCCTCGTCCCCCGGGGGGAAACCCGGACCGTCTCTCTCGAACTTCTCATCGGCCATGATGACAGCAACATCCTACGGGACCCCGGCTCCCGTTCGAATCCGGATCCTTTCCGGCGCAAGGGACGTCTGCCTCGACACGTCTCCGTCTTTGAGGCCTTCTATCTGATCAACGAAGCCGGCGAGCGGGAAATTGCCGACGCCACCGGAGCCGCCTACGACCTGATCAAGCTGGAGGAGCGCCTGAGGGATCCGGCCTTCCGGTCGAGGCTGGAGGAGGAGGTCCGGCGGACGATGGAACAGCACCGGCTTTCCCGGCTGAACCGGTATGCCCTCGACCGGGACTTCTGTCTTAAAACCCGGCTGGAGAAGAAGCAGGATCCGGCGGAGTTCATCCGCGGCCTGGCGGGGACGCACGATCAGCAGGGAATCACTCACCTGCTCGTGGAGTCACCAGAGCTGGTGGAGCTGGTCAAGGAGGTCCAAAAACTGCGCCGGGATATTCGCCTGGGGCAAAATCTCCATCAGCAGGAAACCCAATTTTACAAACAGCTGGCCCGTTACCCGGCGGTTCAGCGGCTGGATCTCCTGATGCAGGAGGCCCGTGCGAAGGGATTCAAGATCGGATTCCTGGTAGACGCCAAGGACGCCCGGGTCGCGGAGGATGGGAAGAAACGGTGGAAAGAGAAGCTGCCGGAAGATGACCCGGATGGAGTCAAGGACTTCTTCCGGATTCTCAAGAATCTGACCGAGGTCCCCCAGTTTCGAATCAACGGCCTCTTCTTGACGGCTGTCATGAACAGTCGGAAGCATTTCAGGGAGGAAGAACGAACGGGAATCGCCTTCATCTATCAAAACGCGCAAGGGCCCCTTTATTTCCTGGGAGACAACGACCAGCCGACCCCAGTAAGAGGAGGGGGGATTCAGCTCCAGGTTCCTCAGATCCACGACTTAACCGGCATCCCCGACTCCGGAGATCTGCTCCGGGAGTTGGAAAGAGCGCGCAGCGACGCGTGGGGCAAGCGCCCGTTGGGGCTGGCGGTCCTGACCTTCGACCAGTGCAAGAACTGTCCCTTGCTGGATCCGAAGAACGGCCAGGATGTGGAGACCCTGATGAAGGATCTGGTCGGCCCCGCGGTGAAGGTGGGGCTCTCCCGGGGTGGTGTGGTGACTCCCGAGTGGCTGGGCCGCCAGTTCCGGGAGCTGACCCGCCTTCGGATCCCGGTTCGCGGCATCCCCATTCGGGCGTTGAACCTGCGCAAGGTGGTCCCTTTCACCACCGGGCATTACAGCCTGGCGGCAGAGCAGGCCGCAGGGCGGGACTTGACCCGCGGCTATGACATCCATTTCCGCCTCTTTGACGCCCAGCGGGGGCTCTACTCTCTGGTTTACCCGGCGATGCCCAGCCAGTTCAATTTCAGGGAGCCGCTGAATTTGCAGATCCGGGATCTGGAGGTGGGGGACAGCCCCGCCAATCCGGTGGCCCTCAATGTTCAGGTGACGCCGCAGACCGGGCTGCCGGTCGTGGCCAACGAACCTCAGCTTCAGGCGGTGCCGATTCTCACCGTGGAGGGAGAGGTTGGATTCCATCCGCTCAACCCGATCACCCCCCTCCAGAAAGGAGATCCGGTAGAAAACTGGATCTCTGTGGGGGACCAGCGGCTCCACTTTGCGGAGGGGCCCCTCGTTGCCGTCCGCGTGGAGGGCAAGGAGGTCAGGTTGGATGAGCACCGGGTGGTCACCTTCGGGCCCGGCGGGCATACCCTGCATCTGGGCCGGGACCGGTTCCATAACGAATTGATCTACTGGGTGGACGACGACAGCCACCAGGCGAAACGTTTGGAGCGCAAACACACCGAAGTTGCCCTCTCCAGGCCGGTCCAGGTGGGGGATCTGCCGGTCGAGCTTCAACTGGAGAACCAGTACGGCCGGATGGGGCTGCGCTTTGGCGTCAAGCGGCTGGAACTCTGGTATCTGGAGGACCAGGAGGAGGCCAGCCGCTGGGACCAATTCCGGGTTCTCACGCAGAAGGGGCAGGGGATCCAGTTGACGATCCGCCCAAAGGATCCGCTGCCCACGGCCAAGATTTTAGCACCGGATGCCACCGCTCCAGAGCAGGTCAAGGACTTGAAACGCTACCCGGCAGGACACTCCAAGGAAGGAGAGCTTCAGGTGGTCAACACCACGGAATTGCAGACTGGCCCTCCCTACAGCCGGGAATCTGAGAAGACCGGTCGCCTGTTGGCTTGGTTCGCGGTGGGAGCGGGGCTGGCGGCGGCCGTTTCCCGGGCGGTCACGAACACAGTAAGGTCCTGGCGGCGGTCCCAGCGCCGGGTGATTACGCCAGCGGCCTCGAATCTGACCCGCAATCCGGTCCATTGGTTCAGCCTGAACCCGCTTCAGTGGAGGTTCTGGAACAGCCGGATCGCCAACTTCATCAAGGTCACCGCGATCACCGTAGGGCTCCTCTATCTGATGGCGCAGGTGCCGTTCCTGGCTCCCCTGATGGGATTTGGACTGCCGGCTGCCTGCCTAAACGCCGCAAATGCCATGGGGCTGACCTCCCTGTGGGTTTTAGGGCCGGTCTTGTCCGCTCTCCTGGGAACTGGAACCTGGACGACCTGGGAAGGATGGGCGGTCAAGCTGCTGATCGTCGTTCCGCTCTTGGCCAAGTGGGTGGCGGACGGTCCGGGGGCTCTGGTGCCCCGTTTAAGCAGCTGGCTGAACCGGCCGGGGGCCACGATTTCCAGAGGCATCGACGGTCAAGTCCCATGGTTCGTCAGCGATCCGGTCAATCAGATAGCCACCGGCCCGCTGGCCCTATTGGACTGGGTCGGAAACGGAATCCGGCGGATAGCCAACTTCGGGCGGCTGGTCTGGTTGGCTGCCGCGGCGGTAGTCGCCTTCACCTATCAAATCCACGCGGTGGGAATGACGGCGGCCGCCTGGCTGGCACAGGAAGGAACACGGTTCCTGAGTTTGAACTTAAGCGAGATTCCACGGGCCTTTCCCGCCTGGGCCCTCTGGGCGGCGGGTGCCGCCGTGGTTTTCATGGTCGTTTCCCACCTGATCCATATCGGGCGCGACCGTGGGAAAGAAGGATTGGTGGATTGGGCCCGGGAGAATGGGGTGGCGGCAGTGGTGGCCGCCGCACTGGCGCTGACCATCGGGGTCTTAGGCGGGGGGTGGGCCGGGCTGGGGGCGCTGACTGTCATGAAGGCGCTTCAGTATTACCTGGTCTTCCGGCTGGCGGTCTTCATGAGTCGGTTCTTCGCCGAGGGAGGGGTCTTATTCTCCGCGGCAGTCGGTGTAGCCACCGTCTTGATCGGAGGTTTCGGCCTCTCGGCCGGGGGGGTGATCTTAGGCGTTTTGACCGTTTACATCGGCTTGGAGCTGATCCTGGATTTGTTTAGTTCCTTAGGTTTGGCGAAGGTGGATCGATGGTTTGGAAAAGCAGAGAAACGGGAGGATGGGACGGCGGTATTGGTGGGCATCCACATTGAACGATGGCCTTGGCTAAAAGCGGCGGTCGTGGCCGGTTTGTCCATCCCTGTGGCTTTGATGTTCCGGGGGCTGGGGGTGGCGGCGGAGTCCGGCGCGATGCAGGCCTTTCTGGAGAGGTTCCTGCCGGCGGTCAACGCGGAGGCGATGGTCAATTTTCTGACCTCTCCGATACTCTACCAGAGGATCACGGAACTGTTCCTGGCGTTCCTGACCTACAAGTGGGTTTCGGCCCTGTTTCGAAGAGTCAAAGGAACGCTGCGGGATTGGTGGGGGGTCCGGCCTTCGGAGATCGGCAGCGCCGGGATCCCGGAGGTCTATCAGCAGGGGCCCAACGCGGGGCAGTTTGTGATCGATCCCCGGACCGGAAAGCCGAAGATGAACAACCGGCGGATGAGCCGGTCGAAACTCAACCAGGTGGAGGAGGAATATGTTTATTTGAGAACCCAGCGCCTGTCGGACCAGGCCGTCCGGGCGCAGGTGGAACAGGGGAATCCTCCCGCTGGCTGGAATGTGGCCGCCGAGGTGGCCGCCCTGACGCAGGCGGGCCATTCCTTCCCCTACCTGCAGGCTCTGATCAACAGCCACCCGAAGCAGGCGGACCGGCTGATCAAAGGGATGAGCATCAAGGCGCAGGAGATCCGGATCCTCTGGCAGCAGGACCAGTCGGCTCAGTGGGAGGAGGGCACCTTGAACTGGACGGTCAGGGAGCTGATGCGGCAGTTGGAGGTGGATCCCACCAAAGTGACCGCCCAGCCGGCCATCTACACCTACCCGCGTCTGAACCGGGACCTGTTCAAGGTGAAATATTACTCCTTCTACGGGCCGCTGGGATTGGTGATTGTTCCGGTCCTCTGGTTCTCGCAAGGGCTTCAGTATGTGATCGCCATGGACTTCCGGTTTGCCAGGGGATTTCAGGAGGGGATGAACAGCATCATCATTCTCAAAGGGGTCAGCTCCGACATGGAGAACGACCCGGAGAAATTCGTGAACGAAGTCATGGGTCGCTGGATGGAAGGGCACCGGGCCACCCTGATGAAAGCCCTGGGAGCCGACACCCTTCATCTGGATCCCAATACCCTCCAGCCCCGGGATTACCTGCGCAAGCATCGGTCCTATGAAGAGCTGGAGCAGGATCTGCAGGAGCGAGCCCATGCAGGGGACCGGCAGGCGGCAATTGCCCTTCAGTCTTTGCGCGAGCCGATGGATACCCTGATAGTCGATGAGCTCACCGACTCTTCAAACGTCAGCTCCGGCGTGGGTCCTTTGGCCCGTCCGACCCGGATCATTTTCCGTGACTGGGACGACAAGGCGATGGAAGGAGGGCCCGGCGAGTACCCGATCTCCGACACCGACGCCCTTGGGACTCAGCAGTTTGACATGGGGCATGCGGTGATCCGGATGTTGGGGCCGTTAGGGAACTACCTTTACTACCCGGTCAGCTACTCCGTCAAAGACAGGAAGATAGTCAGAGATAACCACCCGATGAAAGTGGAGGTGAAGTTCGAGGGGTTAAACGCCGCCGGGCGGATGGCCGACCTGGGGACTCCTACCAAGGCCTTCTGGATGGGGGCCGCCATGCCGATCCTGTTCCAGAAATCCAGCTTCCGGTTTGACCCAAGGGTGAACCCACAAAACGGCGAGGTGGAGTTCGCCTCCCCCTTCGCGCAGGCGGCGGGCCTGGAGGAGACTTTTCAGAAAACCGAGAGGGCCCGCGAGGCGGTGGTGGAGGGGCGCAACCAAGCTCAGGAGGCGGCCAATCAGGCCCACTGGGAACAGGCCTCCGTTTTTTGTTCCGATGGGATCTGGCGCCGGCCGGGGGATCCCTTGCCAGCCGGTGTCCGGCTGATCGGCCCTTCCAAAGGACACAAGCCGTTTGGCAGCTTGTACGCGAAATTCAGACGGGGCCTCTGGCGGCTGGGAGATTGGTTTACCGGCCGCCGGTTTGCCAGGTATGAGAATCTCCCCAGTTTCCTGAAAGCGGCCAAGGATGCGGTCCAGAAGGGGAAAGGGATCGATGGGCTGGGAGCCCTGCGTTCGGTTCCGTACTGGTTTGCCTATGTTTTGGGTCCGGTCTTGGGGAGTCTAATGCTGTTTGGAGTGATTCCAACCCCGTTTGCAGCGCTGCCTTGGCTTCTGATCATCTTTTCCCGGCTTCCCATTGAATGGCTCTTCAGGAATCCCAGCCATGTTGCCTCTTATTATGGGCTGCGCAAAGACGCGGTCACGGAAGCCGCGGAGGCCTCGCACGACCCCCAGGAGATCCTGCGCCTGACCCGCAGGGCGACGGAGGGCCGGTTCAGGTCTCTCATCGGTCCCAATCGTCTTCCGCCTCTGCCTGGGGATGTCCGGACCGATCCAGACTATGTTCAGTTTGTCCGGCAGGGGGAGGATCTCTTGAGGCAGGCCAGGGTTTATGAGGTGGCGGTGAACTTAGGAAGGGCGGGCAGCCCCGAGCAGTACAACCAGGATAAGAACCGTCCCCGGGAGGCCTGGGAGGCGCGGTATGCCCGGCAGGTCCGCAAAGGATTGAGTCGCTTAAAGGGGCGGGAGCGTCAGCAGGCCCAGGAGGCGATCCTTCGGATCATTCAAAGAGAGCATTTGGCCGTCGGGGAGGAGGTTCCCCGTTACATGTACGCCGGCAGTGACTCGCCGGACGTGCCGCTGGTGGGGTTGCGTTCCATTCCAACCTCTGAACGGCGATACCCGCCGGGGAGCAGGGTGGAGGCCTGGCTGGCCGACAAGAAGGTGCACCGGGAGCGGGGAAGGACCTGGGGGATGTTCTCCGAGGCGGTGAATGTCGGCGTCCGGGTTTGCTCCAACTGGACCCCCGAACTCCAGCAGGAGTGGAGCACAACCCTCCAAGGGATCGGCGAAACACCCGGCGCGGCGTATATCGACTTTTACCGAAGGCACTCCCACCTGCAGCCGGACACCAAGGAAATCGCCCGCACCGCGGGAGCGATGACCCGCAGGGAACTGGGAATCAGCCGGGACCCGCTTACCTGGTGGCGGCTGCTGCTGAGTCCCCCGCTTCGGCACGGGGGGCGCATCCGGCCCATCGACGAGGGTCGGCGCTTGGGAGGAACGATGGTGATCTTAGCCGGCGCGACGGCGGCGGCCGGGTTCTTCGCGCTCAAATGGGGGCTGGCGGGATTCGCCGGGATCACGATCGCCTCTCCAGTCGGGGCGGGGATCTTTCTCGGAGTCCTGGCGGCGGCATTCTTCTTCGATTTCATCGCTTACGAGATCAGCTGGCTGGCAGACAACGTTCACCGCCTGATCCCGGGGAACTTTCTGGAGGGCTGGCCCCAGCATCTGGTGAGGATGATTTTCCAGGGTGGGGTCAACCGCCTGGGAGGGGCGGCTCTTTGTCTGTTGGGAGGAGGGTGGCTTGCCGCGATCGGGGCCCCGATCGCCTCGGGATGGATGGCCGGCCTGGGAACCTTTGCCGCCTTAAGCGGTGTGGCCGGCTGGGCGGTCTGGATCCTGGTCATGGCGGTGGCGGTTCGGGCGGCCCTCTCCAGCATGTTCGGGACGCGGCCGGACACGGAGGTGGACCACGGAATGCGGGGAGAGGGGCTGCGAGCCCTTTCCTTAATCCCCGGAATCCTGATTCAGTGGCCGCTGGCCTGGGTGGGCCGGAAGGTCCTGCTGACGCTCAACGGCTGGATCCCGGAGGTGCCGGCTCTGTTGGCCGGGGGATATTTCGGGTACCTGGCGACCCAGGGACTTTTGGGGTCAGCCGCTACGGCGCAGGCCGGCCTGGGGGCGGCCGCACTGGGGGGGACCCTCGCGGCGGGAATCCTGGTTTTCGCGGCGGTCAGCAGCTTGGTGGACGAGATCGTTTATAAAATCCTTCGGCTGTTCGATCTGGATGGAAATCCCTGGATCCCCAAAGGGATCGGGATGATTGCCGGAATCGCGGCCGGCGCAGGGGTGACGGCGCTGATCTTAAGCGCGGTGGGAGTTTCCGCGGGGGGGCTGACCGCGCTGGCGGCCGGCGCCGCGGGGTTGCTGGTCTTCTCTAGTATCAATGCTCTGGTCAACGCCACTTTCTGGGTCCTTCGGCTGGTGATCGACATCCCCCGCTCTCTGGACGTTTATCTGATCAGCCTCTGGAAGAGATGCTCCCCCTTCCTGACGGAAGGATTGATTGACCGGATGGAGTATGATTTCCAAGCAGGGACTGCCCTGGCGCCAGGGAAACTCTCCTGGTTGGTCGGAGGCCGGCTCCCGTTGTTTACCCGGATTGCCACCGGGGATGTGGCCGGGGTCTCCTTCCCGATGATTCTGCGGCTGATCCGGGAAGGTTGGACCGCCGTTATAACGGGCCTTAACCTTTTGTTCAGCCGGGCGCTGGACTTTAAGCTGGCTCTGGCCGAAGACACCCTGTACAACTGGATGCGGATGATGAAGAACGTCTTGGAGCCCGGCTCCCCGGCTGTCTCCGGGCAGAAACTGGCCGATGAGGAGGCCCGGACCCAGGAGCGGATTAACGATGAAGGGTCGGCCAAGCGGGCGATCCAGTTCTACAAGGGGATGAGGCTGGCCACGGCGATCCGGGAGATGGGGGGCGAGATTGGAGAAGCCGCAGAACAGTTTGAAGGGGCGCTGGCGGCCACGGCCAGGGATATGGAGACAGAAGAGGGCGCACGGGAACTGGAACAGTTCGCTGCCCAGATGGCCGGCGCCTTCCAGCGGCCAGATCAAGTAGATACCAGGGACCGGTGGGGAGCCGGGGTCCACCGGTATCTGTTCACCGCCTTCACCGCCTCCCAGCTCTATCAGAAACTGATTGAGGGGACTCTCTACGCGCCGGGCGAGATCGACGCCCTGTGTGTCTACCTCTATTGCGAGGCCCGAGACCGGCAGTTGAATGGAGCCTTGGCCCGGCAACTGTTCCGGATGAACCAGGATTATCGGGCCAATCCCCTGCGCGGCAAGCCGTTTGTGGGTGGAACGCTGGCCGAGCCGGCGGTCCGGAAACAGCTTCTGAAAGGATGGATGATTGATCCGAAAGGATCTGTTTCCGCCGCGAAGGTGGCGGTGGCAGAGAAGGAGTCAGACGGCATCGGGGAAGTGACTGAGGTGGTGGATCTCCGGAACGTCTTTGCCCGGACGATCGGGGGACCTTTCGGCACCTATCAAGTGGATCCGCTGGAGTCCATCGCCCGACATCGCCGGGTGGTAGACCTGCTTCACCTGTACGGCAAACACCGGATCCTGCGGCTTAAGCCGGCCATTACGGAAATGGCCCAGCTCATTCAACCGGTTGCCTTAGGGGAGGACATCGAGCGACTCCAGCGGCAGGAGCAGTGGCGTAGGAGCAGGCAAGCCAGGCCTCAGACGGCCGGGCTGGAGGAGAAATCGCTGGGAGAGGTATTGGATCTAGATGCCGGCCGCCGAGCCGAGATCTTAAGGAAGGTGGAGACGATCTTTCAGGAGACCTCCGGGCTTCACGCGACCCTTTTGACTGACGGCGGCGAGGGGATCCTCTGGCCGGTGACCTTCTCGATCTCACCAGCTACTCAATCGGAGTATCTCAGGAAATACCGGGAGGCACTGGCGGCCATCGCCGCCGGACGAGCCCCGCCGACCTTCTTGGCGGATACCCGGATCCTCGCCAAGGCCTATAAGGAGCTGTCTCATATCGCCGGTTCCGCCCAAACGCCCCTTTCCGTCTCCTGGCAGGAGGCGGATCCCCTCTTTGAAATGGTCCTCTTGGCTTTTGCCCGACTACGCCCTATCCCTGTAGAAGAATCGATCTCTCATTTCATGAAAACCCTGCAGCAAAGAGAGTCTCCAGAAGAGCATTCTCCGGTCACCTTGAAGATCCCCGACTCAACAGACCTGCTGGAGACGTTGGAAAAGACCAGGTCTCTCTCGGGGGAGAGCATGCTGATCCTGGACAAAAACGGGTCCGAGATCTTCTTCCGATTAGGGAGCCGGCACCAAGTGATGCTGCTGGCTCTGCCCACCGTCTATCCGCTTGAGCTCATCGAGATCCACACCCACTCCGAGGGAGAATTCTTCTCCCTAGGGGTAGATGAAGGGCCGGAGGCCTTCCTGACGGTGGTGGCCTCTGCCGGCCGATGGATCGCCAAGTCCACCCGGGCAGCCCGAGGCAGTTTCGCCAAGGGGGCGCTGGTGATTCCCCTTACCGCGGAGGGATTGCAGCCGTCCCGGTTCATTCCGGGAGAGGAGCTCGAGGCGGAGGCCCACCGCAGGGCCTCCGGGGGTCAGACGTTTAGGATCCAGGCCGAGAACGGAGCCCAGGTGGACACGATTCCTTGGGAGAAGGCCCGGGCGCTGCTGGATGCCCACCAGGGGAATTTCAAAGCGTTCCTTCAGTCCGACTGGATGAGATCGGACCCAGCAGCGGCCGGGCTGGAGGAGAGGCGTTTCCGGCCGAAGGTTGAGGAATTGGGAGACCGGAATTTACTCTCCGCGGGTATGGACATGGGAGGCGTCCTGAATCCTCCCTTAGTGAATCCCTCGGCGCAGGCCGAATGGGTTTCTCCCGCGAGAGTGGAAGATCATGCTGTTCTGGATCAGGTGATGGCCGAGAGAGGGAAAGTGGAAGGCCTGCAGGCGGCTGTCGCGATGGAAGGGGTTGTCGCGCAGATGGTGGGGCCTGAAATGGCGGCCTCGGCCGATCGGCAGAAGGTCCTCCGCGGCCCAAGCCAGGAGATTATTCCCCTTAAGCGGTTCGGCGTCCCGCCGCCGGAAGCCAAGATTGAAGAGCCGCCTCCTGTGGCCAAGCCGGCGCTGGCTCCTTTGGAAACGGAGCAGGGGCCCGGCTATGTTCTGACTGGGCAAGGAGAGCGGGCGGTTGTGGTGCTTCTGGGCCAGCAGGATCCGATCACCGGCGACTGGCTTCCAGTGGGCTGGACCGACGAGGGGATGGAGAAGGTCCTGGAGCTTCAGAGGGAAGGGCGGGAAGTCTGGGTTGTGGCGGCCGGCACCCGTCTGCCGGAGGATAAGAGCAGGAGGGACCAGGTTCTTGGAACCCTCACCGATCTGTTCGAGGGGAATCTGACGGTCTTGATCCCCCAGCCCCGTTTGGGAACCGGCAAAGAGGTGGAGGCCGTTCAATTCGGCTATCTGCCGATCTCATTCAATGGAAAGAAAGCCGACGAGACAGCCGGCCAGGGCAAACAGGTGATCACCGGACTTCTGGCCGACAAAGCAATTCGGGATCAGTTGGATGCCATCCTGAACAGCCGGCTGGCCCTGGATATCGAGGAAGAGGAAATGGCCCGGTCCAGCGGAAGCGGCTGGTCCCCGGTG
>CAYJTC010000036.1:0-16774 GCA_964372955.1 uncultured Planctomycetia bacterium | reverse complement strand
TCGAGGGTAAACCCTCGATCGGAGTCGAGGGTAAACCCTCGATCGGAGTCGAGGGCAGGCTCCAGCGGGAATCCGACGGGATTTGATCCTCGCTCCTCGATCCCCCTTTTCAGGGGGACAGTCGAGGACAAGCTTCGCGAGGATGACATTGATGAGACAGCTTCCAGTTACCCAATAAACTTCCGAGCCACCAGTGTGACGTTGTGGCCGCCGAAACCCAGCGAGTTGCTGGCCACGACACTGAGCTTCGCCTTCCGGGCCTGATTGGCCACGTAATCCAGGTCGCATTCCGGGTCCGGAGTTTTGTAATTGATGGTTGGAGGGATGATCTGATCCTGGAGCGCCATCGCGCAGGCCAGGAACTCGATCGCCCCGGCCGCCCCCAGCAGGTGGCCAGTCATCGACTTGGTGGAGCTGACCGGGACCTTGGTGGCGTACTCCCCGAACACCTGCTTGATCGCTTTGGTTTCAATCTTGTCGTTAAGCGGGGTGGAGGTGCCGTGGGCGTTGATGTAGGAAACATCCGTGGGCTTGAGTCCCGCGTCCTGCAGGGCTATCCTCATGCAGGCGGCGGCACCGGCTCCGTCAGGGTCGGGAGCGGTGACGTGATAGGCGTCGCTGGTGGCCCCGTAACCGACTACCTCTGCGTAAATCCGGGCCCCCCGCTTTCGGGCATGCTCAAGCTCCTCCAACACCAGCATCGCAGCCCCCTCGGCGATCACGAAGCCGTCCCGGGTCTTATCGAAGGGGCGGCTGGCGGCCTGGGGCTCGTTATTGCGGGTGGACAGGGCCTTGAGCGCGCAGAAGCCGGCCACCCCCAGCTGGGTGATCGCGCATTCGGTGCCGCCGGTTACCATCACCTCGGCGTCGCCCCGCTGGATGATCTTGGTGGCGTCTCCGATGGCGTGGCCGGAGGAGGCGCAGGCGCTGACGGTGCAGGAGTTCGGGCCCTTGGCCCCCAGGCTGATCGACACCTGCCCTGGGGCCATGTTGCAGATAATCATGGGGATGAAGAAGGGTCGCACTTTCGCGGGACCTTTCTTCTGCAGGTCCCGATAGCCCTCTTCAATCGTGGCCAATCCCCCCATCCCGGTTCCGATCCAGACCCCGACGCGATGAGGATCCTCTTTGGAGATGTCCAGCTTGGCGTCGGAGGCCGCCTGCTTGGCAGCCGCCACGGCGAACTGGACGAACCGGTCGGAGTGCTTGGACTCCTTGGGGCTTAGGTAGAGGGTCGGATCAAAGTTTTTGACTTCCGCGGCGATCCGGGTTGGATATTCGGAGGCGTCAAACAGCGTGATGAAGCCCGCGCCGCTTTTGCCCTGAATTAAAGAGGTCCAGACTTCCTGAGGGGTATTCCCAACGGGTGAGATCGCTCCCAAGCCCGTGATGACGACACGGCGGCGTGAATCCACGAGGACCCGTCACGAAGCTTTCTGGCCGGACTTCTCCTCGATGTACTTCATCGCATCCCCGACGGTTGCCATCTTCTCGGCGTCCTCATCCGGGATCTCGATCCCGAACTCCTCTTCCAATGCCATGACCAGCTCGACCGTGTCCAGGGAGTCGGCGCCCAAGTCATCGATAAACGAGGCCTGTGGGGTCACCTCTTCCAGCTTGACACCCAACTGCTCCGCGATAATTCCGCGAACTTTATCCTGTGTATTGCCCATAAGTGGTTTTTTCCTCCGTTAACTTCAAGTCAGTATAGCCATCCCGAAGGCTTTGTCAAGGTCGAATCAACCCCATGTCGAACCCCATTGGGCGGCCACCTCCCGAACCTGCTGGACCGTCCCCACCGAAAAAACCTGGGCCTCCGGAGCGATCCGCCGGACCAGCCCCTTAAGCACCGTGCCAGGTCCCACTTCCAGGAAGGTCCGGATTCCCTGATCCGCCATCGTCCGCACGCAGCCGTCCCATCGGACCGGCCGGGTCAGCTGATCCACCAAAAGGGAGCGGATTTGATCCGGCTCTCCGTGGAAAGAGCCGGTCACATTGCTCAAGACCGGGCAGGCCGCCGGTCGGATTGAGACTGTCTCCAGCGCCTGTTTAAGCCGGGCGGCGGCCGGCTCCATGAGACGGGAGTGAAAAGCCCCAGCCACCTCCAGCGGAACCACCCGCTTGGCCCCCCTCTCCTGAGCTTTTCCAGAAGCGGCTTTGACCGTCTCGGGAGATCCAGAGATGACAATCTGGCCCGGCGCGTTGATGTTGGCCACCTGAGCGCCGGCCTCCGCGCAGATCGGCTCCAGAATCTCCAGATCCAATCCCAGGATCGAAGCCATCGTTCCTGGAAGCCGGCGGGCCGCTTCTTCCATCGCCTGCCCCCGGAGCCGAACCAGCCGCAGGCCCTCCTCGTAAGAGACCGCCCCAGCCGCCGCCAGCGCCGTGTATTCCCCTAAGCTCAAGCCGGCCGCCGCCCCCGGCGTCAGAAAGTGCCTGACCCCTTTTGACGCTTTTGACGCAAGCTCTGATTGGAGGGCAGCCAAGGCGGCCATCGAAGTCACGTAAAGAGCCAGCTGGCAGTTCTCGGTGCGGGTGAGCGTTTCGGCCGGGCCCTCCCAGATCAGACGGGAAAAAGAGGTCTGTAAAATCCGGTCCGCTTCCTCGAACCGGGCCCGGGCGGCCGGAAAGTCTTGCGCCAAATCCTTGCCCATCCCGACAAATTGGGCCCCCTGCCCGGGAAAAAGAAAAGCGTAGGGAACTACCACCGTAGGACGCAGGAACCCCAGGTCAAGCCGGCCCCGAAGGCCACCAGGAGCGCGTAATCCCCCTTCTTGACCCGGCCATCCCGGACCGCCTCGCAGAAAGCAACGATCGTGGAGGCGGCCGACATGTTTCCGTACCGGTCGACGTTCAGATAAACTTTTTCCAGCGGCACTCCGGCCCGCTCCACCACCGCCTGGATGATTCGGATGTTGGCCTGATGCGGGATGACGCAGGCGATCTGGTCCGGCGTGATCCCCGCCCGCTGGAGCGCCTCTCTGCAGGCCTCCGCCATCGCCCGGACCGCGTTTTTGAACACCTCCGTCCCGTTCATTTTCAGGAAATGGGCCCGCTGGTCCACCGTGGAATGGGAGGCCGGGTGGGCGACCCCTCCGGCGGGAACCTTGAGAAGATCTGCGCCGCTGCCGTCCGATCCTAGATAAGTGGAAAGGATCTGCCCCTGCTCAGTCTGTCCCAACACCGCAGCACCCGCCCCATCCCCGAACAGAACGCAGGTGGACCGATCCGTCCAATCGACCACCCGGGAAAGGACCTCCGCCCCCACCACCAGGACGTGGCGGTAAGTTCCGCTGGCAATGAACTGCTGGCCGATCACCAGCCCATAGAGAAACCCGGAGCAAGCGGCAGCCACATCGGTGGCGGCCGCCTGCGGAGCACCCAACTTGGACTGCACGATGCAGGAGGTGGCCGGACAGGGCATATCCGGCGTCATGGTGGCCACTAAAATCAGATCCAGGTCGGTCGGCTTTAGCCCGGCTTGCTGGAGAGCTCCCTGGGCCGCTTTGACGGCCAGGTCACTGGTATTTTCCCCCTCCGCGGCGATCCGGCGCTGGGAGATCCCGGTCCGGGTCCGGATCCATTCGTCGGAAGTCTTCACCCTCTTCTCCAGATCGGCGTTGGTCAGGATCTTAGCCGGCAGGTAGAATCCCAAACCTTCGATTCCGACCGAGAGGGCCATCGCTATTTCTGAGGAGCCAGGCCCGCCGCGCGACGAGCCTCCTCCACGATGTACTGGTTCGCTTCATGAGTGACGAAGCTGGCTGCGGCCCGGATGGCGTTGCGGATCGCCTTGGCGGAAGAGGAACCGTGCCCAATGAAGCAGGCCCCGTTGACTCCCAGAAGCGGAGCCCCGCCGTATTCCGCGTAATCCATCTGCCGGCGCAGGCGGTTGAAGGCGGGGCGAAGAAGAAGGGCCCCGAATAGATTCAGCAGGGTCCGTTTGAGTTCCTGCACCAAAAGCTGTCTGAGCGCGAAGGCCATCCCCTCCGACACTTTCAGCGCCACGTTCCCGATCAATCCGTCGCAGACGATCACGTCGCAGCGCCCGGTGTAGATGTCCCGTCCCTCGACGTTCCCGACGAAGTTTAAGGAGGAACTTTCCAGCAGTTTGAAGGTTTCCTGCAGAAATTCAGTCCCCTTGGACTCCTCTTCTCCGATGTTGAGCAGGCCCACCGAAGGATTATTCCTTCCCACCACGTGGCGCATGTAGACCGAGCCCATCAGCCCGTACTGAAGAAGGTGGGACGGCTTGGGGTCGATGTTGGCCCCCACATCGATGACCAGGGCCGGCCCTTTCAGGCTGGGGATCAGAATGGCGATCCCCGGCCGCTCAATCCCCTCCAAAAGACCCAGCCCCAGGCTGGCAGCTACCACCATCGCCCCGGTGTTGCCGGCGCTGACCACGGCGTTGGCTTTGCCCTCGCGGGCCAGCTCCACCATCTGGCAGATGGAGGAATTCCTTTTCTTGCGGACGCTCAGGGCCGGGGATTCTCCCATTCCGATCACTTCGGGGGCGTGGTGGATCTTCAGGTTGGATGGAATCGGATGAAAGCGGGAAAGCTCGCCAGAAAGGCGGTCTTGGGGACCGACGAGAATAATTTGGGCCTCCAGCATCCGGGCCGCCTGGACGGCTCCGTCCACCACCACGCCGGGGGCCCGGTCGCCCCCCATTCCATCCACAGCAATACGGATCAACGGGATTTTTCTTTGGCTTCCACCGGAATGACCTGGCGGCCCCGGTAGCTGCCGCAGGCGGGGCAGACCCGGTGGCTGATCACATCGGACCCGCACTTGGGACAGCGAGTCAGCGTGGACGGAGTGACATGGAGCTGCAGCCGCCGCTTATCCCGGCGGCTTCTGGAAAATCGACGCTTCGGAAGCGGCATTTAATTTACCCCGAACATGAGCAGGGTCCCTCGTTTAGATTCTTTCCGCATTTCGGACACAATCCCTGACAGTCCTTCCGGCACAGGAATGTCATCGGATAGCTCAGTAGAATCTCCTGCCGGATGTCATCGGTTATATCCAGGACGAACTGGTTCTTTACCGAGTAACCCAGAGTGAACCGGTCGTCATAGGGCTCCCGGTAGGCCTCCAGGCAGCGGCCGCAAACCCTCTCCTGGTCCCCCACAGCCTGAACCTGGACCATCACAGAGCTGCCTTCCCGGTTAAAAGCAGCGGTGATCCGGACCGGTTCGGTGAAATGCAGCTCCGGCGTCTGCAGTTTCATCTTCTCTGGATCGAAGCGCTCCGACAGGGTCAGCCCCTGTTCGGGTATCTCGCTGATTTTTCTTTTAAGCGTCGAGCCACCTCGGGAGTCACGAAAGCCCGGACATCGGCCCCCAGCGCGGCCGCCTCCTTGATCAGACGAGAAGACAGGTACGAATATTCTTCCGAGGGCATCATGAAAACCGTTTCGATCCGGGGAGCCAGCTTCCGGTTGGTCAAGGCCATCTGAAACTCATATTCGAAATCCGAGAGCATCCTTAAACCCCGGATGATCACCCCGGCTCCGATGGTCTGGGCTAAGTCCACCACCAGCCCGTCAAAGGGCCGCACCTTGACCTTCGGCCACCGGCGGGTGGCCGCCTTAAGCATCGCGACCCGCTCCTCAACCGGAAAGAGGGTTCCCTTTTCCGGATGCACCGCCACCGCCACGACCAGCTCTTCAAAAAGATGAAGCGCCCGGCGGATCAAATCGATGTGGCCGTTGGTGACCGGATCAAAGGTCCCCGGGTAGAGGCCGCTGCGCAAGGAAGCCTTCACGCTGCCTTCCATAAAATAGGGACAGTAGACGGGCCCTTCTATGTCTACTGTCCGAGGTAGAAAGCCAATACGCTATCCCCGTATCGCTGATGCCGTTGCAGCGTCAGCCGGCCCTCCTGGGCCTCGATCCGAGGAAACAGGGGATCCCTTTTTTCCTGTTCAACCACCACGATCCCTGTCGGCGTGACTATAGCACACCGGATGAGGGCGAGCAAGGAGATTCTAACCCAACCGCGGCCGTAAGGGGGATCCAGGAGGATTAGATCGAACAGCTTGCCTTCCTTCCCCAGCCGTCGGATCGCCGTCAGAGCCTCCATTCGGTGAAGGGTGAAGGGGGGAGGGTGAAGGGCCGCCAAGGAAAGGGCTTCCAGGTTCGCCCGGATCGCCTGGATGCAGAAGGGGGACCGGTCCACAAAAGTGACGTGAGCCGCTCCCCGGCTTAAGGCCTCAATCCCCAAAGCTCCGGATCCGCTGAACAGATCCAGCACCTTCGCCTCCCGGACCTTTTCTGCCAGAATGTTAAAGAGGGCCTGCCGGACATGGTCCAAGGTGGATCGGACGGCAGGCCCTTTGGGCCGCTGGAGAGGCAGACCGGCCCATTGTCCGCCTGTTATCCGCATGCCGACTCGGCTAATTTTGGGAATCTTATCTCAATTTCTGAAATTAAACCCTTATTTTTTGGGATAGATAGTGATGGATCAGCCTGTAAAATCGAGTCTGCCTCCACTTTAGTGATTTCCATCCACGGTCCCTGGCAGGCCCATTGGAGGCATTTCAGGTCAGGAAGGCCGGACTGCCGCTTGCCCAGCAGCTGGCCGGGTCCTCTGAGTCGGAGATCCTGTTCGGCAATCTTAAAGGCATCCCCCACCTCCACCAGGGTTTGAAGCCGCTCCACGCTGGAAGGATCCTTCGGATCGGCCATCAGGATGCAGATCCCCTCATGCTTGCCTCGCCCTACCCGGCCCCGAAGCTGATGGAGCTGGGCCAAGCCGAACCGCTCCGCCCCTTCAATCACCATCACGGTTGCATTGGCCACGTCTACCCCCACCTCAATGAGCTGGGTGGCCACCAGCACCTGAAGATCGCCGGCCTTAAAGGCGGAAAAGATCCCTTTCTGCTCCTTTCCGCTCATCCGCCCATGAAGCAGACCCACCTGAAAGCCGGCGAAAACCTGCTGGTACTCCTTGAACATCTCCGAAACGGAAAAAACGTCATTGCGAGCCATCTCTTGAGATTGCTTCGTCGCTGACGCTCCTCGCAATGACGATCCGATCCGGGGACAGACCACGTAGGCCTGGCGCCCGGCCTCCAGCTCCTTTTTGACAAAAGCATAGGCCTCCGGGCGACGGGTCGAATCGATCCAGAGGGTCTTCACCGGAACCCGCCCAGCCGGCCGCTCGGCGATCGTGGAGATCCCCATCTCTCCGTAGAGGGTCAGCGCCAACGTCCGGGGAATCGGAGTGGCCGTCAGGATCAGCAGGTCCGGGTGATCTCCTTTTTTCAGGATCGCCTCCCGCTGGTCCACTCCAAATTTCTGCTGTTCATCAATGACCACCAGCCCCAGCCGCTTGAAAACCACCCAGGGCTCCAGTGCGGCGTGAGTCGCCACCAGGACCGGCAAGCTCCCGCTTTTCAATCCTTCCGCCAACTGCCGGCGGGAAGCGAGATCGAGCGAGCTGGTCAGAAGGCCCACGGAAATATCCACCGGGGCAAGCAGATGGGTCAGGGTGAGCGCGTGTTGCCGGGCCAGCACCTCGGTGGGGGCCATCACCACCGCCTGACAGCCGGACTGGACCGCCGCGACGATCGCGTAGGCGGCCACCGCCGTCTTCCCGGACCCCACCTCCCCCTGCACCAGCCGCCTCATCGGACGGGGAGCGGCCATCTCCTGCGCGATCTCCTGGATCGTCCGCTCCTGGCCCGGGGTCAGAGTGAAAGGCAGGCCAGTTTTCCAACGCTCCACCCCTTCTCCCCCCACCTGATGGGAGATGCCGGGCCGCCCCTGAAGGGCCCGGCGCCGGATGCCCAGCGCCAGCTGAAAACAGAGCAGTTCATCGAACGCCAGGCGGGCCTGAGCGGCCGAGGCGGCTTCCGGCGTAGGGGGGAAATGGATCCGCTTCAAGGCGGTCGGAAGATCCAGCAGGCTGTGCCGCTCACGAAGGGAGGCCGGAACCGGATCGGTCAAAATCGGAAGAAGCGCCTTGAGCCCCTCCACCACCACCGTGCGCAGTTCCCGCTGATGCAGGCCGGAGGTGGCCGGGTAGATCGGAACGATCCGGCCCATGTGAAGCGACGGAGGGACTGTCCCTGCCTGACCGGCAGGCAGGCCCGAAGGGGACTGTCTCTCTGGAGAGATCAACTCGAATTCCGGAACCAGCATCTGGAGCCGGCGCCCCACCTGCTCGGCCCCCCCGTACAGGATCAGCTCCTGGCCCAATGGGAACCATCGGCGCATGTACGGCTGGTTGAACCAGAGAGCCGTCAACGAACCGGTGGCGTCTTTGACCGCCACCTGGAGGATCACGGTTCCGGTGCGGGCCCGGAAGATGCTGGCACCGGCCACCTTCCCCCGGACCGTCGCCTTCTGCCCCGGGACCAGCCGGGCGATCGGCAGGAAGGCCCTCCGGTCCTCGTACCGGCGGGGAAAATGGGTCACCAGATCCCTCAAGGTGGTCAGCCCCAGCCGACGGAACAGGTCGGACCGCCGGGGTCCCACACCTTTGAGAAACTGCAGGGAGCTATCCAGCCTGAGCGGCTTGACTTCTACGGGTGCGGACTTTATCATGGCTTGCCATGGCGAAAATCTGCGTGTATTGCGGGAAAGGGCCGGTCATGGGCCGGGTCTACACCCGCAAAGGGAAACCGAAGAAGGAAGGCGGGGTCGGGCGCCACATCGCCCGGAAGAACCCGCGCCGTTTTATGCCGAATCTCCAGTCGGCCCGGATCCTGATCAAAGGTCATGTGAAGAAGATCCTGGTCTGCACCCGCTGCATCAAGAAGGGCCGGCTTCAGCGGGCCGCCGCTTAGCTTCCCTTTTATTCCGAGCGCTCCTTTTCCAGCACCTTCTCCAGCAGGCCGCCCAGCAGATCCTGCGCACTCCGGGTCACCAGACGGGAGGCCAAATACGAAAGATCCGGCAGGACCGCAACGCGGGGCAGCCTTCCTTCCAGAAGGACCGGGAACTGGATCGCCCCGTCGGGCCCGGCTAACAGCACAAGCTCTTCCACGCTCTTGCCGACCGCGCCGGACAAATCCGGGTGAAGCCTGAACACAGCCCGGGCCGACAGGCTCCAATCAAACCCGACCCGTCCGGTCCCGGTCAGAACGAAATGGTCAGTGGACACCTGGGCGTTCTCAAACCGGACCCCGCCGCCCCCGACGGCAAGAGCCCAATCCACCGGCTCAAGTGCCGTGTGCGGGGTCTCCAGCTTCTGCCGGTAGGAATCCGGAAGGCGGCTGGCCAGCCGTTCCACCAGCCCCGGAATGATCGAGATCCGCTGGAACGCCTGCCGCAGAAGATTGAGGTTCACCAGAAGCCCCTGCCTCAGCCGGATCCTGCCAGAACCGGTCAGGCTCTGAAGAACCTGCTCCAACCCGGCCCCTTGGAACTGGCCATCGAAATCTCCTGAGAGCCGCCCCTTCAGGGCCGGTTCCGAAGGGTCTTGGGCCGGAAGAAGCTGCTCCACCGCCAGGTCTTCCGCCGTGATATGGAACCTCACCTGCGGCTGGGCGCTGTCGGAGGCATCCACCGATCCGGAAGCCCGGATCGTTCCATCGGCTAACCGGGCGGTGATGGAGCTGACCTGCAGCTCCTTCCTTAATAAAGGAAGAGGCCGCACCACCAAACGCAGCTCATCCACCCGCAGGGGAGGCTGCGAATCGACCGCTAGATTTTGGAGAGACAGGGCTATTCCTCCGCTCCATCCCAGCGACATCCGTTCCAGCTTGACCGGCTTGCCCAGCGACTGCTCCAGCGTCCGAATGACCAGCGGCCGGTACAGCTCCGCGTTAAAGGTGGCGATGAAGATCCCTAAGGCCGCCGCCGGCAGGATCAGCAAAAGGATCAACCCGATCAGAAATTTCTTCTTCACCCTTTCAGGCCCTCTTGAACTGGCGTTCCAGATCGGCGAACGAATGGGTGAAGAAGACCGGCCTGCCGTGCGGACAGGTGAACGGATTCTCGCAGCGGGCCAGCCGCTCCAGCAGCCGCTGGATCGCCAGCGGCTCCAGCGGATCCCGGGCCTTGACCGATCCTTTCTTGCAGGCGCACAGGGCCGCCAGCATCTCCCGATGATCCTCCAGCACGGTCCGGGACTTTCCGTCCTCCTGCTCCTCCAGGAAAGTGGCAATCAGCGTGACCGCGTTGACCGGCCCGAAAGCCGCCGGGACCGCCCGGATCAGAAAAGAGCGCTCCCCGAAGGGCTCGATCTCAAAGCCGATCTTCTCTAAGACAGGAAGAGATTCCTTGAACGGCTCCATCTGCCGGGGGCCAAGCTCCAGGATTTCCTCCAGAAGGAGGACCTGGCGTTCTGCCTTTCCCGATGAGAGATTCTTCAGCAGCGCCTCGAAGACCACCCGCTCGTGGGCGGCGTGCTGATCCAAAAGAAGCATTCCCTCCTCGGTCTCGGCCACAATGAAGGTGTGATGGATCTGCCCCAAAATCCGGGTGATCCGCAGAGCGTCCCGAATCGGAATCGGCTCCGCGGCCAAGGGCGCATCCAGCGCCACTCCAACCAGCGCCTCATCGCTCAAGAGGCGATAGCTCTTCTGCGCGGCGAAAGCGGCCGGTCTGGGCGAGACCTTCAAAGAGGGGGCCAACTCCGCGGTCCGGCCCAGACTCTCCCGCACCGCCTCCTCCACCAGCCCCCAGATCTCTCCTTCGCCGGATATTCGGACCTCCTGCTTGGTCGGATGGACATTCACGTCCACCCGGCCCAGATCCAGCTCCAAAAACAGGACCGCCGCCGGATACCGAGCGTGCATCAGCAGCCCGTGGTAGCCGGCCTGAAGGACATGGGAGAATGCGGGGGAACGGACCCACCGGCCGTTCACAAACAGGCTCTGCCCGCTCCGGTTAGCCCGGGTGACGCTGGGCTTTCCAATGAAACCTCGGATCCGGATCCCCTCTTTTTCTTTTTCCACCGGCAGCAGCCACTCGCCGGTCTCCGGGCCTAAAAGAGCCGTTACCCGCGGCTTCAGGTCGGAAGAAGGAGCCAGTTCGAAAATCCTTTTCCCGTCCGCCTGGAAAGTAAACCGGACGGGGCCGGCCGAAAGGGCCAGGCGGGTGATCATCTCCTGAATGCGCCCCATCTCGGTGGAGTCGCTTTTAAGGAACTTTCGGCGGGCCGGCGTGTTGTAGAACAGGTCGCGCGCCTCCATCACGGTCCCGACCCGGCAGGGATGCTCCTGCACTCCCCGAAGATTCCCCCCTTCCATCACCACCTCGGTTCCGGCCGGATCTGCCTTCGCCCGGGTGATCAACCGGAGGCGCGAAACAGCGGCGATGCTGGGCAGGGCCTCCCCCCGAAACCCGAATGAGCCGATCCTTTTCAGATCCTCGGCGCAGGTGATCTTGCTGGTGGCATGCCGCTGGAAGGCCAGCCGGGCATCTTCTGGATCCATCCCATGGCCGTCGTCGGCCACCCGGATGAAGCTCTTTCCGCCATGAGCCACCGTGATGTCGATCGAGCGGGCCCCTGCATCGAGGGCGTTTTCCACCAGCTCCTTGACGATGGAGGCCGGCCGCTCGATCACCTCCCCAGCGGCGATCTGGTTGGCGATGGTTTCCGGCAGAACCCGGATGATGCTCATTGAATTTCGATCAGTCGGGTTGCCTCTGCGTTTTCACTCTCGAGAACTCGCAGGATCTTCTGAGCCCGCTCGGTCACCTCCCGCGGGATCCCGGCCAATTGGGCGACATGGATTCCGTAGCTGCGGTCGGATCCGCCCCGGATCACCTTTCTTAGAAAAAGAATTCTCTCCGAGGTCTCCCGAACGGTGATCGTGAAATTCTTGACGTTCGGGAACTGCTCCTCCAGTTGGATCAGCTCATGGTAATGGGTGGCGAACAGGGTACGGGGCTTGACCGGTCCAGCCGCCAGATACTCGCAGATCGCCCAGGCCAGGCTCACTCCGTCGAAGGTGGAGGTCCCCCGCCCGACCTCATCCAGGATCAGCAGGCTTCTGTCGGTGGCCGTCCGCAGGATCTGAGCCATCTCCACCATCTCCACCATGAAGGTGCTTTCTCCCCGGGCCAAGTCGTCGCTGGCCCCGATCCGGGTGAAAATCCGGTCCACCAGCCCAATCGTCGCCCGCCGGGCCGGAACGAAAGAACCGATCTGAGCCAGCAAGACGATCTGGGCTACCTGCCGAATGGCGGTCGATTTGCCGGCCATGTTGGGCCCGGTCAGGACGATCAGTTGATTCGCCTGCCCATCGAGAATCGTGTCGTTCTCCACGAACTGGCCGGCCGGCAGCATCATCTCCACCACCGGATGCCGTCCTCCTTCGATCTTCAGCTCCAGGGAATCGGTTAGCTTCGGGCGGACCCATCCTTTCTGAAGGGCCGTCCAGGCCAGGCCCGCCAGCGCGTCCAAGGTCCCCAGCCCCCGGGCCATCCCCTGAAGGCAGGCCAGCCGCTCCAGCGTCTTGCCCCGAATCTCCTGGAAGAGCTGATACTCCAGCGCCCGGATCTTTTCTTGAGCCCCGGAGATCTTCTCATCCCAGGCCTTCAGCTCCGGCACGATGAACCGCTCCGCGTTGATCAGGGTCTGCTTGCGGAGGTAATCGGACGGGACCCGGTGCAGGTTGGGCTTGCTGACCTCGATGGCATAGCCAAACACCTGGGAATACTTGATCCGCAGCGACTTGATCCCGGTCCGGTCGATCTCCCGCCGCTGGAATTCCACCAACCAGGATTTCCCCTGGCTGGCCAGCCGCCGCAGCTCATCGAGCCCGGCGGAGCAGCCGTCCCGGATCAGACCTCCCTCCCGCAGCGAGGAAGGGGGCTGATCCACGATCGTCCGGCCGATCTGTTCGGCCAGCTCCGGCTCCGGATTCAACTCCCCCGCCAAATCCTGGAGGATCCGGCTCCGGCCCGATTCCAGCGCCTGTTTCAAAGGGACCCCTCGTTCCAGAAACAGCTTCAGATGGAGCAGGTCCGCCGCGTTGGCCACCCCCACATTCAGACGGCTCAACGTCCGCTCCACATCCTTGATCCCTTTAAGAAGGGATCGCAGGTTCTGGAGGCCGGCCGCGTCGCCGGCCAGCTCCGCCACCGCCTCCTGGCGCTCTTCGATCGCCGCCCGGAACAGCAGGGGATGAGTGATCCAATGATAGAGGGTTCGCCCTCCCATCGGGGTGAGGGTGGAATCCAAGCAGCCCAGCAGCGACCCGACCTTCCCCAGGCCGCTTAATCCGGAAACCAGCTCCAAGCTCCGGATCGTCTGCCGGTCCAGCGACATGAACTCCTCTTCTTTGAGAAAGGAAGGAGGCCGCAGATGTTCCAAGGCGGCATGGAGATGATCCCTCAGGTAATAGAGGAGGGCGCCGGAGGCCCCGACCGCCAGCGGCCGGTCCTGAAGGCCAAGGCCCCGCTCGGAAGCCAGATGGAATCGCTCCTTTAAAAGCGGCAGGACCTCCTGGGGCTGGAAGATCCAGTCTTCATACAGCGTGACGGAGGCTCCCATTGAATCGGCGGCCGGCTTGACCTTCTGTGAAAGACATTTAGGAAGAATCAGCTCCCGAGGAGAAAGCAGGGCCAGCTCATGGGCCAGCCCTTCCAGCGGGACCTCCCGGACCCGGAACTCGCCGGTCCCTAAGTCCAGCGCCGCCACCGCGCAGGAGGTCCGGTCAGCGGCCACCGCCGCTAGGTATTCCGGCTGAATCGGGCCGGACTCATCGTCTAGGAAGGTGGCTGGGGTGATGATCCGGGTAATCTTGCGCTCCACCAATCCCTTAGCCCCACCACCTGATTTAATCCCACTCTCTAAAGAAGGTGGGATCGGCCCCGGCGGGGCCGCTTTGCCTCCGGCAAAGAAATCAGGTGGTGGGGTGGCGGCCTGCGGATCCCCGATTTGCTCGCAGATCGCCACCTTCAGGTTCCGGTCCAAGAGGGAGCGGATGTACGGCTGGAACGAGTGATAGGGGATCCCACACATCGGCACCCGCCCGGCCGCTCCGCCTTCCCGCCCGGTCAGCGTGATGTTGAGAATCTCCGAAGCCCGGACGGCGTCCTGGAAGAACATCTCGTAGAAATCCCCCAGGCGGAAAAAAAGAATCGTGTCCTCGGGCAGTGTTTTCTTGATGGAGCGGTACTGCTCCATCATCGGCGTCAATTTCTGGTCCATGGCCGATTCTATGGTATCATAGCCGAACTGTCCCGTGACAACGGGCCAAAAAAGGAGGGGGGGTCGGAGAGATCATCACCTGCCCGATGCCCAGAGCCAAGGACGGCAAGTATACCCAGATTGCGGAAAACTGCCCGCTGGGAGTCGTGGGACTGACCGACCGTTAACCGCAGAGGTTTCTTCAACTGGCGGTTCGTCCGGGCCGAGCGGCGCAAGGATTATCGCCGCTGGGCCCTTTTTCTGGTTCTGTCGATCCCCCTCTTTTTCTTTGTGGAGCGGCACGTCCTAGGGACTGGCCGCGTCACCGACATCAGCATGCTCCCCAGCCTCCGGGAAGGCCGTTATTTTCTGATCCGCAAATACCCTTACCGCTTTGCCCGCCCCCAGCGGGGAGACATTGTGGTGCTGCGGGCGCCTCAACACCCCCGCTGGCTCTACGTCAAGCGGGTGATCGGCCTGGAAGGAGACCTGCTGGAAATCGCTTCGGGACGGGTGACCCTCAACGGCCGGCTGCTGGAAGAACCCTACGCTTTAGGCCCGACCCTGCCTGATCTGGGGCCGATCCGGATCGAGAAAGGAGCTTATTTTGTGATGGGGGACAACCGGGCCAACAGCGAGGACAGTCGTCTCTTCGGCAGCATCCCCGTGGAATCGATCGAAGGCAAGATCTAAGCGGGCAGTTTCAGGTCCCGGACTCTAAGCTCGATGGAACCCCCTTCCTTCTCCCGGGACCGGACCGGCGAATAAGCCAGGCGGATCGGGCCGCCGCGCAGACGCCGGACATTCCAGCCATCCGGCGCATCCTGAAGCGGCTGAAGCGCGTGGAACGGACGGCCCTGCGAATCCTCCACCAGGAAACGGATCCCCCGGTGACTGTAGGGCACCCGCTGGGGGCTTTCAGCCGGAATCTGGGCGTCCTCCGATACAAAAACCGGCCAGGGATTTCCCGCTCCGAACGGAGCCAGTTGTTCCAGATCCCGCATCAGCTCATCGGTCAGCGAAGAAAGGGGCAGCTCGCCGTCTATTTCCAGGCAAGGAGCCAGCGCCTCCGGGTCGATCCGCCGATGGGCGACCCGGTTAAGCGCCTCTCGGAAGGCCCCGACCTTTTCCCGCTCGATCGTGAGGCCCGCGGCGGCGGGATGCCCTCCGAATTCCAGCAGGTGTTCCCTGACCTGCTCGAGGGCTTCCAATAGATGAAAGGATCGGATCGACCGGGCAGAACCGCGGCAGGCCGGCCCGCTGCGGGCAATCACGACGGCGGGTCGCTGGAACCGGTTGGCCAGCCGGCTGGCGATGATCCCCGCCACCCCCGGGTGCCAGCGCTCGTCCTCCAGCACGATCACCCGGTCCCGGGCGAAGTTGATCTCCCGCTCTACCTTGGTCAAGGCCCGACGGGTCGCCTCTTTTTCCAGCGCCACCCGCTCTTTGTTCTGGTGGTCCATCTCCTTGACGATCGAGCAGGCTTCATTCGGATCCTCCGTGATGAGCAGGCGCAGCGAGCTCTCCGCGGAGCCGACCCGGCCCATGGCGTTTAAGCGCGGAGCCAGAACGTAGCTGATCTCCTCCGCCGTCAAACGAATCCCCGCCAGTCGGGTATGGGATAAAAGAGTTTTCAGGCCCGGCTTCCGGGACCCCTGCAGCCGATGCAGGCCGGCCTTGACCAGGATCCGGTTTTCTCCGACGAGAGGAGACAGGTCGGCCACCGTGCCCAGCGCCACCAGATCCAGATGATCGAAAACGGTGCCTGGCACCGCGCCGGTGCCAGGCACCGACTCGGCCAGCCCTCGGGCCAGGGTGAAGGCCACTCCCACGGAGGCCAGCTCTTTGTTGGGGTAACGGCAGCCGGGCTGAAGCGGATTTAAGAAAGCGGAGGCCGGCGGAGGCCCGGCCGCAAGCAGCTCATGGTGATCCGCTACCACGGTCTCCAGACCCAGTCGGCGGGCCAGCCCCAGCTCCTCAAAGCTGGTGGTCCCGCAATCGACGCAGAGAACCAGCTTGACCCCGGACCGGGCCGCTTCCTGCAGGACCGGTTCTTTAAGGCCGTAACCGTCGATCTGCCGGTGAGGGATATGCCAAGAAACCTTTCCGCCCCGCTCCCGGAGGGTCCGGATCAGGACTGCCGCGCTGGTCATGCCGTCCACATCGTAATCCCCCACCACCAGGATCTTTTTCCCGCCCGAGAGAGCGCGGCGGATGAGGGCAACCGCTTTGCTCAGATTTTTCATCCGGGCGGGATCCGGAAGCGAGCTTAACTCCTCGCAGAGAAACCGGCCCGCCTCCTGGGCGGAATCGGCTCCTCGATGAATCAGGAGTCGGGCAATGAGCGGCGGAACTCGGAGATCATGAACCAGGCGGGTCACTTTTCCTTCATCGATCGATTTCATCTTCCAAGCTTTCAGCATCAGGCTGTCTTTTTTGCTCCCCCTGTTTCCCCTGTTTCTCCTGTTTTCCCTGTTTCCCCTGTCTTCCCTGTTTCCCCTGCCTCCCCTGTTTTCCCTGTTCTCCCTGTTTCCCCTGTTCTCCCTGTTCTCCCTGTTTCCCCTGCCTCCCCTGTTTTCCCTGTTTCCCCTGTTCTCCCTGTTTCCCCTGCCTCCCCTGTTTCCCCTGTTTCCCTTCTTTCCCCTATCTCCCCCGCCATGCCAACAGCAGGGGGCTGG
>CAYJTC010000035.1:14898-16837 GCA_964372955.1 uncultured Planctomycetia bacterium | reverse complement strand
AAAACCGGACATTTCTATCTTGGGGAATACCGGACATTTCTATTTTGGTTTGACATCCACCCACAAAAAGCTTGCATCGCAAGAGGGGGCGAGGTAGGATGATTTCGTCCCTGCGGTGTTCGTGGTTTCGTCGAAACGATTCTGAACCAACACGGGAATCGAGGGGCGCTTGACTTCGGCGGCGGATGGCAGGCCCACCAGGTACAGACAGACGCCCGGAGGGAAGCCCAGAGGTCGCAGAGCAGGCACCCAAAAGTGGCAAACCTCGGTTCACGAATGTCTCGACACACGGCACCCGCGGGGACTTTTACTTTCAACCATGGCCCGCTCCCGTAAACCTTCCTTAAAACCGTTCGAGTCGGAGCTGTTTCCCGCGGCCCCGGAAACGGAGAATTCACCGCAGACGGCCGGGACGCCGGCGCCGCTGGCGGCCCGGATGCGGCCCCGGGATCTCTCCGAGTTCGTCGGGCAGAACCATCTGCTGGGGCCGGGCAAGCTGCTGACCCGTTCCATCGAGGCCGACCGGCTGACCAGCCTCATCCTGTACGGACCGCCGGGCTGCGGCAAGAGCGCTTTGGGATTTCTGATCGCCGCCCGCACGAAAGCCCATGTGGAACGGATCAATGCCGTAGCCGCCGGGGTCGACGACCTGCGCCGGGTGATTGAAGCGGCGAAACTCCGCCGCCGGCATACCGTCCAGCGGACTCTCCTTTTTCTCGACGAGATTCACCGGTTCAACAAGGCCCAGCAGGATGTTCTGATGCCGGAAGTAGAGGACGGGACGCTGATCTTAATCGGGGCCACCACGCACAATCCGTTCTTCTCGCTGGTGGCACCGCTGCTTTCCCGATCGCTCGTGGCGGAGTTCAAGCCGCTTTCCAAGGAGGAGATCAAGACCCTGCTCAAGCGGGCCCTGGAGGATAAGGAAAGGGGTTTGGGGGCCTTGAAAGTCAAGATCGCTCCGGAGGCGCTGGAGTTCCTGGCCACCGTGGCCGACGGGGATGCCCGCCGGGCCTTGAACGGGTTGGAGGTCGCCGCTCTCACCACGCCTCCCGCGCCGGAGGGGACGATCTCGATCACCCGGGAGGTGGCGGAGGAGGCGGTGCAGAAGAAAGCAGTCCTGTATGACCGGGACCAGGACGCTCATTACGACACGATCTCCGCCTACATCAAGGCGATGCGGGGCTCCGATCCGGACGCCGCCCTCTACTGGCTGGCCAAGATGATCTACGCCGGGGAGGATCCCCGATTCATCGCCCGGCGGCTGGTCATCTGCGCGGCGGAGGATGTGGGGAACGCCGACCCCCAGGCGCTGATCGTGGCCAGTGCCGCAGCCCAAGCGGTGGAGTTCGTGGGATTGCCGGAGTGCCGGATCCCGTTGGCCCAGGCCACTGTCTACGTGGCCTGCGCCCCGAAATCCAACGCCGCCTACCTGGGGATTGAGAAAGCGACCGCGGACGTGGAGAAGGGAACCCTTCTGGAGGTCCCCGAACATCTCAAAGATTCCCATTATCCGGGTGCTGCGCGGCTGGGGCATGGGGAAGGATACCAGTACGCCCATCACTTCCCCGGCCACCATGTGAAACAGGAATATCTGCCGGAGAAGAGGCGCTACTACGAGCCGACCGATCAGGGGTTTGAGAAGCAAATGAAGGAACGGCTCTCCCGGCTCAGAGAAAAGTCCTAATTTTTTAATTGACATGGTATAGGAAATATAATCTAATATAGACCATTAATTCCTGATCTTTTTAGTCAAGAATTATTTGTCTATATAACCAATAAAAGGGAGGGGGTAGGGAAAGATGCCAACGCAAGCCTGGTCTGAAACAGGGGTTGCGCAAGTTGCCCAGCAGTTGGAATCCCAGGGGGCAGAGCAGGTGCTTCATTGGGGGATTGAGCACTTTTTCCCGAAGATCGGGTTCGCTTCCAGTTTCGGAGC
>CAYJTC010000035.1:4025-14798 GCA_964372955.1 uncultured Planctomycetia bacterium | reverse complement strand
TGCGCTCCCTGCACCCGGGCGGTGAAGCCCGGCGAGGACATCCGGGCCGGCCGCTGGTGGTGGGAGCTGCCGGAGCAGAAGGAATGCGGCCTGCACGTCAAATGAGACCCGGACTTACGGGACGCAAGTCCGAGGTCGAATTTGATCCCGAGGAGCGTAGCGACGAGGGATCTCATTTAAGAAAAGGAGTCGAATCATGAAAAACAGCATTGCAGTGACAGCGGCAGTGGCCATGGCAACCCTGTGGGCGGCCGGATGCGCTACTTCCCAATCGGGATCCAAGGCCCTGCAGCAGCAGGTGGCTTCGTTGGAAAGCCAGGTCAGCGCCCTGAACGCCCGGGTGGAAGAGCTTTCCGGCCGGCTGGAGTCGCCGGAAGCAGCCTCCCGCGGGGATCTCTCCGGTTCGGAGAGCCGTTCCAAGGCGGCATCCCTGCTGACGGCCCGGCAGATTCAGCTGGCCCTCAAGAACGCCGGTTTCTACGGCGGTTCGATCGATGGGAAGCTGGGACCCAAGACCCGGGAAGCGGTCAGGGCGTTTCAGCGGTCCAACGGGCTGACTGCCGACGGCAGGGTCGGCTCCAAGACCTCCGGAGCGTTGGCCAAATACCTGAGCAAAGAGTAAGAGGGCTTCCATGAGCGATCTGATTACTCCTCACGGCGGCCGGCTGATGGAACGGCTGGTCCGGGGGCTGGAGCGGGAACAGCTCCTGCAGAAGGCCCAGGGGTTCCCCTTTCTGACGCTCAATGAATGGGCCCTTTCGGATCTGGAGATGCTGGCCATCGGCGCCTTCTCGCCCCTGGACGGATTCCTCCGGGAAGCTGACTACGATGCGGTGGTAGACCGGATGCGGCTGGTGGACGGGACCGTCTGGCCGATTCCGGTGACCCTGGCGGTGACCGAGCAGGAGGCGGACCAGTGGCGGGCCGGAGAGGATCTGGCCTTGAAGTCGCCGGATGGGGAAATCATCGCCATCCTCCATCGGCCGGAGCTGTTTCCGTACAACCGGCTGGTGGAGACCAAACTGGTGTTCGGCACGACCGACGAATCCCACCCGGGAGTGGTCCGCCTGATGGGACAGGGGCCGTACTACGTGGGGGGCCGGGTCTCGGTTCTGAACCTGCCGCGCCATGAAGATTTCCTCCCTGCCCGGCTGACCCCCGCGGAAACGCGGGAAGAGTTCCGACAGCGGGGCTGGCGGCAGGTGGTCGGATTCCAGACCCGGAACCCGATCCACCGGGCGCACGAGTACCTGCTGCGCTGCGCCCTGGAGATCGTGGACGGCCTGCTGATCCACCCGCTGGTCGGGCAGACCAAGGGGGACGACATCCCGGCCGTGGTCCGGATGCGCTGCTACGACGCGCTGATCGACGGCTACCTGCCCAAGGACCGGGTGATGCTGGTGGTGAACCCCGCTTCGATGCGTTACGCCGGCCCGCGGGAAGCGGTCTTCCACGCGATCATCCGGCAGAACTACGGCTGCAGCCATTTCATCGTGGGCCGGGACCACGCCGGGGTGGGGAAGTTCTACGGCCCCTTCGACGCCCAGAGGATCTTCGAGCGGTTCACGCGGGAAGAGCTGGCGGTCACCCCGCTTTGCTTCGACAACGCCTTCTTCTGCAAGATCTGCCAGGGGATGGCCTCCGTGAAAACCTGCCCGCATCCGGCCACGGAGCGGATCTCCTTAAGCGGGACCGCGGTCCGGCAGATGCTGGCGGAAGGGAAGTCTCCGCCGCCGGAGTTCACCCGTCCCGAGATCGGCCAGATCCTGATGGAAGTCCATGCCGGTCGTCCTTGAGGGCGTCACCAAGCGCTTCTCCCACAACGGCTCCGCCGTTGATGTCCTCCAGGACGTCAGCTTCACGATCGAGGATGGGGAGTTCGTCTGCCTGGTGGGGCCTTCGGGCTGCGGCAAGTCGACCCTGATCCATCTGATCGCCGGGCTGGAGGCCCCCTCTTCGGGACGGGTGATGGTGGACGGGGTCCCGGTGGGCAAGCCCGGGCGGGAGCGAATGGTGGTCTTCCAGGAATCGGCCCTGTTTCCCTGGCTGACCGTTCAGGCCAACGTGGAGTTCGGCCTGAAGATGCAAGGGGCTCCGCCGGAGGAGCGCCGGAAGAAGGCGGCCGAATATCTGCGGATGGTCCATCTGAGCCGCTTCGTTGATTTCTACCCGCATCAGCTCTCCGGCGGGATGAAGCAGAGGGTGGCCATCGCCCGGGCACTGGTGATGAATCCAAAAATGCTCCTGATGGACGAGCCGTTCGGTGCCCTCGACGCTCAGACCCGGCGCCTGCTCCACGAGGAGCTGCTGGAGATCTGGCAGGAGACCCGCAAGACGATCTTCTTTGTCACCCACAACGTCCGGGAAGCGACCGTTCTGGGAGACAAGGTCCTGACGATCTCCGCCCGGCCCGGACGGATCAAGGGGGGATACAAAATCCATCTGCCCCGCCCGCGGCGGGAGTCGGATCCGCACCTGATCGTCATCCAACAGAGAATCCTCCTTAGTCTCCAGGAGGAGATTGCCAAGGTGGTGAAGAATGAAGACCTGGATTACCTGGTTAAAAAGAGCAGCCCTGTGGCTTCTGGCGATAGCCCTGTGGGAAGCAGTCTCTAGACTCTCCCCCTGGGTTCCGTCCGCTTTCCGCATCGCTGAGCGGGTGGCGGCCAATTTGACCGATCCCCAGATCCTGTCCGCTTTGGCTGGATCGCTTCGGCGGATGACGGTCGGTTTCGCGGGGGTATTTGTATTGGGGATCGGCACGGGCCTGCTGTTGGGACGATTCCATCTCCTGGATGAGATTTTTGGGACCCTGGCGATGGCTCTGCACGCGATGCCGGGAGCCGCCTGGGTGCCGCTGGCGATCCTGTTGTTTGGGCTGAATGAAGCGGCGGTCATTTTTACCGTCCTGTTAGGGGCCACCGGAATCGTCATGGTGAACACCAGCGCGGGGATCAAAGAGGTGCAGCCCCTTTTGCTGCGGGCGGCCCGGACGATGGGGGCTCGGGGGACCCAAATCTTTTGGCATGTCGTCGTGCCGTCGGCGATCCCCCGGATCATCGACGGCCTTCGGCTGGCCTGGGCCTTCGGCTGGCGGGCCCTGATGGCCGGGGAGCTGATGATCGGGACTCTGCGCGGGATGGGGGAGGTGTTGAATAAGGTGGCCAAACAGCGGGATCTGTCGCAGATCCTGGCTTTCATGGTGGTCATCGCCATGATCAGCTTGGCGGTGGATCAACTGATTTTCCGTCGTTTGGAAAACCTGGTTCGGACCCGGTGGGGCACCGCATGACGCTGGCCGGACAACGGGAATAAGCTCAATGGGAAGATGTGAGCCATTCGGCGTTCGGGAGGTGAGCAACAACGAGGTTGTCCGGCCAGCGTCCAGGGGGAGAACCACTGCTTGGTTCTCCCCCTGGGATTCCCCTCTCCGGCAAAAGCAATCGGTCTCGTTGGCCCCCAAGTTTCGATTTGGTTCGCGAAGCGAAACAAATCGTGGGGGCCAACAGGCCCCCCTCTCCAGAGGAAGGCGGTGATGTTGAAAATGACGGCCAGTGCGATGAAAGAGATGATGGAGCATTGCCGGCGGGATTACCCGAACGAGGCCTGCGGGTACCTGGCGGGAAACAACGGTGTGGCGACGAAAGCCTGTCCTGTGGAAAACACCCACGCCAGCCCAAGCAGCTATGAGATGAACCCTGTGGCGCAATTGGTGGTTCAGAAACAACTGCGGAAACTGGAGCTGGAAGAGATGGCGATCTACCACTCCCACGTGGCGACGGAGGCATTCCCCTCCCGGCGGGACATCGACCGGGCCACGGCGGTTCAGGATTTCTTCGACGGTTATTACGTGCTGGTTACCTTGAAAGATCCGGGGGTCGCCCGGGCCCGGGCTTTCAAGATCCGGGACGGCGGCGTCCAAGAGGAGGAGATCCAAGAGGTGACGCCCGAAGGGCGTCATCCTCGCGAAAGCGAAGATCAGTGAAAGGAAGATTCCCGCTTTCGCGGGAATGACAAAAGGTGAAATCCACGTTGAAGATTGGCAGCCGGGGCTCCAAGCTGGCGCTGGCCCAGTCGCAGGAGGTGAAAGGAGCGCTGGAGAAAGCGTACCCGGGCCTCCGTGTGGAGGTGAAGGTGATCAAGACCAGCGGGGACGACTTCACCTCCTGGAAACCGGAAAAGGGCCAGAGGGGTCTGACCCCTCTGGCACCTTTGAAGGGGCTGTTCGTCAAGGAGATTGAGGAGGCGATTCTGAACAAAGAGGTGGATTTAGGAGTCCATTCAGTCAAGGATCTCCAGGCCGACCTGCCGGAAGGGTTAGTTCTCGGGGCGGTGCTCAAGCGGGCCGATCCTCGGGATGCGTTGGTGGCGCGGGATGGCAAGGATCTGGCAGCCCTGCCGGCCAACGCCCGGATTGGGGCCGGGTCGCTGCGGCGCCAGGCGCAGTTGAAGCGGGTCCGGCGGGACATGGAGTTCCTGCCGATTCGGGGCAACGTGGATACTCGTCTGCGCAAGTTGGAGGAAGGGCAGGTGGAGGCGCTGGTGCTGGCCGCCTGCGGTTTAACCCGGCTGGGCCTGGGAGACCGGATCACGCAGATGCTGGATCCCTCGAAAGTGCTGCCGGCGGCCGGCCAGGGGGCGCTGGGGCTGGAGGTTCGGGAAGGGGACAAAGAGGTGGAGGAACTGCTTCAGGTGGTGAACGACCCGGATTCCAAGACCGAAGTGGAGGCCGAACGGGCTTTCCTGAAGGCGCTGGGGGGCGGCTGTTCGGTGCCGGTGGGGGCGCTGGCCCGGGTGCAGGGGGAGAGCTTAACCTTGACCGGGATCGTTCTTTCACCAGACGGGCTCAAGGCGGTCAAGAAAGAGATCGCCGGTCCCCGGCAGGCGGCGGAACGGATCGGCAAGGAGCTGGCCAGCCACTTGAGGGCGGCCGGGGCCGACCGGCTTTTATTCGGACATTGGGAAAGAAGATGAGCAGACCTGGCACTTTTAGGGCAAAAGGGGCCAGGCCCCTTCAGGGCGAAAGGTGCCAGGCACCGGAGAAACCGGGGACACTGGGGAAGGTGTATCTGGTTGGAGCCGGACCGGGGGATCCGGCGCTGATCACCCGGCGCGGAGCCGACCTATTAAGGAAGGCCGACTGCTTGATCTACGACCGGCTGGCCGGCCCGGACCTTTTGAAGTTAACCCGGCCTGGGTGCGAGCGGATCTATGTTGGAAAAAGTCGCCGCGCGACGAGTAAGGAGCGCACGCTTGGCGACGCCGGCGAGACGGTGAGCCGGCCAGGAGAAGCAAGCAGGACCCAAAAGCAGATCAATCGGCTTTTGGTGCAGAAGGCCCGGCGGAATCGAATCGTGGTCCGTTTGAAGGGAGGAGACCCCACTTTGTTCGGGCGGGTGAGCGAAGAACTGGAGGCGTTGGTCCGGGCCAAGATCCCGTTCGAAATCGTGCCGGGAGTCAGCTCCGTCTGGGCGGCGGCCGCCGCGGCCGGGATTCCGCTGACCGACCGGCGATACAGCTCCAGTGTTGCGGTGGTGACCGGACAAGAGGCGGCCGGCAAAACACCGCAGGTTCGTTGGGAGCTATTGGCCCGGGCGGTTGACACGCTGGTGATTCTGATGGGCCGCGCTTCTTTGCCGGCGATCGCCCGGAGACTGCGGCGGGCGGGAAAACCGGCCGCGACACCGGTGGCGCTGATCCGCTCGGTCTCAACGCCGGAACAGGATTTGCTGGTGACCCCTCTCGGGAAGCTGGAGCAGGCGCTTCAAGAGCGGCCTTCGTTCGGTCCGCCGGTAGTCGCGATTATCGGGGAAGTGGTCCGCCTGAGAAAGAGATGGCTTCGCTCCGCTGGCAATGACAAGCTTATCTTGAAAGGGAAGCGAATTCTGATCACTCGGTCCAAGCAGGACGCAGCCGGACTGACCCGGCGGTTGGAAGAGCTGGGAGCCACCTGCGTTTCTCTCCCGACGATCGGAATCCGGCCCAGAACGCTTTCGGCGGCAGAGGCCCGACGGTTGTTGATCGATCTGCCCCGGCAGGACTGGATTTTATTCACCAGCCATCATGGGGTGGAAGCGCTGGAACGGGTCGCCCGGCGATTCCGAGTGAACTTAGCTCGAACCTTAAAAGGAAAGATCTGCGCCATCGGTCCGCGGACCGCCGAATCGGTCCGGAAGGCGGGGCTCTCGACGGATCGGGTGCCGGCCGAATTCTCGACGGAAGGAATCCGCAGAGCGTTCCGGGAGGTCCCGGTCCGGGGCCGGCGGATTCTGATTCCCCGCTCCAACCTGGGGGCCCGAGACCCGCTGGCGCGGGAACTGCGCCGCAAAGGAGCGAAAGTGGAGGAGGCGGTGCTGTACGAAACGGTGCCGTTGAAAACCGCGCCGGCCCGGGTCCGGCAGGCGGTGCGGCATCTGGACGCGGCCACCTTTACCTCCGCCTCGACGGTGAACGGGTTCCTCCGGGCTTTGAAAGAGGCGAAAATTCCTCTGCGGCGGGCGCTCAACGGGGCGGCGGTGGCCGCCATCGGGCCGGCCACGGCGCAGGCGTTAAGAGCCGCCGGCGTGCGAAAACTTTATCTGCCCAAAGAGGGTTGGACGGTGGGAGGATTGGTGGAGGCGGTGAAAGAGGCGATGGAAACCCGATGAAGCTCCAGAAGATCTCGGTCCGGTATCCGGCTTATCAGCCGCGCCGCATGAGGGCCAAACCGGCCCTTCGGCGCCTGATCCAGGAAACCCGACTCAGCTCCGCCCATCTGGTGGCTCCGCTGTTCGTCACCGCGGGGAACAAGCGGCGGGACCCGATTCCCTCGATGCCCGGTGTTTTCCGGTATTCGATCCCGGAGGCGGCGGCCCAGGCCCGTGAGCTGGCCGACCGGAAACTAGGAGGGGTCCTGCTGTTTGGGATCCCGGCCAAGAAAGATCCTTCGGGCCGGGAAGCGTTCGATCCCAACGGCGTCGTCCAGAGGGCAGTCCGGGCGATCAAGAAGCAGGCGCCGGGTCTGACGGTGATGACCGACGTCTGCTTGTGCGAATACACGGCGCACGGCCACTGCGGGCTAATGGGGACAGCCCCCGCGGGGACACCCTACCAGAGTAGAGTGTCCCCGCGGGGACTGTCCCCGGACAACGCCAAGACCCTGCCGGTCTTAGCCCGGATCGCGGTTTCCCATGCCCGGGCCGGCGCCGACCTGGTGGCTCCCTCCGCGATGATGGACGGTCAGGTCGGGGCGATCCGGCAGGCGCTGGATGAGGCCGGATTTTCCAGTCTGCCGATCATGAGCTACTCCGTCAAGTACGCCTCCGCTTTGTACGGGCCGTTCCGGGAAGCGGTGAGGTCGGCTCCGAAGTTCGGAGACCGGCGCGGGTATCAGATGGACCCGAACAACGTCGAGGAGGCGCTCCGGGAAACGGCGCTGGACATTCAGGAAGGGGCGGACATCGTGATGGTCAAGCCGGCCTTGGCTTACCTGGATGTGCTTAAAGCCGTTAAGGAGACCTTTCATTGGCCGACCGCCGCTTATCAGGTCAGCGGCGAGTACTCCCTGATCAAGGCAGCCGCCCAGAAAGGCTGGGTGGAGGAGGAACGGTTGACCCTGGAGCTGGCCGCCGCGATCAAGCGGGCCGGCGCGGATTTAATCATTACCTATTTTGCGAAGGAAATAGCCGATCGGCTAAAGGATCAGGCATCTTTTTGACCAACGTCAAAAAGTGCCTGACCCCTTTTGACAAGGAGTGAGCGCTATGGAAAACGAAAAGGTCAAACAGCCCCCGTTGAACGAACTGATCGCTCCCGAGGCGCAGACCGCGGAGATCTCCCGGTTCGAGCAGGAGATCCGGAACCTGGAGCAGCAGACGCTCAGTCAGGATGACTTCAAGAAATTCCGGTTGGAGAACGGCGTCTACGGGATCCGAGGCTCGATGGACGAGCACATGATCCGGATCAAGGTCCGGTACGGGGCCTTGAGCGCCGAGCAGCTGGAGGCGATCGCCGACGTGGCGGAGCAGTACGCCACCCCGAAGGTGGCCCACATCACCACCCGGCAGGCAGTCCAGCTGCACCGGGTGAAGCGCCCCAACGTCCCGACGATTCTCAAGCGCATCTCGAAGGCGGGGCTGACCGCCCGGGAGGCCTGCGGCAACACGGTTCGCAATGTGACCGCCTGCCCCTTCGCCGGGTTGTCCGCCGAGGAGGCCTTTGATGTCACCCCGTACGCCGACGCGGTGAGCCGCTATTTCCTGCGCAACCCGGTCTGCCAGAACCTGCCCCGGAAATTCAAGATTGCTTTCGAGGGCTGCCCCACCGACCATGCCCGGGTTCCGATCCACGACTACGGGGCGGTGGCCAAGATCCGGATGATCGACGGCAAACCGGTGCGCGGGTTCGCTGCCTACGTGGGCGGCGGGCTGGGGGCCGTTCCGTTCCAGCCGTTCCTGCTGGAAGAGTTCATCCCGGAGAACCTGCTGATCCCGTCCATCGAGACGGTCTTGAGAATTTTCGACCGGCACGGGGAGCGAAAGAACCGCAACCAGGCCCGGATCAAGTTCCTGATCAAGAAATGGGGCTTCGAGGAGTTCAAGAAGCATTATCAGCAAGAGTTCGCGGCAACCCGGATGACCAGCTCCGGCAAGGCCAAGTGGGAGATCCCGGTCTACGAGCAGGAGATCCCTCCCAAACAGAAGCTTTCCTTGGTGGCGATGCCGGTTTCCGACTCGAACTACGAGCGTTGGGGCCGGACGAACCTGTTTCACCAGAAGCAGGCCGGATACGTAGCGGTCCAGATCCGCTGCCCCTTGGGGGACATCGATGTTCCCCAAATGAGGGGGGTGGCGAAGTTAGCCCGGGAGATCAACGGCGGCATCCTGCGGACGATGATCGGGCAGAACCTGCTGATCCCCTGGGTTCCGCAGGAGGCGGTGCCGCTGGTCTACCAGCGGCTGGTCCAGCTGGGGATCGCCTACACCGACGCCGGGCGGCTGGCCGACATCACCCGCTGCCCCGGGGCCGACACCTGCCAGATCGCGATCACTCATTCGCGCGGTTTGGCCGTGTCGCTGGGAGAGATTTTCACCAACGGCGGCAAGCCGTTCCTGGACGACGATGCGCTCAAATACCTGACGATCAAGATCAGCGGGTGCCACAACTCCTGTGGCCAGCATCACATCGCCGACATCGGGTTCCACGGAGCCTCCAGCGAGTTAAACGGCCACACCGTTCCCCATTACCACGTCATGGTCGGCGGCCGGACCCAGGAAGGGGTGGCGGAGTTTGGCTTGCGGCTGGGGATGGTGCCGGCCAAGCGGGTGCCGGACGCTTCCAAGAAGCTGCTCACCCTGTTCCGGGACGAGCGCCAGCCCCAAGAGACATTCCGGGAATGGGTAACCCGGGTCGGGGCGCCGCGCCTCAAACAGGAGCTGGATCCGTTCAGGACCCTGCCTCCCTTCGAGCAGGCCCGGGAGATGTACGAGGATCTCGGGTCCTTCGGCGAATTCAAGGTGGAGGTCGGCAAGGGGGAATGCGCATCTTAACCAACGCCTCCTGCTGGCAAGAGGCCCAGCGCTACCTGGTAGGCGGAGTCAACTCGCCGGTCCGGTCGTTTAAGGCGGTGGGCGGAAAGCCTTTTTTTGTCGACCGGGGCCAAGGCCCTTACCTGTGGGATGTGGAAGGCAACCGGTACCTGGATTACGTCGGCTCCTGGGGAGCCCTGATTTTAGGGCACCGGCCTCCCGAAGTACGGAAAGCCGTCGACCAAGCGCTGGAGAAGGGGACGACCTTCGGCACGCCGACCGCGGCGGAGGCGGCGCTGGCCAAGGAGATCTCCCAGGCAATCCCGTCGATCCAGCAAGTCCGGTTCGTCTCCTCCGGCACCGAGGCGGTGATGAGCGCCCTGCGGCTGGCCCGGGCCGCCACCGGCCGGACGAAAATCCTGAAATTCGAGGGGGCCTATCATGGCCATTGGGACGGCCTGCTCACCAGGGCCGGATCCGGAATGGCCACGCTGGGATTACCGGCTTGTCCCGGAGTTCCCCGCGGGCTGGCCGAGGGAACGGTCACCATCCCGTTCAACGATTTCCCAGCGGTTGAGAAGGCGGTCCGCCGCTGGCGCAAGGAGCTGGCCTGCGTTTTGGTGGAGCCGGTCATTGCCAACGTCGGGATAATCCCGCCGGAGGGCCGGTTCTTAGAGGATCTGCGCCGCCTGACTAAGGCGGAGAAGATCCTGCTGATCTTCGACGAGGTGATCACCGGGTTCCGGGTCGGGTACGGCGGGGCACAGCGGCGATACCGGGTTCAGCCGGACCTGACCGTGCTGGGAAAGGTGATCGGCGGCGGGTTCCCGGTGGGGGCGTACGGCGGCCGGCGCAAGCTGATGCAGTGGGTCGCGCCGCTTGGGCCGGTCTACCAGGCCGGCACCTTGTCCGGGCATCCGGTGGCGATGGCGGCGGGCTTGGCCACTCTGCTGGCCCTGCGCCGGGCAGGCGTTTACGCGAAGCTGGAGAGAACCGGCGCCGTCCTGCGGGAGGGGCTGATCCGGGAAAGCCGGAAGGCGGGTATCCCGGTCTCGGTGAACCAGGTGGGGAGCCTGCTCTCTCTTTTCTTCAGCGGCCGGCCGGTCCGGACCGGATCCGATGCTCGGAGGTCCGATCCGAGACGGTACGCCCGCTATTTCCGGAAGATGCTGGAGCAGGGAATCTACCTGCCGCCGTCCGCCTACGAGGCCTGGTTCCTCTCGACCGCGCACGGGGAGCGGGAGATTGAGATGACGCTCAAGGCGCA
>CAYJTC010000035.1:0-3925 GCA_964372955.1 uncultured Planctomycetia bacterium | reverse complement strand
CCGGAAGGGATGAGCATGGAGCGGGTGTCGCTCCTGGAGCGGTTCGGAGCGGAGGTGGTGATCACCCCGGCGATGGAGGGGATGGCCGGCGCGGTCAAGAAAGCGCAGGAGCTGGCGGCCAGCATCCCCGGCGCTTTCATGCCGCACCAGTTCTCCAACCCGGCCAACCCGAGGACCCACCGGCAGACCACCGCGCAGGAAATTCTGCGGGCCACGGACGGGAATTTCCACGCTTTCGTGGCGGGGGTGGGCACCGGCGGCACGATCACCGGGGTGGGGGAGACCTTAAAGAAACGCAACCCGGAGATTCGGGTGATCGCGGTGGAACCGGTCTCTTCAGCGGTCATCTCCGGAAAGCCGCCGGGGATTCACCGGATCCAGGGAATCGGGGCCGGCTTCATCCCGGAGGTGCTGAACCGGGAGGTGATCGACGAGGTGATCCCTGTCGACGACATGGACGCCTACAACACCGCCCGCCGGCTGGCCAAGGAGGAGGGGATCTTGGCAGGGCTCTCCTCCGGGGCGGCGATCTGGGCGGCTCTGAAGGTGGCCGAGCGGTTGGGCCCGGAGAAAACGGTCGTCGTGATCCTGCCGGACACCGGTGAGCGGTATTTGAGCATTGATCCTTATTTCGAGGAATTTTGATGAAACCTTCCAATGGAATTCAATACGTCCTGCGGGCGCTGGTGGACCTGGCCCTCCATCAGCACAGAGGCCCGGTTCCGGTGGCGACGATCGCCAAGCGCCAGGGAATCCCGGCCCAATACCTGGAACAGCTGTTCAACCGGCTTCGGCGCCAGGGAATCGTGACGGCGGAGCGGGGCCCGCGCGGCGGCTACCGGTTGGGCCGCTCGCCCAAGGAGATCCCGGTCAGCGACATCTTCGCCTGTCTGGAAAACTCAAAGGGGGCGGTCTCTTCCTCCGACCCGGCCGCGTCGGTTTGGCGCCAGGTGGAGGCGGCGGTGCAGACCACCTTGGAGGCCACCACCCTGGAGGTACTGGTCGCCCAGGCCCGTGAAAAAGCCCCGGCTCTCTTCGACCACCGCTTTACCTTCCATATCTAGTGTGTTATGGTGCCTGAAGCTGTGGTGACAAAATGGGATCTGCGCCGGCGGATCCTGTCCCGCCTGCGCCGGCACTCGCCGGCGGCCCGGCTCAAAAAAAGCGAGCGGATCGGCCGGCGCCTCCAGTGCCTGGAGCTGTACCGGCGCGCCAAGCGGATCCTCTGCTACGTGGCGGTCGACGGGGAAGTGGAGACCCGCCCGATTTTGGCCCAAGCCCTCGCCGATGGGAAACAGGTGGCAGTCCCGGTGACGAATCCGCGCCGCAAGACAATCCTCCCCGGGAAAATCCGGAATGTGGCGCGAGACCTGACCCGGCGGGGGGCGTTCGGGATCCCGGAGCCGAAGCGCCGGCCGGTCCCGCTGAAAGCGCTGGACCTGGTGATCGTGCCGGGGGTGGCGTTCGACCGGCAGGGCCGGCGGCTGGGGCGGGGCGGAGGATACTTCGATCGGTTCCTGGCGAGGATCCCGGCCTCGGTGCCCCGGGTAGGACTGGCGTTCCGGTTCCAGGTGGTGAAATCCCTTCCGCGGGAATCGCATGACCAGCCGGTTTCCAGGGTGATCACGGAAAAATCATGAAGATCCTTATCATTGGAGACGTTGTCGGAGCGCCGGGACGGGACGCGGTGAAAGCGCTGGTCCCGATCCTGAAGGCCAGACATAAATTGGACTTCGTCATCGCCAACTGCGAGAACGTAGCCGGCGGGGCCGGGGTCACCCCGAAGACGGCGGAAGAACTGCTCCGTGCCGGAGCCGATATGCTGACCAGCGGCCAGCACATCTGGCGCTACCGGGAGATCGGCCCCTACATGGACGCGGAACCGCGCCTGCTCAAACCAGCCAATTATCCCTCCGGCACGCCGGGGTTCGGGGCCTACACCTACACGGCGAAAAACGGGGTCAAAATCGGGGTGATCAACCTGCTCGGCCGGGTCTTCATGGGGGTGGATGCACTCGACGACCCGTTCCGGATCGGATTAAAACTGGTGGAGGAGATCCGGAAGGTGACGCCGGTCATCGTGGTGGATATGCACGCCGAGGCCACCTCTGAGAAGGTGGTGATGGGCTGGTACCTGGACGGCAAGGTGAGCGCCGTGGTGGGCACCCACACCCACATCCAGACCGCCGACGAGCGGATCCTGCCCCAAGGGACCGCCTACCTGACCGACCTGGGGATGACCGGCCCGTACGATTCGGTGATCGGCCGCCAAGTTGAACCAGTTTTAGAAAAATTTCTGACCGGGATGCCGAACCGGTTCGACGTGGCGAAGGGAAACATCAAGCTCTGCGGGGCGATCGTTGAGGTGGATGAGGCCACCGGCAAGGCCTTGAAAATCGAACGAGTGCAGGAGCCCTTCGGGGATCGATGATTGACCTGGTTGAAAAAGCGCAGACTCTGTGGGAGGGGGAGGTCCGCCGGCGGGTGTCAGAAAGTGCCAGGCACCTTTTGACGCAGACCCTTTGGGAAAGGGAAATCCGCCAGCGCAACCGGGGAACGGAATCCCTGCGCAGGCCGGCGCCGAAGGCCGCCTTCACGGTGCGGGATCTTCCGCAGGCCGAGCGGCCGCGGGAACGGCTGGCGGCGCTGGGAAGCAGCGCCCTCTCCCAGCAGGAGCTGTTGGCCTGCCTGCTGGGCCGCGGCTGCGCCGGAGAATCGGTGATCACCACCGCTCAGCGGCTGTTGAGCCGGTTTGGGTCTCTCCACGGGATTGCGCAGGCCCCGCTGGAAGAGCTGGCCAGCGTGCGGGGAGTGGGCCCGGCCAAGGCGGCCCAGCTGAAGGCCGCCGGAGAGCTTTCCCGGCGCGCGGAGCTGGCCCCGGCCCGGTTAAGCGGCCCGATCGAATCTCCCTTGGCCGCGATGGAGCTGGCCCGGCGTCACCTGTCCGGCCGCAGGAAAGAGCATTTCATCGCCCTCCTGCTGGATGCCCGCCACCGGGTCATGAAAATCTCTGAAATCTCCGTCGGCTCCCTGGAGATGAGCATCGTCCATCCGCGGGAAACGTTTCAGGAAGCGATCGCCGCCGGAGCTTCGGCGATGATGGTGGCCCACAACCACCCTTCCGGCGATCCTTCCCCCAGCCGGGAAGACCTGGATCTGACCCGCCGGCTGGTCGAGGCCGGCAAAATCCTGGGGATCCCGGTGCTGGACCATCTGATTGTCGGGCAGGGCCGGGTCTTAAGCCTGAAAGCCGGAGGTTTCCTCGATGCCGAGGCGTAATTATATTTTAAGAGACCTGGCACTGGACGCGGACTCGGAATCGCGGTCGGTCTTGACCGTCACGGAGCTGACGCGGCGGATCAAAGAGACCTTGGATTCCTCCTTTCCGATCGTCTGGGTGGAGGGGGAGCTGTTCGAGCCCAAAATCTATCCCAGCGGCCATCTCTGGTTCGACCTGAAAGACGCCCAATCCACCCTGAAAGCGGTGATGTGGCGGGATGAAGCGACCCGTCTGAGATTTCGGCCGGAGCATGGCTTGAAGGTGATTGTCCGGGGCCGGATCGATTTCTATTCCCAGCGGGGCGAGGTGAAGCTAGTGGCCGAGGCCCTGGAGCCCAAGGGCTTAGGCGCTCTTCAGCTGGCCTTCGAACAGCTCAAAGAGAAGCTTCAGCAGGAGGGACTGTTCGACCAGGAACGCAAGCGGCCGCTTCCGGCCTTCCCGGAACGGGTGGGGATCGTCACCTCCCCGCGCGGCGCGGCCATCGACGACATCCTGAAAGTGCTTCGGGGCCACGCGCGGGTGGTGCTGTATCCCAGCCGAGTGCAGGGCAACGGGGCTGCCGAGGCGGTGGTCCATGGGATCCGCCAGCTCAATGTCGCCGACGACGTGGACCTTCTGATCGTCGGGCGCGTCGGCGGATCGCTG
>CAYJTC010000034.1:0-17061 GCA_964372955.1 uncultured Planctomycetia bacterium | reverse complement strand
TCAGGACCTCTTGCTCCCAAAGCAAGCGCTCTAAGCCAAGCTGAGCTACGCCCCGTTTCACGCTGGCTGGACAATGACGGACCATTTCTTCAGACCTCTTGAGCCATTCGGCGTTCGTGAGGTGGCCAACTTTGTGATTGTCCAGCCAGCGTCTAGGGAGAGAACCGCTGCCTGGTTCTCTCCCTAGCATCCCTCTCTCCGGCAAAAGCAATCGGTCTCATGGGGGGACCCCGCATGATTTGTTTCGCTTCGCGAACCCAATCGAAACTTGCGGGGCCATCTCCCCAATATGCCCCTCTCCCCAGAGGAAGCTGTTCCTCCATTCTAGCGGGTAGCCGCCAAATCGGGAAGCGAAAAGCCTTAGAGCCGGCTTCAAAACCCTTGTTGGTTCTACGAGGCCCCCCAGGGGCCTCGTCCCTGCTGCGAAGCCCGATGGCCGGGCCATGCCTTCGTTGTCGCTCCTCGGCGTCCGCCAAAGAATCGGTGGCGGACGCCTTCGGGCCGCTCCCACAAACGACCTCGAGAATCTAGGGAAGTTGTGGGAGGAAGTCAGGTGGTGGGATAATAGGATGCCATGACCCCGCCCCTGTCCTTCTGGCGCCGTCGAACGGCGTCCAGGCACGGATCTTCCGAATTCGACGGCGGCCGTGCCAAGCTTTCGCTTGGCGCGGCGAACCCCGCCTCTTCTGGGATCTGCGGGGTTCAAAGAAGGCAAGGGGCGGGATGAAACGGATCTGGAAAGTCGGACTTGCCTTGCTTCTCGTCGGGATCGTCGCCGGGTTCCTGGGAATGGAGTACTTGAACCGAGTGGTCCTGCCGGTCAAGCTCAAGGGCTGGGCGGAAACCGAGCTGTCCCGGATGACCGGCCGGCAGGTCACGGTAGGAAGGGTGCGGATCCACTTGTGGCATGGCGTTCTCGTTGAGCAGATCACCGTGGAGGAAGATGCCCGGTACGGCAAGGGACCGTTTCTCCAGATCGACCAGGTAGTCGGGAAAGTCCTGTTTCTGCCCCTGTTCAAAGAGAAGCGGGTGATCATTCCTTCCATCCGGATCGTCCGGCTCCGAACGCAGATCCTGCAGGATTCGAACCGGATCTGGAATTTCGAATCGCTTCGGCTCGCGGCGGCGACCCCCGCAAAAACCAAGCCGGCCCGATTCCAGGTGGTGGTCCCGAAAGTGATTTTGGAAGACAGCCAGCTGCAGGTCGGCTTTGAGACCCCCACCCACCGGGTCCGGTTGAATTTCCAGGAGATCGATGCCCGCGTGGGGATCGCTTTCCCAGCCAAATTGCAGGCCACCGTGCGGGCGCGGCTGGGAGCCGGAAGCGGGCCCTCGATCCCTTTCCAACTGGGGGGCTCCTGGGACCCCAAGACGCGGGAGTTTTCCCTCGAGGGCCATTCGTTGGTCCCCTTGGAAAAACTTAAATCCGCGTTCCCTCTCGAACCGATCTCGTCCCTTCCGGAATTCTCGGGTCTCTGCAAAACACAGGTAGAAGCCTCCGGCAATCCGAAGGGACCTTTGTCCCTGCGGCTGGCCGTTGAGACGACAGGGCTTCAATGGAAACTCCCGGAGGGCCTTGAAGGGAAAGGGGATCTGCAGGCCCGTCTCGAAGCCAAGGTTCCCATGAAACCGGAGGCGAACCTGTTGAACTACCTCATCGGCCGGATCGAGCTCAAAGGAATATCCCTGGGGCCCATTCCTTCCATAGGAAGCCTGCAGGAGCTCCAAGGAGAGATCAACCTCACTCCCCAAGGCCTCCGGGCGGAGCAATTGACGGCCCGGCTGGCCTCCGGGGAGCCGCTGACCCTGGCCGGATCGATCGCGAACGATCCGGCCCGGAGCTTCTCCTTCGAGGCGCGGGCCGTCTTGGCCTTAAGCCGAATCGCCTCTTTTCTGCCGGCCTTGGAGAAGAATGGGCTGGCGGGCGCAAAGTGGGGAGGGAACGCCGATCTGATCGGTAAAGGGGAGGGCCGCTTGAAACCGGTCTTCTCCCTGCGCTCCGTCGTCACGGCGGCGGTGCGGGAAGGGGCTCTCGATCTGCCGGGAGCCGGTTCCTTCCGGCAGGTTGAAGGGAAAATCCGCTGGGAACCGGACCTTCTGACGGTCACGGCCTTAAAAGGGATCTTCTGGGAAAAGCCGTTCTCCTTAGAGGGATCCTGGGTCAATTTCAACCAGCCGGAGATCGACGGCCGGATTCGGTGGGACCGTCTGGAGACGGAGTTTCAAGTGGGGATCGACGGCCGGCGGATCGATCTGAATATGCTTTCCGGCCGATGGGGAAGAGGCAGCTTTCAAGCCTTCGGGGAGATCCTGAATGGAAAGGAGCCGGAGGGGAATCTGTACGGGGAGGCCTCGTTGGAGCTGGAGGAGCTGCCGGCTCTCCTGCCCCACCCGCCGGCCTGGCTGGTTTCCTCTCCTCTGAAAGGACCGGTCTCCGCCCGCTGGCAGCTCCAGGGAAAACTGCTTACCCCCGCCGACTGGGATCTGGGGCTGAAGCTCAATTCACCCCAACTGAGTTATCAAAAGATCCGGCTGACCGATCTGGCGCTGGACTTAGCCCAGCAAGAGGGGCGGATGGTCCTGCGCTCCGGGACCGGGCGGCTGGCTGAAGGGATGATCCGGGTCAACGGATCGGGAGATTTCCTGAACGCTCCGGGCCGCTGGGCAGGAGAGCTGAGGGCTGAAAACTTGAATCTGGCCGTGCTGAGCCGGGACCTGGAATGGAAAACGCAGAATCTGTCAGGACAGCTTTCCCTGAATTTCAAGGGGAAAGGCCAAACCGGGAATCTGGCGGCCCTTCAAGGGGACGGAGCCGTTCTCGTTCAGGGAGGGCAGATCCTGGAATTGCCGTTCCTGGGCCGGTTCGCGGATTTGCTGAAGATCCCTTCCCTGCGGTCGATCGCCTTCCAGGAAGCCGGGGGAACTTACCAGGTCCGGAATGGGGAAATGATCACCGAGGCCTTTAAGCTGAAATCCCCGCGGGCCATCCTGGTGGTGACCGGCTCCGGCGGATTCCTCCAGGGGCTCGAGAGCCCGATCCGCTGGCAGATCCTGCCGACCCTCTCCCTGGAGCTGATTCCGGAAGAGTCCTCCAAGGTGGGCCGGGCGATCGCCCAGGGGGCCAGCTACCTGGTGGGAGAGCTCAGAATCACCGGAACGTGGAAGGAACCCAAATCGACCTTCGTCCCGAAACCGCTCACCCAAATCCTGAACGAACAGTTGTTCGACAACGTCCAAGACCTGCTCAAAGACCTCTTTTAAGCAGCCACCCCTTGAATCGCCGGGCCGCTTTCGCCCGATGGCTTAAAGAATCCTTGATCCGGGGACCCAATTCAGCCAGGGTCTGGTTGAAGCCTCGCGGAATGAAGAGCGGGTCGTAGCCAAAGCCGGTGCGGCCGGAGGGATGGAACGCGATCGATCCGGAGCAGGCGGCCTGAAAGGTCGCAACCGGCCGGCCTCCGATGCTCAGCGCCATCCAGCAGACGAACCGGGCCTGCCGTCGGGAAGCTGGAACCTTTTTCATGACTTTCAGGAGCTTGACGACGTTGGCCCGATCATCCTGGCCGGATCCGGCCTGCCCTGAGCCACGTCGAAGGGCGAAACGGGCGGAGCGGACGCCGGGCCGGCCGCCCAAAGCCCGGACCTCGAGCCCCGAGTCCTCGGCCAGGACCGGAAGGATGGTGCGGCGGGAGGTCTGGACCGCTTTCTTAAGGGCATTGGCCTTGAAGGTGGCGCCATCCTCCTTGACGGAGGAAATCTCCGGGAACTGATCCACGCTCAAGAACCGGACCCGCGCCCCGCGCAGGAGCCGGCGGATCTCGCGGGCTTTCTTTCGGTTCCGGGTGGCTAAAAGAAGCGTCAGCACTAAACCGTGATGGGGTCAGACCCCAAGGGGTCTGACCCCATCAGATCTTTCAGCAGATTGCGCTGGATTTCGACCAGCTGCTGGACGCCGACTTTCGCCAGACTCAACAGCTGACCCATCTGGGCTTCGGTGAAGGGGCGAGTCTCGCCGGTTCCCTGAATTTCCACGAACTCTCCGCGGCCGGTCATCACCACGTTCATGTCCACCTCGGCCCGGGAATCTTCCTCGTAGCTTAAATCCAGAAGGGCCCGGCCCTCGACGAGCCCCACGCTGGTGGCCGCCACGAAATCCTTGACCGGGAGCTTCAAGAAAGCTCCCTGGCGCCGGAGAGCCCCCAGCGCCTCCGCCAGAGCTACGAAGGAACCGGTGATCGCCGCGGTCCGGGTGCCCCCGTCGGCCTGGATCACGTCGCAGTCGATCCAGATCGTGCGGGGTCCTAACCCCTCCAGATCCATCACCGCGCGCAGGGATCGGCCCACCAGCCGCTGGATCTCCTGAGTGCGGCCTCCCTGGGCGCCCCGCGTGGCCTCTCGCGGGCTGCGGCGCAGGGTGGATCGGGGCAGCATCCCGTACTCGGCAGTCACCCAGCCGGACGACCGGCCCTGGGTTTGAATGAACAGGGGGACCTTGTCCTCCACCGTCGCGCTGCAAACAACCCGGGTCTGTCCCAACTCAATCAGGCAGGACCCCTCCGCGAATTTCAGATAACCCCGCGTGATCTTCACGGGGCGCAGGGCGGTCGGGGAACGCTGGTCCAGGCGAAGGAGCGGGGTCATGGGATTCCTAGCATCCGGTGAACTTGCGGGATGATCCGCACATCGGCCAGCCGATCGGCGGCCCGCCGGCGCCAGCGGCCGAGTTGATCGGCGGAAGGGGGCTCCTGCACCGCGCCCCACGGCGTCACCCCACCACTTTTTGGAGGCAGCCCTGGAGGGGCTGCCAGCCGACTAGAAGTCGGCTGGATTCCACCAGCCTGTCGCTGCCAGAGGAATCCACCAAAAGGTGGTGGGGTCACCCCACCACTTTTTGGAGGCAGCCCTGGAGGGGCTGCCAGCCGACTAGAAGTCGGCTGGATTCCACCAGCCTGTCGCTGCCAGAGGAATCCACCAAAAGGTGGTGGGGTCACCGGCTGAAGGACCAGCGGGATCCGGGGATCCACCGCGGCCACCTGTTCGAAGGCCTGGTCCATCTCGCTGTCTGAAGTGGCCCCGGTCACCACGATCTTCACGAAGATCTCTTTGCCTGCCTGCCGCGCGGTCCGGAGGAACCGGTCGTGCTCCTCCCAGACCGGGCGGTCTCCTGTCGCGCTGGGGGGCTTGATGTCCATCGCGATCACATCGATCCAGGCCAAGACCTGCGCCAGGTTATCGGCCAGAACCCCGTTGGTTTCTAGATAAGTCCTTTGATGGAGGGCCTTCAACTGGGGCAGCCAGGCCTTCAGGAATTTCCACCAGAGCAGCGGTTCCCCGCCGGTGAGGCTCACCGCCTGGTGAGGGCCTTCCGTCCGGATCCGCTGCGAAACCTGATCCTGGAGTTGGGCTAACGTGTATTCCCGATAAGGGCCCCGGTAGTCGGTATCGCAGTAGCCGCAGGCCAAGTTGCAGTCCCAGAACCGGACGAACAGGTGCGGCTGGCCGACGTAGATTCCTTCTCCTTGGATGGAGGTGAAAACCTCGATGATGCGGGCGATTTCTTCCACGGTTTTTCTAGAATACCACAGACGGATCGGCCAGCCGGGCCTCCCGAAAACCTTTGGCCCGGAGCAGACAGCTATCGCAGGTCCCGCAGGGACGGGCCTTCCCCAGGTAGCAGGACCAGGTGAGCCGGTACGGAACCCCGAGGCGCTTTCCAAAACGGATGATCTGCGCTTTGGTCTTTCGGATCAAGGGAGTCTCGATCCGGATGGGGCGCCCCTGCGCGCCGGCTTTAGTCCCCCGCCGGATCACCCGGCGGAACGCCGCGTAATAGGCCGGGCGGCAGTCCGGGTAGCCTGAAAAATCGATCTGGTTTGCGCCGATGAAAATCGCAGAGGCGCCGATGGCCTCAGCAAGGGATGTGGCGTAACTGAGGAAGATCGTGTTGCGGGCCGGGACGTAGGTGGAGGGAATCCCACGGCCGATCCGGCGCAGGCTTCTACCCCGGGGAACGCGGATCCGCCGGTCCGTCAGGGCGGACCGGCCCCAGGGAAGTTGGATCCGGATCCGGTGGAGGGGGGAACCGGCGGCGCGGGCGACCGCCTGGGCGGCTTTGACCTCCCGGCGGTGGCGCTGGCCGTAGTCGATCACCAAGCAGTGGCAACGATACCCTTTCGACCGGGCGTGATAGAGGGTCGTCGCCGAGTCCAGACCGCCGGATAGCAGGACGACCGCTTTTTTAAATCTCGAATCTCGATTCGAGATTCGCAATTCGCAATTGCCTTTACAGATCCACTCGGGTCACACGGCCGGCGGTAGGTCGGCCCAGGAACCGGCTCGAGAGCGCTTCGAAATGGCGGGGCTCATCGGTCACGAAGAAGCGAGGGCTGGACCGGGGACTGGCGGCGGGACGCTCCAGCCCCAGCGAACGCAGAACCTCTTTGGCCTTCAGCGCCACTTGGCGCGCTGAATCGACCAGGCTGACCTTCGGCCCCATCACTCCGGCAATCACCTTCTTCAAGAGAGGATAGTGGGTGCAGCCCAGGATCAGGGTATCTACATGGGCCTGTCCAAGCGGGCGCAGGTATTCCCGCGCCACCTGAAGGGTGATCGGATCATCCAGGTGGCCCTCCTCCACGAGCGGGACAAACAGCGGACAAGGGACCTGGGCCACCTTCACCGAGGCGTGCCGGCGGGCGAAGGCCTGGAGGTAGGCGCCGGATCCCACGGTCGCCTGGGTGCCGATCACTCCGATCCGGCCGGACCGGGTGGACCGAAGCGCCATCTCCACCCCCGGCTCCACCACCCCCAGGATCGGATGCTTGAAATGCCGCTCCAGGAACGGGAGAGCGTAGCTGGAAGCGGTATGGCAGGCGATCACTACCAGCTTGACGCGATGATGCAGGAGAAACAGCACATTCTCCGTGGAAAACTTCAGCACCGTTTCCCGCGACTTGTTGCCGTAAGGGACCCGGGCGGTGTCGCCCAAATAGACGATCGATTCCCGCGGAAGGATTTTCAACAGCTCCCGCATCACGGTCAGGCCGCCGATGCCGGAATCGAAAACGCCGATGGAACTGAAGGTGTTAATCATATTCGTTCCGGAAAGCCAGGATGCCGCCGCGGATCCCTTCCGCCAGCTGCTGGCGGTATTCGGAGCTGCGCAGGCGGACCTCTTCGGCCGGAGAGGAGAGAAAGCCGACCTCGACTAAGACGGCCGGCATGCGGCTGCCCTTGAGCACCGCGAACCGGGCCGATTTCACGCCCCGATTCTGGACCGGAAGCCGGCTGCCTTTCAAGCCCCGGCAGATGGCGGAGGCCAGATCGACCGACTCCGCCCGATGTTCGGTATAAAGCAGATCCCACACGATCGCCTCTGTTTCATCGGAAGCGCCTCCCTCCAGGTCGCCCGGCAGAGAGAAGTTCTCGGCCGCCTCCAAAGCCCGGGCGTGATCATCGGTCGCTTCCGATAGGATGTAGACCTCAAACCCGGTGATGGACCGACGGCGGGAGGCATTGGCGTGGATGGAAACAAACAGGTGGGCCTGCGCCTGGTTGGCCAGGGTGCTGCGGCGGGAAAGAGGGATGAAGCGGTCGCTGTCCCGGGTCATGATCACCTGGAAGCCATCCCGCTCCAGCAGCTCCCGGAGTCGCCGAGCAACGTCCAGCGTCACCGTTTTCTCCCGCAGGCCGCCGCGGCCGATGGCCCCGGGATCATGGCCGCCGTGCCCGGCGTCCACAACAATTTTCCTCAGCCGGGTCGGAGCCGCCGAGGGAATGGGAACCGCCGGCGCGACGATCCACGGGTTTACCCACCGGTTCCAGACCGCTTCCGGCAGAAACAGCTCTCCATCCCGCATCACGGGGGCCGCCGGCAAAACTTGAGGGGTTCCATCCACCAGCGCCACCGGGATCCCCGGTGAGGCCTTGAGCTGGTGGGATCCGATCTCCAGCGTCCAGACCTGAGATTCCGGATCCCAGGATTGCGATCCGCGGCCGGCCTGGATCAGGGCGGCGCACGGAAGATACGGCTGGCTTCCCAGGACCAGCCGATGGGCCGCCAAGAAGGAACTCATGCCTGGCTTCACCGGGGTCGTGGCGCACCCCGCCAGAAAGACCGCAACCAGTATCCAGTATCCCGTATCCCGAAGAAAACAGCGCATCCCTGACGGGCCTATCCTCTCATCCTCCCTCTTCTGCGACTCTGACACTGGATACCCTGACACTGGATACCCTGACACTGGATACTGGACACTTGCAAGATGGTGGAGGCGGAGGGAATCGCGCCCTCGTCCTCAAGTGGCTGACATCGCGCTCCTACGTGCGTAGTCCGCGTTTTTGAACCGCTCGCCGACCTAGGCTCCCACGGACCGGATCCGCAGGTCAGCTACCCCCTGGTTGGTTCCTCGCCGCGACCCCCAGAGGAACCGGGCCTCGGCCAGCCCGCAGATGACGTCCATCCGACCTAGCAGGCGTTGGCCGGCGGACGGGCTACTTGTTTTTAAGCAGCCAGTGCCATGGGAACCACGGCGGGCCGAATCGGCACCACCGGAGCGATTCCCTTGACCATATTTTTGGCACGTATCGTTTTGTCCGGTGTTTTTCCGCCATAGATCTTGGCGGATCCGCCACGGTTTGTGGCGGAACGAGGCCTCCGGACCACCTCGGCACGCAGCAAACGACACAACCTCTTCAGTCGAATTCTTTTCGCCCCCATGGGGTCTGACCCCTTTAAATCTTATGTCTTTTCAGCGCCCGCTGCATCTCGCGCGCTGCCTCGCGCTTCTTGATGGTTTCCCGCTTGTCAAAGACCTTTTTGCCCTTGGCCAGGGCCAGCTCCACCTTCACCAGCGATCCCTTGAAGTAGAGCCGGGTCGGCACTAAAGTCAATCCCCCGGCGGCCAGGCGGCCCTCCATCCGACGGATCTGGTCCCGATGCAGGAGAAGTCTCCTGACCCGTTTGGGCTCCGGCGCGAACTGGCCGGCCTGCGGGTAAGGGCTGACCTCCATCCCAAAGAGCCACACCTGCCCCTCGTCCACCCGGGCGAAGCTGTCCTTCAGGTTTACCCGGTGGGCCCGCAGGGATTTCACTTCTGACCCTTTGAGCTCCACGCCGGCCTCGAGGGTCTCCAGCAGGTGGAAATCCCGGCCCGCCGTCGGATTGCGGGCGATCACCCCACCACCTGCGTTCATCTCATTCACCTCCTCAATAAAAGACAGCATGAGATCGGCCCTCCGGGCCGATTTGCCTTTGGCAAATAACGCAGGTGGTGGGGTCAACGCATCCCCCACTCAATTAAAATACCATATTTATGGTATCCTTTTCCAGGAACCCTATGATGACATTCCAGTGGAAGGTCACGTGGGTTTTAAGCCTCTCGACCGCCCTGCTGATCTCGGCCGGCGGGATGGCGCTCTATCGCCGGATTTCGCAGGAGAACCTGGAGGGGACGCGCCGGATGGTCCAAGGGATCGCCGCCACGGGTGCCCTCTCGATTGAGGGGGACCTCCATGAACGGATCCCTCCGGACAATTCCGCTCTTTCCACGCCGGAATACAAAATCCTCCAACGGCAGCTCAAAAAGATCCTGGGGGCCAATCCGGGCCTGCGGTACGTCTGGACGATGGTCCCCAGCGGCCAACCCGGCAAGCTCCGCTTCATCGGAGATGTCGGGGGCGGCCGGCCCAAGCCGGGCCTCCTTTACGAAGCCTCAAACATTCCTGAGCTGCTCAGCGGGTTCCAAGGACCCAGCGCCGATCGGTATCCGGTCAAGGACCCGTGGGGAACCTCCGTTTCCGGCTACGCGCCGATCCGAAACAGCGCCGGAAAGGTAACGGCGATCCTGGGAGTGGACCTGTATGGAAAACAGCTGTACCTGTTCCGCAGGCGGTTCCAGCTGTTTTTGGCCGCTTCGCTGGCGGCGGGAATTTTATTCGCGTTCCTGATCGGAGGATTGATCGCCCGCTGGATCGCCCACCCGCTCGACCAGCTGGTTCACGGGATGCATCGGGTCGCCTCGGGCCATCTCACCCACGAAGTCCGGGTCTCCACCAATGATGAGTTTCAGGAGGCGGCCTCCGTTTTCAACCGGATGACGAAAGCGCTGGCCAGGGCTCGGGAAGAACTGAAAGGCTCGTTCATCAAGACGGTCCGGAGCTTGATGTCGGCCCTGGAAGCCAAGGACCCCTACACCCAGGGGCATTCCGTTTCGGTCACCCAGTATGCCGAGGAGATCGCCCGGGCGATGGGGAAAACAGCACCGGAAATCGAAACGATCAACCGCCTGGCGATTCTCCACGACATCGGAAAAATCGGAATCCAGGATGCCGTCCTTCAGAAAAAAGCCACTTTCACTCCTGAAGAACGCAAGGCCATGCAGGACCACCCGGTCATCGGGAGCAGGATCTTAGAGCCGCTGGGCCTTTCTTCGCAAGAGATGGCCCTCATCGTCAGCCACCACGAATGGGAGGACGGCCGGGGTTATCCCCAAGGATTGGATCGATCCAAGATCTCGGACCTGGTGGCGATCGTGTCGGTGGCCGACGCTTACGACGCGATGACTTCTCACCGCCCTCACCGTCCCGCCATGAAGCCGGCGCAAGCCCTGGCGGAGCTCCAGCGAGGGGCCGGAACTCAGTTTCGGCCTGAGGCGGTCGAAGCGCTGGCTTACCTTCTGGAGCAGAAGCAGGTTCTTTAGAGACGGGGCCTTACCACCGGAACCGGAATCCCCCTTCGGCCGCCGTCTCCTCCACCGATCGCCGCAGACGCAGAAACGCCTCCCCCTGCCCTTTGAGGAATTGGCGGGTCAAAAGAAGCTCCATGCCCAGCGGTTCCCCTTTCGCTGAAGTCAGGCGGGCTGAAAGGGTGTCCCGGGAAGTCGGCGCGTAGGCGGCGCCGAATGTGATCGTCCGGGAGATCCCCTTCCCGTAGGGGACTTCGAACTCCAAGGTCAAGTTCTGGGAGAGTTTCCACTTGCCAAAAAGAGTGACCGTCTGGACCTTTCGCCTTCCCTCGACTTCCACCCCCACCTGATACCGGATCTCTCCCCTCTTCTCCAGCAACGAGGCGGTCTGAAAGGTCCCGCGGAATCGGAACAGGGAGTTGGAATCCCGGCCCAGGACATAGGTCAGCCGCCTGTCATCGCTCAAGTCCCAGTGTCCCCGGAAAGTCAGGGTATGCGTGTCCCGCTGGCGGGTTTTCAGCGCAAGCCGTTCAAACCGGTAGGCCAGCTCGTGCCGGTCGTTGACCTGCCAGCCGCCGGCGAAGGTCAGCCGGTCCTGGCGTTCGTTTCGCCGTTCCACCAGAAAATTCAGCCGGTTGTGAGCATCCGCCTCCCAGCGCCCCCGCAGGGTCAGCGTGCGGCTTAAAATCCGATCCTCATCCGACCGCTCCGAAACCCGAATCACCAGTCCGTTGGGCTCGGCGGCGATCAGCTCCCCGGAAAGGACCACCTCCTGCTCCCTGCCCCGCCGCCGGTATTGAATCTTATGCCGGGGTCCCAGGCGCCACTGCCCGTCGATCACTTCCCTTCCCCGAATCAAGTCGCTGAGCTCATTCACCCTGACAGGTAACGTTCCACCTTTGCTTGACATACAGACAAAAGTCTCCTATTCTATTCTTGTGTCAATTTCCTGGAGCAACGACCTCGCCTATGCCGTCGGCCTCATCACCACCGATGGCTGCCTTTCCAGCGATGGCCGCCACATGGAACTTACCTCCAAGGATCTTGAGCAACTCCTCACCTTTAAGCGATGTTTGAAGTTGAAGAATCGCATCGGACGAAAGCGTGGAAGCTATTCGAAAGAATACTATCCCCGCATCCAATTCGGAAATGTAAAACTATACCGCTGGCTGCTTGGAATCGGCCTGATGCCTCGAAAATCTAAGCGGCTTGGAACGCTCAATGTCCCCGATGAATTCTTCTTTGACTTTCTCCGAGGCTGTCTGGATGGTGATGGGTGCATTCGCTCATTCCCAGACCCTATCTATCCCAAAGCTCAAAGACTGTATGTTACCCTGTCATCAGCTAGCCTACCTTTCCTTGGATGGATTCGGCGCAGAACCCGAACTCTTCTTAGGATAGACGGCTTCGTCAGCAATGGAACAAGGGTGTGGGAGCTTAACTATGCAAAGAGCGATTCGAGAAAGCTGCTTGGGGCAATTTATTACTGTCCTGAAGTTCCCTGTTTGAAAAGGAAGTATCAAATTGCCCAGCCATTCCTGTAAAATATGAGGGAGTGAAGCCGAGGTGTCGGAACTGGCAGACGATCCACGTTCAGGGCGTGGTGGGCGAAAGCCCGTCGGGGTTCGAATCCCCGCCTCGGCATGGATGGGCAGCGGTGTTTCATTTCTTGGGGCCTTAACTGCCGTTTGGCGTTCGTGAGGCCTTCCATACAACGTCGCTGCCCATCCGTGCTTTAAGGGGAACCCATGGTTCCCCTCCTTAAAACCCATTCCAAGAAACTCCACGCCAGGCGGAGCGGCCGGAACAGATAATAGAACGGAAAGAGGAGATCTGGAAGCCGGAGCCGGTTCCACTCTTCCGCCGTTGGAGTGACCAGCCGGAGAGCCATGTAAAAGCTGTCGCGGACCCGATCCCTCCAACACTCCCGCATCCGAAAATAGAAAGGCCAGAGTTCCAGAGGGCTAAAGGGGCCGGCCTCCTTGGAAAAGAGCCGCTCCTTCAACCGGCTGACCAGTGGAGAGACGGCCGGATCCTGCCAGACCTTCCGCGACACCGCCGCCGGCAACTCCACCCGCAGGAGATCCTCGGCCAGGGCCAACCCCAGAAGCAGGAGGCGCCTGGCCCCTCGACGATCCGCTTCCTCCATCACCTGATCCCAGTCCAGTTCCGGATGAAGCTGAACCAGTTGGGCTACATCGCAGACCCATCCCAGCCGGGACCAGAGATGGACTCCCCCGTGAATGCAGAGAATCAGCAGGGTATCCTCCGGAGAGAAGGAATTGATCTCCCCCCCACCGATGGAAACCATTTGCCGGCGGCTCCACAGGGTGTCGAAATCCAAGGGAACCGAAAGGGCGCTCGGAGTCAGGCTCCACTGGATTTCCAGCAGCACTCCCTGATCGTTCACTAGGCGGTACTCGGACCGGGAACGAAGAGTGGCCGCCTGCCGGCGGGGACTCAGCGGAACAACGGGACGGTACCCGCCGTCCCGCAGAAGCTCGAGCGCCTTTGGGACATCTCTGGGATGGAGGAACAGATCCAGGTCGTCAAACTGCCGCCCAGACACATCCCCGTAGAGCCAGGCCGCGAGAACCGGCCCTTTGTACGGAATAGCGGGAATCCCCTGCTGGGCCAGCAGGCTCACCACCCGGATCAGCTCCCCGGTCAAGAACAGGTTCCGCCGGCTGTTCTTCTGAAGACGCTCCTGAAAACCGGCCAGGATCCGAGGAGGGACTCGATCAAGAACGGTTTCCCCGAGCCCTCTGTGGAAAAGGGGAAAGACTCTGTGGCGGGCCGCGGAATCGGATATCCTCTTCCAATCGACGTGGGCATCCTGCAGCCCCCCGGACGATCCATCGTCAAAATGCGCCCGGACCGATGACAGAAGGATCTGTTGATCATTCACGGCGGACCCGCAGAAGCCCTTTTGACTGAAGCTCCCCGGCGAGTTGCAGGAGATCCTTCTCTAAATCGGCCGGCCGGACATCGAATTCATCCTTCATCCCCCGGAAAGCGGCCTCCAGATCTCCGAATTGAGCGAGAAACTCCCAAAACCTGCGGCCTTCGGCGTTCAGGCGGCAGCACAGACCGCGACGGGCCTCAAAAAGAAACCCCTCCTGTCCGTCCGCGGCGAAGGCCACTTCTCTGGGCACTTCAACGCGGCCCTGAAGCTTATCCAGAAACCCTTTCGGTTTGCCGGTCTTGAAAAGAGGATCTTGCTTAAAGAGAGACCCGAAATTCGGCTGGGACTGGAACCATCCGGCCAAGCTGATCTTAGGAACCGCTCCCTCTACGTGGGTCACCCGGTGCTCAAGAGTGCCTGAGATTCGGAAAAGAATGCAGTCACCGAATCCCACATTGGCCCACTCGCGGACAATCCGTCGGGACGTCTTGTCCCTGATCTGAAGCAGGCCTCCCTGATAAGCCTCCCTGCTCAAATTCAGAGTGACCCCGATCAGGCGCTGCTCGACCATGTCGGAATGCCAGCGGAAGAAATGCTCCCGATCCGACTGGAGGCGATAAATCCGGCCGGTGAAACAGCCGACCGAACCACAGCCGGTGATCGCTTCCACGACCCTGAGGAGCCGCGGCTGATTCATCAGAAATTTGAGAAGATGAAAGGCCCCGTTGGGCCTCATGCACAACTCTAGAGCAATGACCTTGTCGTGGGTCCGTTCATAAAACCGGGCCTGGTCCACCCTCTCCCGGATCTCGTGAAGCAGGGGCGGGTCCAGAAACCCCTGGAGCCGTACCGAGTGATAACGATCAAATTCCTCGCGGAGCGGTTGGATTTCCTCCTGGGAGTCCTTTAAAAGAAGGCTTCCCCTTCCAAGCCGAATGGGACTCTCAGCAGCCATCGGGGTAGTCCCTTTCCACGATCTGGATCATCCTTGGAAGAGAAGAAAAAGCTTTCGAACGCCTCAGGAGGCGGACCGGGACTTCGCGGACGAGCTGGACGCACTGCAGGAAATGGCCTGGCGCCTCTTCCTCCTTGAGGAGACGGTTCGAGTAAGAGTGGCGTATCAGCTCGGCCAAGGCCTTCTGAGGCGAGAGAGGAGAGGCCTTCTCCGTTGTCCCGCGGGCAATGACATAGATGCGGCTCAAAGGAAGCGGACTCGAGGGAAACCTCTCTGGAACTGGAAGCACCTTCTTGTTCAGCCAGGGGGCGTATGGGATCAAGCCGGCCTGGGGGATCCTCAGCCCCCGCAGCGAGTCAGCCAGCAGTTTCAGCCGCGGGAAAGCGGGGTAAACAGTCGGTCCTCTGCCGTTTACCTCAACAACGACCACATCATCTGTGACAACCCCGTAGCCCCGACGATGGAAGGCCGCCGCCAGCGTGGATTTCCCAAAACCGTTTCCTCCCAAGAAGGCGACCGCCTGATCCCGGATCACCACGGAGCTGGCGTGGAGCAACAGCTTCCCCCGCTGGTGCAGGAGCGTGGTCAACGCCGGACCGATGATGAACGGCTGGAGCTGTTCCGGCCCAGCGCCCTCGGCCGGCTGGACGATGATCTGCCCCTCTTTGCGAATCCACAAGGAGCCTACCCCTTTCCAAGAGAAGCGGGGGGGGCCGGACCCCTTTCCCAGGCGGACCACCGCGTCGCACCCGTCCCCTTCCGAGCAAGGAAGCAGCAACGGCAAGCGCAGGGCCGAGCGGATCCTCAGCCCGTAGGCCCAGTAGAAATAGCGCGCCACCATTCGCTTAAGAAGGAAGGCTTCCCAGCCCTCCTTCCGGCGCGCCGGGAACTTTGATCTCCGTTTTCGTACTCTCTCGCAGGGTTCCGTAAACGACCAGGCGGGGTTTGGAATAAGGCTTTTTCCGCCTGTTCTCTGAACTTTTATTCGATGGTTTCATGGGTCAGGCTTCCTTTTCCATTGTGACTTAGAGCCGGTTGCAAAACCTCGCGTGAGCCGCGGGAGGTTTCGCAACCGGCTCTAAGCCAAACATCCAGCATCACCACCCTCCACAAAAGAAAGGCGTCGCCCAAGGCTCCCTTCGACCGAACGAACCGTTCCCATTCCCCGCGCAAGACTGGAAGATTCACATAAGGCCCGATTCGGCTTGAATCGTCAAGGATCGTTTCTTCCAAGAGTTTCCTTCCGCTGAAAAACAGATTTTGTCGGAAAGCCCCTTCATAAGAGGTCTTCTTGGGCCTCCAGCAGATCTTTTCCGGAACCAGCCCCTTCATGGCGCGGCGCATCACAAACCGGTTCCATCCCTCCCGGAGCTTCTGCTCGGCAGGAAGCGCCAGACAGTATTCTATCAGACGCCGATCAAAGAACGGATGCCGGACCTCCCATCCAAAAGCGGCGGCTGATCGGTCGGTCATCTCCAGCATCTGCGTGAAGAATCCGGAATTCAACGCCTTCCAGTGGACTTTCCTGGCTGGCGGCGAATGCCTTCGGCTCATTCCAAAGAGGCTCTCCCGCTGCTCCAGCCGGGCCCGGCGGGCCAGATCGGGGCGGACCGCTCCCCGGATCCATAAGGGCCGGGAGCGGCCGCTCAAACGCCCCCCCCATCGGCGGATCGAATTTGGAATTTGGGGGGCAATCACATACGTCCACAGGAGCCCACTCATCGAAGAGCCCGGCTGCCGGCAGACAGCCCGGACGCTCCTGACCAGGGAGATCCACCGCCCTCTCCTGAGCCACTCCGCCAAAACGCCGGTGCCGGTCCAAACGGCGGTATCCCCGTCGAGACCATCCAAGGCGGCCCGAAACCGATGGCGCTGGACTTCGCGGCTGAGATTCCAGTAAAGGTAATGGTTCGGAAAGAAACAGAAAGGCTCATCTTCATATTGGAGAAAAGAGTCCAGACCCTTCAGGGGACCCAGAGCGTGTCCGTTAATCCGATGGGACTCGATTCCGGTGAGGGACCGGATTTCTTCCAGCGCTTCACTCTCATCCGCCAGGCAATCCTTCGCAAACACGTAAGAAAACGCGTGAGCCGGATAATCCCCGTTTTCTGAGGAGAGCCGGCGGGCCACGCAGACAATGGAAGAGGAATCCAGGCCTCCGCTGGCCAGAATCCCTACCGGGGTTGTGCTTCGCAGGCGGCACCGGACCGTCCGGATGAAGAGATCCCGGAGCCCTTCCGCGTACTCCTCATCATTCTCGCAACGGATCTCCCGGTTGGGATCCAACGCCCAATAAGGACGACGTTTTAAGAGCGCCCAGCCCACCCTCATGGACTGGGCGGGAGGCAGGCGCAGAATCCCCTCGTAGAAAGTGATCTCCTTGTCCTCAGGGATGAGGGCCAAATAATCGCCAATCCGGACCTCATTGATCCGGCGGGGCACCTCGGAGAGCGCGAAGAGTCCCTTGATCTCCGAGGCGAACGCAAACAGGCGGCCCGGCGCATGGGTGTAGTAAAAGG
>CAYJTC010000033.1:0-17091 GCA_964372955.1 uncultured Planctomycetia bacterium | reverse complement strand
AAAAACCGCGGAACCGAGGATGAAACCTGCTCCCCTCAAACCCTCCCTCCCCTGTCTCCCCTGTCTCCCCTGTCTCCCCTGTTTCCCTTCATTCCCCTGTTTCCCCTGTCTCCCCTGTTTCCCCTGTTTCCCTTCATTCCCCTGTCTCCCCTGTCTTCCCTGTCTTCCCTGTCTTCCCTGTCTTCCCTGTTTCCCCTGTTTCCCCTGTTTCCCCTGTTTCCCCTGTCTTCCCTGTTTCCCCTGTTTCCCCTGTTTCCCCTGTTTCCCCTGTTTTCCCTGTTTCCCCTGTTTCCCCTGTTTCCCCTGTCTCCCCTGTCTCCCCTGTCTCCCCTGTCTCCCCTGTCTCCCCTGTCTCCCTTCATTCCCCTGTTTCCCCTGTCTCCCCTGTTTCCCCCACCAGCAACGCCGCCCCGATCAATCCCGCCGAGGAACCCAGCCGGGCCGGGAGGATCGATACCTTTCCGGGCCCCTGCATGGCCCGCCGCCGCATCGTCTGCCGCATCGGTTCAAACAGCCACCGGCCTGCCTTCGAGATTCCTCCTCCGACCACGATCCGTTCCGGGTTTAACAGGTTGGCCAAGCCGGCCAGCGTCAAACCCAGCGTATTCCCCACCCGGCGCCAGGTTTCCAGCGCCAGAGGATCCTTCCTCCGGCAGGCCTCATCGATCAACTCCGGCGTGATCCGCCTGGGGTCCCCATCGGCCAGCTTCAAAATCTGGGTCCTTCTCCCCGAACGGATCTGGCCTTGAACCCAGCGGATGATCTGCCGGTTCCCAACGGTCCTCTCCAGACAGGCGACCCCGCCGCAGGAGCAGGCCGTCCCCTTTTCCGCCAAAGGCATATGGCCAATCTCGCCGGCGGATCCCTGCCAGCCCCGATGCAGGCGCCCGCCCAGCACCAACCCGCCCCCCACCCCGGTCCCCAAAGTGATACAGATCAGATGGCTCGCTCCCCGGCCCGCTCCGAAGCGCCACTCCGCCAAGGTCATCGCGTTGACATCGTTGTCCACCCGGACCGGGATCCGTAACCGGCGCTCCAGCGCTGCCCGCAGAGGAACCCGATCCCAACCCGGAAGGTTGGCGCAGGAATGGACGACCCCGGCCGGATAATCCACCAACCCGGGAATCCCGACTCCAATCCCGACCACCGTCCGGCATTCCTTCAGAAGCGAGCGGGCGACCTGAGCGATCGCCTCCTCAAGGGCTCGCGGGCGGCAAACCGGGGCGGTGGAAAAGGATCCCTGTCGGAGAATCCGCCGGCCGCGCACCAGGCCGTACTTGACGAGGGTTCCCCCGACATCGATCCCGATGGCGATCATGAATGGACCCAGACCGTCCGGTTTCGGCCCTGGGCCTTGGCCGAATACATCGCCCTGTCCGCCTGCTCCACGATCTGGTCCGCGGTGGAGCCATCCTCCGGGAAAAGAGCCGCTCCCACCGACACCGTCACCGACAGGGTCTCGTCGAACACCCGAAGGGAATGCCCCCCCACCGTCAGCCGGATCCGTTCCGCGATCTGGATCCCCAGCGCCCGATCCGCTTCCGGAAGCACCACCCCGAACTCCTCTCCTCCGTACCGGCCGATCAGATCGGCCTCCCGGACCGACCTCTGGATCAGGCCGGCCACTTCTCTAAGCACTTGATCTCCGACCAAGTGGCCATAGGTGTCGTTGATCTGTTTGAAATGGTCCAGATCCACCATCAAGAAGCTCAATGGAGTCCCCCGGCGCCCGGCCCTGGAGATCTCCTCCTCCAACCGCTCCCGAAAATGGCGGCGGACCAGAAGCCCGGTCAACCCGTCATGGATGGCCGACTGCTGAACCTGATGGTACAAGGACACTCTCTGCAGTCCCAGCGCCAGCTGGCCGATCACGATGCCCCCTTTCTCCCAGGCGTTCAAAGAGGAGCTTCCGGCCGGCAGGGCCGAAACCAGGGAATCCATCGATACCTCTCCCTTTTTGACCATCGAACAGACCTCGGATAAAAACCGTTCCCGCGACCCGGCTTCCATCTGCGGCAGGTCCTTCAAGAGCGCCTCCTCGGTGACCCGCAGCGCCTGTTCCTCTTCAAGAGTGGCCAGAAACCGCTTAGACAGTCCGTAAAGATCGCTGATTCGGGAGATCGCTTCCTCCTGTTCGTGGACCGATCTCAGGAGATCCGCCTTCCCCCGTTCCATATCCGCCAATTGTCCCCGGAGTTTCCTTTGGGTTTCTTCCGTGGCCCGCGCCGAGCGCCTCCATTCTCGGCCCTTCTCCTGCAGAATCAAGGGGATCAGGCCGAAGGTTACCGCCGCGGCAACCCACCACTCCCTGGCGAAGCCAGCCCATCCAAACCCGGCCGCCGCCAGAGCGCTGGCGCCGGCCACCATGCCGGTTGTCCGCAGCCCCGTCCAAAAACCGGCGGCCAGAAGGACCAGCGTCATTCCGCTCAGCCAGGGGCCCGCTTGAGAACGAGCCAGAAACGCTCCGGCCAAGAGAAGACCCCAGCCTTTCCAGATCCATTGGCGGTTTAGTCGCAGCATATCCGGTTCCGACCCTCCGCCTTGGCCTGGTAGAGCCGGGAGTCCGCTCTTTGAAGAAGCGCTTCGGGAGTTTCCCCGTCCCGGGGAAACCCCGCTACTCCGATCGAGACAGTGGTCCGGGTCACGGAACGCCGAAGGGTGACTTGCGACTGCTCCACCTGAGCCCGGATCGCCTCGGCCCGACGGAGGGCCCCCTTCCGATCGTGACCCGGCAACAGCAGCACGAATTCCTCACCCCCGAACCGGGCCGCCACCTCTCCCGGACGCTGGGCTTGACGCAGAAGCCCCGCCAGGTGCCTGAGGAGCTTGTCTCCGGCCGAATGCCCGAAGGTGTCATTGTAAACCTTGAAGCGGTCGATGTCGATCAGCAGAAGGCAGACCGGCAGGTTCAAAAGCCTCGAACGGGCAATCTCCTCCGACATCCTCCGCTGGAAATGCTTCCGGACCGCCAGCCCCGTCAGATCATCCGTGATCGCCAACTCCAGCATCCGCTGGTAAAGCTGGCTGTTCTCGATCCCCAGAGAAGCCAGATCCCCCAGGATCCGGACGAACCGCAGATCCTCCAGCCCCAAGCCAAAAGGCCGGAAGGACTCCACCCTCAACACGCCCAGAAGCCGATCCTCACTGGAGAGGGGCACGGATACCAATGCTCCGACCCGCCGGCCCAGCTCCTGCGAGCTGATCTGCGGGAAGCGGAAATCATTCTGAGGATCTTCCACCCAAAGGGGCTGGCCTTGACGCATCACCCACAGGTCAAACGGGTCCCCCCGCTTGGCCTTGATCGTCACCTCCCCGCTGCGGCGCCAGACATTCTTGAGCTCCAGCGTCAAGCTCTTCCGGTCAACCAGATAAAGCAGGGCCAGGTCCCCCCGGGTCGCCAGTTGGCCGGTCACCTGGACGATGTTCTGAGCCAGCTCTTCCAGGGAAAAACTGGCGGAAAACAGATTGGCCACCTGCCTGAGCTGTTGATACCGGGCAAGCCGATCTTCCAGACCGGCCCGGTCTTGTCTCCAGCGGCTCACCTGATCCTGAAGCGTGTTCGCTTCCTCCTGGAGCCGCTCTTGTTCCAGCGTCCCTTCTCCCAGCCTTCCTTTCCAGCGGGCGATGCCGGAGCGGATCATCCACCCGGCTAGTAGAAATTGGGCCGACAGCCAAATCAGGGAAAACTGCCGGGAGGCCAACGCCCCGACCCCCACCGCCGCCGAGAACCAACCGGCCGTCGCCCAGCCCCAGAAGGGACCGTGCCAGAGAAATGTCCAAAGGATCAGGGCAAAAAACAGATGGGCGGAACCCACTCGGACAGGAGAGGAAAACAGTGTAGAAGGAGAAACAACCGGAGACAAAACCGCCAGGGAACAGGCGACCGCCCCCAAGACCAGGAGGAGCCCGCCCGGCCCCTGCGGCTTAAACGATAGCCACCTCTGTCTCTGGGTCAAAGAAGTGCACCTTGGACATGTCGAATACCAGATCCATATCCTGCCGGACCTTCGGGCGGTCATGCCCCCCCACCCGGGCGATCACCGTGTGAGAACCCAGAAGGAGATGCAGGTAAACCTCCGATCCCATCGGCTCCACGACCTCCACGGTCGCCGTCACCGTGTTCTCCGGCGGGGCGTACTGGACGAACAGCTTGTCGTAGATATGCTCCGGGCGGATCCCGAAGAGAACCGGCTTGCCCTCCCGGGAAAGCAGCTTGGACAGCATCGTGTCCACCACCTTGACCCGGAAGGTCCCTTCGTCGAAATAGGCCCGCCCATTGCGCCGGATGATTCGTCCGGGGATGAAATTCATCGGGGGAGAACCCACGAAGCCGGCCACGAACCGGTTGACCGGCTGGTCATAGACCGTGGCCGGATCGGCTACCTGCTGGATGATCCCCTGATGCATCACGGCGATCCGGTTGCCCAGCGTCATCGCCTCCATCTGGTCGTGGGTGACGTAAATCATGGTGGACTGGAGCCGCAGGTGCAGTTTGTTGAGCTCCGTGCGCATCTGGACCCGCATCTTGGCGTCCAGGTTGGACAGCGGCTCGTCGAACAGGAAAACCAGCGGCTTGCGGACGATCGACCGGCCCAGCGCCACCCGCTGACGCTCGCCGCCGGAGAGCTCCCGGGGCTTGCGGTTGAGCAGCCGGGAGATTCCCAGGATCTCGGCCGCCTCCTTGACCCGGTTGGTGATCTCCCACTTCGGGTACCCGCGCAGGGAGAGCCCGAAGGCCATATTCTCGAAAACCGTCATGTGCGGATAGAGGGCGTAGCTCTGGAACACCATGGCAATGTCCCGATCTTTGGGCGGGACATCGTTGATCAGCCGATCCCCGATAAAGATCTTGCCGGAGGTGATCTCCTCCAGGCCGGCCACCATCCGTAAGGTCGTGGACTTGCCGCAGCCGGAAGGACCCACCAGGACCACGAACTCCTTGGACTCCACGTCCAAGCTCACCTGGTCGACTGCCTTGACGCCGCCGGCGTAAACCTTAGTCACCTTCTGGATCGAGACTTGGGCCACCCCGCCCCTCCGGAATCATGACCCCGCAAGTTTCGATTTGGTTCGCGAAGCGAAACAAATCGTGCGGGGTCACTGTGCCGAAGGCACAGGTGCCCTCGGCTCGCTTCTGCCCAATGACATCACCCTATCACGAAGCACTTCCCGTATCTTACCCCTCTATCCTCGACCCCCTCTACGGTCCTGGCCAAGGGCACGACTCTGGAGGGGCGGGGCTATTATACCTTCAAACGGATCGGCTGCAGGTAATCCAGCAGCTGGGCGATCATCCCCTTGAGCTGCTTACGATGGACTACCCGGTCGATCTGGCCATGCTCCAAGAGGAACTCCGATCGCTGGAACCCTTTGGGAAGCCGCTGCCGGATCGTCTGCTCGATCACCCGGGGACCGGTAAAGCCGATCAAGGCCCTGGGCTCGGCGATGATGACGTCACCTAAGCTCGCGTAACTGGCCATGACCCCGGCCATGGTCGGATCGGTCAGGATCGAGAGGAACGGAACTCCGGCCTCATGCAGCTGGGCCAACAGGACCGCGGTCTTGGACATCTGCATCAGGGAGAACATCCCCTCATACATCCGGGCCCCGCCTCCCGATCCAGAGACGATCACCAGAGGGATCCGGTTGCGCAGGGAGCGCTCCACCGCCCGGGCGATCTTCTCCCCCACCACGGACCCCATGGAGCCCATGATGAACCGGGAATCGGTGACTCCGAATACGATCCGGCGCCCCTCCACCTTCCCCTCCCCGGTCACAATCGCCTCCGGCAGGTCGGTGGAAGCCTGGTCGAGCCGCAGTTTCTCGACGTAAGTCTTGGGCCCCTTGAAGCCCAGCGGGTCCACGGATTTCAGCTGGCTGTCGAATTCCTGAAAGGTCCCATTGTCGATTAAAAGTTGGATCCGCTCCAGGGCGCTCAGCGTGAAATGGTATTGGCATTTCGCGCAGACTTTAAAGTTCTCCTCCAGGACCTTGTTGTACAGGATCTCGGCGCATTCCTCGCACTTGGTCCAGAGCCCTTCGGGCATCTCCCGCTTGCGGACCTTGACGACCGTGTATTTGGGTTTGCCGAACAGGGCCATGGGGTCAGTGGGGTCAGACCCCTGTGAGACTCCGTTTTATCTGCAAGGGGCCTGACCCTTTTAGATTTTCGAACTTATACTCGACTAAGCCCGCCAACGGCTTGGGGTAGAAATAGGTGGTCTTGGCCGGCATCCGCAGGAAGGACCGGGCCCGCCGGATCACTTCAGCCAGCGGCGGAGGCTGAACCAGGAAAAGGGCCTGCGCTTGGCGAAAGCTAAGTCCCCGCTGGGCCAGCCGGAGATTCTCGGTGTAGGTAATCTGGGTTTCCCGCCCGGTGCAGCGGGGCAGAATCTCTTGATGGAGCCACTCGACGTCCAACCGGTGACCGGACCGGGCCGGCGCTTCCAAGAGGCAGCCGCCGGATCCGTTGCCGGTGTAAAGTCCGACGCCCAGACGACCCTTGGCGCGGAGCCGCTTTAACCGTTCCACCAGCACCTCGAGGCTGGAGCCTGGCTGGATCCTCTTCCGGACAGTCCCTTCCTTGAGGAATTGATCCAGCTTAGAACGAGAAAAGCCCTGAACCAGCCGGTGAGTGGGCAACAGTCCCGGCTCTTCCTTCCCGGTGGAGGCCAGATAAAACATGGCGAAGTGGTAAGGGGCCCGCGGAGAGGTGCGGGGGTCCTTTTTCATCCGATCCTTTCGGTAAGCCAGGGCCGCTTCGCACCGGTGATGACCATCGGCGATCACCAACTCTTTGGAGCGGAGCGCTTTTTTGACCTTCGCCAGCCAAACGGGATTGGCGTTGCGCCATAAGAGATGTCGGACCCCGCCCAGCCGAGCTTCTCCTACAGGCCGACGGCCCCGGCAGCCCTGCAAAATCAGCCGCCGATATTCCCCTTCCGCGTCCGGGATCAATCCGAAGATCGGGCTCAAAGAAGCCCTGACCGCTCCCAGGAGGCGGTACCGGTCCTTTTTAGGGCCTTCGCGGGTCGCTTCATGGGGCAGGATCCGAGAGTCCAGCCGTACCAAGGCCACCAATCCCCAGCGCCGGTACCGGCGTCCTGAAAGAGTGTATTCCTGAAGATAGGGATAGAAACTGGGCTCCGGGTCCTGGAGGAAAGTGCCATCCCGGATCCAGGCCTCCAGTGTTTGACGAGCCCTCGAATACCGGTCCCGTCCCTTCGTATCGGAAACGCGCCCCTTGCCGAACACGATCCGGACGAAATTCTTAGGATGCAGACGATAGTAACGGGCCTGGCCCGCCGGGGAAATCACGTCATAGGGAGGGGTCACCACTCGGGAAAGGGATCCTACTTTTCTGGGATTGTAACGCAGGCCTCGAAACGGCTCGACAATGAGGTGGGACATCACGTTTATTTGCCGGGGCTTTTCTCAGAGCCCTTCTTGGACTCGGCCGCCGCCTGCTTCTTGTAGCCCCCGCTTGCACTTGGGGCAGGAAGACAGGGGCTTGGCCGTGATCGACTGGAAGCGCTCAAAACGATGATGACAAGACCGGCATTCGTATTCGTAGATCGGCAAGGCAACGGACCCTCACTTCATCCAACGCTTGACCTGCTCCCAAAATTTCTGAATTCCCGGAAAAGCTCCATTATCACTTAAGTTCTTGAACTGTTCAAGGGCCTGGCGCTGGGCGGCAGAAAGCCGAGCAGGAATCTCCACCTTCACGCGGACCAGCTGGTCCCCTTTGCCGCCCCCGCGCAAGGAGGCAAGCCCTTTGCCCCTCAGCCGGAATACCTCCCCGGACTGGGTGCCGGCCGGGACCTTCATCGTCACCGCCCCGGTCAAGGTGGGGACCTTCACCTCCGCCCCCAGAGCCGCCTGCATCATGTCGATGGGGATTTCGCACAGCAGATCGGCCCCTTCCCGGACCAGAAAGGGATGCGGCCTGATCTGAACAAGAACATACAGGTCCCCTCGCTGTCCGCCGCGCAGGCCGGCTTCTCCTTCTCCGGCCAGCTTCAAGCGCATCCCGGACTCAATCCCGGCCGGGATCTTCACCGTCAGGCGGCGCTCCACGGGGCGCGTCCCGCGGCCGCCGCAGGAGGAACAGGCCTCCCGGATGATCGTCCCTTCCCCGGAACAGCGCCGGCAGGTGGCGGCCATCGTAAAAAAACCCTGGGAGATCCGCATCTGTCCCTGCCCGCGGCATTCCGGACAGGTGGACCGGCCGGTCCCTTTCTTGGCTCCCTCCCCGCCGCAGGAATCGCAGGACTCGCTCCGGGGAAAAGTGAGCGCTTCCTCTTTTCCGGTGAGCACCTCCTCCAGTCCGATCTGTAGCTGATATTCCAGATCAGCTCCATGCCGGGCGGTGGGGGCCGCGCCGCGCGGCCTCCGCCGCCCGGCTCCGAATACCTCCCCCAGGCCGAAAGAAGCCAGGACCTCTTCCAAGCCGGAACCGAAGATATCATTCAGGTCGCCGAAATGGGTGAAGTCCTCCCAGCTGAAGTTCCCATGACGGAAGGCCCCTTCCACCCCATGATGGCCGAACTGGTCGTAAGCGGAACGCTTCTGCGGATCGCTCAAGACCTCGTAGGCCTCCGAGATCTCCTTGAACCGCTCCTCCGCCTCCTTCTTGTTGGAAGGGTTGCGGTCCGGGTGGTGCTTCATCGCCAGCCGGCGGAAGGCCTGCTTGACCTCATCCGCGGAGGCGGTGCGGGCCAGCCCCAGAACCTCGTAGTAATCCCTTTTGGCTACCGGCATGATCACCCCGTCATCCCCGCGTATGCGGGGATCAGACGTCGTCCTCATGTAAATGAGGATCCTCGCTTGCGCGAGGATGACCTTCGGTCACTTCCGTGAGGATGACACTTTGCGTGTCACTTCTTCTCCTCCTCCGGGTGGAATTCGGCGTCGATGACCCCTTCCCGCTTCTTTCCGTCCTCGGAACCTCCCGCCGAGGCATGACCCGCCTCGCCGCCGGGCTGGGAAGGTCCCGCGCCGCTCTGGGCGGCAGCCGACTTGTACACCTCCTCCGCCAGCTTGTGGGAGACCTTCGTCAGCTCCTCCATCGTTCGGCGGATCGCCGCCGCGTCGGATCCCTTCAGCGCCTCTTTCAAGGCCTTCAGCTTCTCCTCCACCCGGGCCCGTTCAGCGGCGGGAACCTTCTCCCCATACTCCTGGAGGCTTCGCTCCGTCGTGTAGGCCATGGTGTCGGCCTGGTTCTTCAGCTCCACCTCCTCCCGGCGGGTCTGGTCGGCCTGGCTGAACTTCTGCGCCTCCCCGACCATCCGGTCGATCTCCCCCTTGTCGAGCTTATGGGGAGCGGTGATCCGGATCGACTGCTCCTTTCCCGTCCCCAAGTCTTTGGCGGAAACGTGCACGATCCCGTTGGCGTCGATGTCGAAGGCCACCTCGATCTGCGGCACCCCGCGCCGGGCCGGAGGAATCCCCACCAGGTCAAACCGGCCCAGATCCACGTTGTCGTTGGCCATCGGCCGCTCCCCCTGGAGGACTCGGACCGTCACCGCCGGCTGATTGTCTTCAGCGGTGGAAAAAACCTGTGACTTCCGGGTCGGGATCGTGGTGTTGCGCTCAATCAACTTGGTGAGGATCCCCCCCAGCGTCTCGATCCCCAGAGAAAGCGGGGTCACGTCCAGGAGCTGGATGTCCTTGATCTCCCCCTTCAAGGCCGCCGCCTGGATCGCGGCCCCCATCGCCACGCATTCCATCGGATCGATCCCGCGCACCACCTTCTTGGAACCCACATATTCCTCCACCAGCCGCTGGACCATCGGCATCCGGGTGGGTCCGCCCACCAGGATCACCTTATCGATGTTCTCTGCCTTCAGCTTGGCGTCGCTCAAGGCCTGCTCCATCGGGTGCCGGCACCGGTCGATGATCGGCCGGATCAGCTCCTCCAGCTTGGCCCGAGTGATCGCCATGGTCAGATGCTTGGGACCCGTGGCGTCGGCGGTAATGAACGGCAGGTTGAGGTCGGTCTGGAGCACGTTGGACAGCTCGATCTTGGCCTTCTCCGCCGCCTCCCGAACCCGCTGGACCGCCATCTTGTCGTTGCGAATGTCGATGCCGCTTTCCCTCTTAAACTCCATGGCGATGTGGTCGATGAGGGTGTTGTCCATGTCGGTGCCGCCCAACTGCGTGTCCCCATTGGTGGCCAGCACCTCGAAGCCGGAGCTTTTCTCCTCTTTGACGTAGTACATCTCCATGATCGTCACATCCAGAGTGCCTCCGCCCAGATCAAAGACCAGGACCTTCTGCTCCTGATCCGTCTTGTCGATCCCGCACGCCAGGCAGGCGGCGGTCGGCTCGTTGATAATTCTCAGAACCTTCAGGCCCGCGATCTCACCGGCGTCTTTGGTCGCCTGGCGCTGGTTGTCGTTGAAGTAGGCCGGGACGGTAACCACCGCTTCCTCCACCCGGTCCCCCAAATAGGCCTCGGCATCCTGCTTGATCTTCTGAAGGATGAAGGCGGAGATTTGCTGGGGCGTGTATTCCTTGCCGTGGATCCGGTAGAGGTGATCGGTCCCCATCTTCCGCTTGGCCGCGAGGATCGTCCCCTCCGGGTTGATCGCCGCCTGCCGGCGGGCCGGCTCTCCCACCAGCCGCTGGCCGTCCTTCGTGAACGCCACATAGGAGGGAAAGGCCTTTCCCCCCACCGTCATCCCTTCCGCGGAAGGGATGATCGCCGGCCGGCCGCCTTCCACGACGGCCGCCGCCGAGTTTGAAGTTCCCAGATCAATGCCTATTGCTCTAGCCATTTTCTGAAACCTCCTATCAAGACCCAAAGGGGTCAGACCCCTTTACAGTCAGACGAAGCTTCACAGGGGTCTGACCCCTTCACCGACACCTTGACTACGGCGTGCCGGAGAACCTTCCCGTTCATCCGGTAGCCTCTCTTGAGTTCAGCCAGGACCGTAGACTCCGGAACCTGGTCGCTCTCCTCATGGGCGACCGCCTCATGCTCCGAGGGGTCGAACGGCTTGCCCTCGGCTTCCATCGGCGTCACCCCGTACGACTTGAGAAAACTCTCCAAGCGCTTGCCGATCATCTCGACCCCGGTTCGGAACCCTTCGACTTCGCTCAGGGCAGGCTCCCCCGCTCGTTCTGAGCCTGTCGAAGGACAATTGGCCATCGCCCTTTCAAAGTCATCGTGGATCTCCAGCAGCTCCGTCAGGATCTGCCGGTTGGCCTGCTCCTGAGACTGGGCCTGCTCCTTGACCCAGCGCCTCTGAGCATTGTCAAAGTCGGCCCGCAGGCGAAGAAGCTGGTTTCGCAGATCTTCCGACTCCTTCGTCCTTGCTTCCAATTCTCCGCATTGGGCCGCCAGCTCTTCTTGAAGGGCTTCCAAGCGTTTATCCGATATCTTCATCATCAGCGCGCTAGTCCTGGAAAATCCGGGTGAGAGCCTGTCCCATCCGTCCCACTAAGGCGGTGACCCGGGGATAATTCATCCGGGTTGGGCCCAGCAGGCCGACGGTTCCCAGCACTCCTCCCCGCATCCGGTAAGGGGCCGCGACCACCGTGCAGTCGGTTAAGGCCGTTCCCCGGTTCTCCGAACCGATATGGACCTTCACCCCATCGGCCGACAGATCCCGCCGCAGGATCTCTTCCAGTTCCTGTTTCTTTTCCAACGACCGGATCAGCCGCAGGGCCCGCTCCATCTCCTGAAACTCGGGCGCCTCCAGGATCCAGCTGGTTCCCTCCAGAATCAGAGAAGGCTCATGCTCCAAAAAGGGACCCAGCCGGAGCAGGTCCATCGCCCTTTTATACAGGTGGAAGAAGGCGCTGGTGGTCTCCAAGAGCGACCGCTCCAGGTAAGCGTAAATATCCGACATCGGCATGCCGGCCAGCTCCTGGTTTAAAAACCGCTCGATCCGGTCCAGCTCCTCCGAATCGACCGGCTCCCCCAATTCCAAAGTCCCGTGCTTGATCATGCCCTCCGAAGCGATCAGCACGCCGACCACCTCGGTCGGCTCCACCCGGATCAGCTCCATCCGGCGGAAAGAACCCTGAGCCATCTTGGGCACCAGGACCACCCCCGCTTCCCGCGTCAGCTCGGAAAGCGCCCGGGCCGCCTCTTCGAGAATCGCCTCCGGTTCCTCCTGGCTGAACCGGCTGACCGATTCAAGCACCCTCTCTTCATCCGGCCGCAGGCAGCGGGGCCGCATCAACAGATCCACGTAATACCGGTATCCCCGGTCGGTAGGCACCCTTCCTGCGGAGGTATGAGGATGGCTGATCAGACCCTGCTCCTCCAGCTCCACCATCACATTCCGAATCGTTGCCGGACTGACCCCCAGGCGATAATTTTGCCAGATAGTTTCCGAGCCCACAGGAGTAGCCGACTCCGCATAGGAAAGGATAATCGCCTCAAGCACTCTATAACTTCTTGTTTTTGAATCAGTTACAGCCAAATAAACACCTCCTAAGCTAGCACTCTAATATCAAGAGTGCTAACCATAAAAAAGTCTATCACATTCTCAGGAGATGTCAAGAGAAGAGCAGGCCGGCCTTCAGAAGCTGGCCATACAGGCGGCGCGGGATGCGGCAGGAGATCAGCACGTTTGAATCCAGAGATCTTTGCTGAAGGATCTGACCCTGTTTATAGATCGGGTCCAGCCAGCGGCGGTCCTTCTCCGAAATCTTGACCGTGGCTGAGCAGAGGAAGGAGGCCATCTCCCCGACCAGCCGGTCCAGAAGCTCCGGGATTCCTTCTCCGGTCAAAGCGGAAATGAAAACCCCATCCGGATGCCGCCGCTTTAAGGCGCCCAGAACCTCAGGGCTTAGCCGATCACTCTTGTTGAACACCTTCAACAGCGGTTTGCCATCGGCCTTCAAATGGCCCAACACTTCGTGGACCGACGCCGCCTGTTCCTGCAGAAGAGGGCTGGAGGCATCCAGCACATGCAGGAGCAATTGGGCGTAAATCACCTCCTCCAGGGTCGCTTCGAAAGCATCGATCAGGTGGTGAGGAAGGCGATGCAGGAAACCGACGGTGTCCGACAATAAGATCCTCTGCCGGTTCGGAAGAACCAGCCGCCGAGCCAAAGGATCCAAGGTGGTGAACAGCTGATCCCGGACCGCCGCCTCGGCCTGCGTCAACCGGCGCAGGAGCGTGCTCTTGCCGACATTGGTGTACCCGATCAGGGCCAGCGTGGGGATCTCTTCTTCCTCCCGCTTCCGGCGCGCCACCCCGCGGCGCCGGTGGATCAACTCCAGCTCCCGGCTCAAGCGTCGGATTCGCAGACGGATCCTGCGGCGGTCCATCTCCAGCTTCTGCTCGCCGGGACCGCGGGTCCCGATGCCGCCCCCCAGACGCGAAAGAAGGGTTCCCTTCCCCGTCAGCCGAGGCAACAGATACTCCAGTTGGGCCAGCTCCACCTGAACCTTCCCCTCTTCGGAGCGGGCCCGCTGGGCGAAGATGTCCAGGATCAACTGGGTCCGGTCGATCACCTTGACCCCGAGCAGCTCTTCCAGATCCCTCTGCTGGGGAAAACTTAAGTCTTCACTGAAAACCACCACCTGCGCGCCGGAGGCGTGGCACCGCTCATGGATCTCCTGGGCTTTCCCCTTGCCGACCAATAAATTGGGGGTGGGCCGGTCTTTGTTGACGGAAATCCGATCGATCGCCTGAAGGCCGGCCGAGCGGGCCAACTCCTCCAGCTCCCGGGCCGAGTCCTCCACCGGCCAGGAATCCCGGTAGGCCCGGTCGGTCAGGCGGACGTGGATAAGGAGGGCGCGTTCCATCAAGAAGATGGGGAAATAGGGAAAACAGGGGAGGCAGGGGCGGAGACACCGGCTAAAATGTGGCGAGCGACCTCCTCTGGGGAGCGGCCGTCTGTGGTGATCCAGCGGACACGGGCGTCGGCCCGGAACCAGCTCCATTGCCGCTTCGCGTACTGCCGGGTGTTCCGCTTGATCAGGGTCACGGTCGGTTCCCAGCCGATCTGGCCTTCCAGATGGGCGAACAGTTCTCGGTACCCTAGCGCCTCCCGGGCAGTCCGGCTCAAATCCCGTCGCTTAAGCCGCCGGGCCTCTTCCAGCCAGCCGGCGGCCAGCCACCCATCAATCCGGCGATCGATTCCCTCATAGAGCCGCTGCCTCCCGCAGGTCAGACCGATCAGATGCTTCTCTCCATCGAGTGGACGGGTCGTCTCCTCCTGCCATTGGCTGATCGGACGGCCGCTGACCTGAAAAACCTCCAGGGCCCGGACGATCCGCCGCAGATCGTTGGGGTGAATTTTCGCCGCCGCCTTCGGATCCACCGGCTTGAGCTTCTCATGAAGGAAGGGCGCCCCTTTTTCTCTTCCCTGCCAGAGGAGCTGTTCCCGCAGATACGGATCTTTCCCCGGCGCCTGGCAAAGGCCGTCCAGTAATCCACGAAGGTAAAGGCCAGAGCCGGCCACCAGCAGCGGGAGGCGCCCCCGGAGGCGGATCTCCTCCAGAACCGGCCGAACCCAGCGGACGTAGCGGGCCACATCGAACTCCTCCTCCGGATCGGCCAGATCGATCCCGTGATGCGGGATTTCGCGGCGCGACACCGGATCCGGCTTGCCGGTGCCTAAGTCCATCCCTCGGTACACCTGCATCGAGTCAACCGCCACAATCTCAGCCGACACCCGGCGAGCGATCTCCGCCGCGACTTCCGATTTGCCGATTCCAGTAGGGCCAACCATGACGAAAAGCGTCACGGCACTACCTTTCCCGGGAAACCGGCCTCGGCCAAGCGGGTCGCCTCTTCCCCCGCTTCGCCGCGGGTCGGATACGTTCCCACCCGGACCCGATAAAATGTATGCCCTCGCATCTGCGTCTCGGATACCTCGGCTCCGTACCCCCGGCGGGCTAATTCTTGCTTCATGCGGATGGCGTTCGACCTGCTCTTAAACGCCCCGAGCTGAACGGTAAAAAAAGACCCCTCCCGGAGCTGCCCCATCCGGGATTGGATCTGGGGAGCCATGGGCTCAGATCGAGAATCGCGGCTCAACTGCTCGTAAAGGGCCAGCGCCTTGGGAGAATCCCCCGCCGCCGCGTACACTTCTCCCAGCGCCAGAGAAGCCGGCAAAAACCATTCGTTTCCAGGATGGCTCTCCAGCAGCCGGAGCAGCGCTCCTTCCGCCTTCTGCAGTTCCTTCAGCTTCAAGGCCGAGAGCCCCTGCAGGTAAAGCAGGGTCTCCTGCCGGCCAGCCGGGGAACGGTTTAAGAGCTGCTCAGACTGGGCCAAGACGGTCCGGTAATCCCCTCGAAGGAAATCAGCCTGGAGAATGGTGATCTCATCGGCTGCAAAAGCCAGGAGAGAGGGGAAATAGGGGAAAGAAGTGAAAGAGGTTAAGAGAAAAGCTGCGGAACCAAGGATGAAACCTGCTCCCCTCAAACCCTCCCTCCCCTCTTTCCCCTCATTCCCCTCTTTCCCCAACGACCTTTCCAAGGAAGCTGTGCCCCCGGATCCCTTCCGCCCGGACATTCACCAGCTCTCCGGGAGCGGCCTGGCCCCCTGAGAAATAGGCCTTCCGGTTGGTCCGGGTCCGGCCCATCCCCGGCTCTTCCACAAGCACCTCCACCGTTTTTCCCACATATTCCCGATCCCGCTCGGCGGAAATCCCCTCCTGGAGTTTCAGAAGCACCTGAAGCCGGCGCTCCTTCACCTCCCGGGGAACATCATCCGGCCAGCGGGAGGCGGCCGCGAACGGCCGGGGGGAGTAGCTGAAGATAAAGGCCGAGTCGAACCGGGCCTGTTCCATGAGTCGGGCCGTCGCCTCGAAATCGGCCTCCGTCTCTCCCGGGAAGCCAACGATGAGGTCCGTCGTCACCGCCACTCCAGGCACCTTCCGCCGCAGAAGCTCCAGTTTCTTAAGGTATTCCTCCGCCGTGTAGCCCCGCCGCATTTTTTCCAGGATCCGGTCCGAACCGGATTGGACCGGCAGGTGCAGATGCTCGCAGACACGGCTAAGATCCCGCATCGCGTCGAACAGATCCTCCACCGCGTCCCACGGGTGAGAGGTGATGAACCGGATCCTCTCTATCCCCTCCACGGCGTTCACCTGCCCCAAGAGATCCGGGAACGCGATTCTCGGCCGCTCGTCCTGAGCCCGTCGAAGGACGAGCGGATCGGCGGTGAACCGCCTGCCGTACGAGTTGACGTTCTGGCCCAACAGCATCACTTCCTTATATCCGGCCCCCGCGAGCTTCCGCACCTCTTCCACGACCTGCTCCGGCGGGCGGCTCACCTCCGGGCCCCGGGTATAAGGAATGATGCAGTAACTGCAGACCTTGTCGCATCCTTCCATGATTGTGACCAGCGCGCTGATCTTCCCCGAATGGTACGAGATCGTCTGGAACTCAGCGCGGCGTTTCTCCTGGATCGCCGCCACCCCACCACCTGCTTTTGGAGCGCCACCGAGCAGTGGCGCTCCCGGCCCACAGGGCCGACCTGGCATCTGGGCTAAGTCCGATGAGCGACCAGGTAAAGCAGGTGGTGGGGCCATCGGCCGGCGTTCCTCCCAGATCATCTCGATCAGCTCCGGCACCTGGTAAAGCTGGGCCGGCCCGGAGATGAAATCGACGTGCGGCGCACGCTTGAAGATCGTGTCCCGTTGTGCCTTCGCCATGCAGCCCATCACCCCGATGATCAGCTCCGGCCTTCGGGCCTTCAGCTTCCGAAGCGCCCCCAGCGCGGACCAGACCTTGTCCTCCGCGTGCTCCCGGACCGAGCAGGTGTTGAACAGGATCACCTGGGCCCCCTCCTGCGACTCCGTCAGGGCGTACCCCTTCTCCAGCAGCAGGCCGGTCACCTCCTCCGAATCCCGCACATTCATCTGGCAGCCGTAGGTGACCACGTGGAGTTTCTTCATCGAAATGACGAGTGGGTGGCTATCGGCCGCCCAGGATTTCGGAAGACTATCGGAGGACAATTTCAGCGAGGCGGATGGCTTCGTCCACATCGGAAGGTGTGATCTCCTCAAGATGACCCGGATAACGGGCTTCCACCGCATAGGGAGTCAACGTGCCGGCGTCGCTAACTTCTTTCGGAAGAACCAGGCCGTTTTGTTTGGCGAGTTCGATCAGCTCTTC
>CAYJTC010000032.1:0-17229 GCA_964372955.1 uncultured Planctomycetia bacterium | reverse complement strand
GTTCAGCGGGCCCAGCGGGGTCTACATCTGCGATCTGTGCGTGAAGCTCTGCGGGCAAATCCTCTCCAAAGAGGAAGAAGTAACGCGCGCGCCCAAACGGGTGCCGACGATCCGGGAGCTGCCCACTCCCGCCGAGATCAAGCAGCAGATGGATCAGCATATTGTCGGCCAAGAGCGGGCCAAACGGCAGATGGCGGTGGCCGTCTACAACCATTACAAGCGGATCTGGGCCGCTTCTTCCGAGGATTCCGATGTGGAGCTGGAGAAGTCGAACATCCTCCTGGTGGGACCCACCGGCTGCGGCAAGACCCTGATGGCCCGGACCTTGGCGAAGATCCTGGATGTCCCCTTCGCCCTGTGCGACGCCACCCCTTTGACGGAGGCCGGGTATGTGGGGGAAGACGTCGAGAATGTGCTCTTGCGGCTTCTGCAGTCCTGCAATTTCGACGTAAAAAAGGCCCAGACCGGGATCATCTACATCGATGAGGTCGACAAGATCGGCAAAACCCACGAGAACGTGTCGATCACCCGGGATGTTTCCGGGGAAGGGGTGCAGCAGGCGCTCCTGAAGATCCTGGAGGGAACGGTGGCCAATGTGCCTCCCCAGGGAGGGCGCAAGCACCCGCAGGCGGAGTACCTCCAGGTGGACACGACGAACATCCTGTTCATCTGCGGAGGCACCTTTGTGGGGCTGGATAAGATCATCAGCCGGCGGATCGGCCGAAAGTCGATCGGCTTCCAGACGCAAGAGGAGAGGGCGGTCCTGGAGGCCGATCTGGGCAAGCTGCTTTCCCAGGTGCAGCCGACCGACCTGATCCGGTATGGGATGATTCCGGAGTTCATCGGCCGGTTCCCGGTGGTCGCCACGTTCCATCCGCTTAAGCGTGAGCATCTGATCGACGTGATGCTCAAGCCCAAGAACGCCATCGTCCGGCAGTACATGAGGTTCTTTGAAATGGAGAACGTGAAGCTGACCATCGAGGAAGAGGCCTTGAGCGCCATCGCCCAGGAGGCGATCGCCAAGGAGACCGGAGCCCGGGCCATCCGGGCGATCCTTGAAGAGATCATGCTGGAGGCGATGTTCGACTTGCCGGGGCAAAAGGACGTGGCCGAGTGCATCGTGACGGCCGAATGCGTCACGCGGGGCGTTTTGCCGGTTCTGATCTATCGGGATGGAAGGCAGCAGCAGGTCGCGTAACCGCAACCTGGTGGCGGTGGTCTTGGCGGCCGGGGACGGCACCCGGATGCTGTCCAAGATCCCGAAGGTGATCCATTCCCTCTACGGCAAGCCGCTCATCCATCACGTGCTGGATGCCGTCCGCGGGGCGGGGATCCGGCGGATCGTTGTGGTGGTCGGCTACCGCTCCGACTGGGTTCGCGATCAGCTGGGGGCCGGCGTGCAGACGGCTCTGCAGCGCTCTTTGAAAGGGACGGCCCACGCGGTGATGCAGGCCCTGCCTCTCTTGAAGAAGTTCCGGGGCGATGTGGTGGTCCTGTACGGCGACACCCCGTTGTTGACCGCCCAGACGGTCCGGGGACTGATTGGAACGCATCGCCGGAAGGCCGCCGTCTGCACGCTGCTGACAGCCACCTTGAAGGAGCCCACCGGCTACGGGCGGATCGTGCGGGATCAAACCGGCCGCATCGTCCGGATCGTCGAGGATACGGACGCCACCCAGGTGGAGCGAACCATTGAGGAGATCAACGTCGGGGCCTACTGCTTTCGGATGGAGGCGCTGACCGAAGCCCTCCGGCGGCTGTCGCCGGCTTCCAACGGAGAGTATTACCTGACCGATACGGTGGATTACCTGGTCAGGACGGGGGCCGTGGTGGCTTCCGCTTCGACTCGGAGTGTGGGGGAGTTTCTGGGGATCAACACGCGGGCCGATCTGGCCCGGGTCCAGACGATCATGCGCAGCCGGATTCTGGAGTCGTTCATGCTTTCGGGCGTGACGATTGTGGACCCGTACACGACCTATATCGACGGCTCCGCCTCCATCGGGCAGGACACGGTGGTTTACCCGCACACGGTGATTGAGGAAGGAGTCCGGATCGGCCGACGGTGCCAGATCGGCCCCTTTTGCCGGATCGGGAAGAAAACAGTCTTAGGCAACGAGGTGCAGGTGGCCAATTTTGTGGATCTGACGGACTGCCGGGTGGCGAACCGGGCCCGGATTCAAGGCCCGGCCCGCGTGAATTCAGGGCAGATGGTTCGGGCGGCTGGCCGGACTGGAAAAAAGCGATGAAACAGGACGATCCGATCCTGTTCCACGGCAACGCCCATCCGGCCTTCGCGGCGGCGGTGGAGCGCCTGCTGGGGATCCCCCCGGGGGACGCTCTGGTAGGCCGATTCAGCGAGGGGGAGATCCGGATCAAGATCAACCAGAATGTCCGGGGCCGGGACATCTTCATCCTCCAGCCGACCTGCCCGCCGATCAATGAAAACCTGATGGAGCTGCTGATCCTGCTGGACGCCCTGAGGCGGGCCTCCGCGCGCCGGATCACCGCCGTGCTGCCGTATTACGGCTACGCCCGGCAGGACCGGAAAGACCAACCGCGGGTTCCGATCACCGCCAAGCTGGTGGCCAATCTGATCACCACCGCCGGCGCGGACCGGGTCCTGACGATGGATCTCCACGCCGGGCAGATCCAGGGATTTTTCGACATCCCCCTGGACCACCTGTTCGCGGCTAACACCTTCGTGGAGTATTTCACGCGCGAGCGGGTCTTGAAGGACCTGGTGGTGGTCTCCCCCGACGTCGGCGGGATCAAGATGGCGCGGGCCTACGCCAAGCGTCTCAAGTCGGCCCTGGCGATGGTGGACAAGCGCCGGATCAACGACGCGGAGATCGAGGTGATGGACATCATGGGGGAGGTGGACGGCAAGACGGCCCTCATCGTCGACGACCTGGTGGCCACCGCCGGGTCGCTGGTGGAAGCGGTCCAGGCCTTGAAGGATGCCGGCGCCAAGGAGGTGTACGCGGCGATCACCCACCCGATTCTCTCCGGGCCGGCCCGAGAGCGGCTGGCGGCCTCCGCCCTGAAGGAGCTGGTGGTCACCGACACGATTCCGATCCCGCGGGACCGGCTGCTGCCCAAGATCAAGGTTCTGTCGGTGGCTCCCCTGTTCGCCGAGGCGATCCGGAGGATCCACCAGGAGGAGTCGCTCAACGTCCTCTTTCGGGAACATTGGGAAGGATCGCTGAAAAGGGAGGAGCCGGCTGCCTCCAAGGAGAAGGTCAAGACCGGCGCCAAGCGAGAACGGAGCTCTGTCAGGAGCCATGGCTAAGCAAGCGGAAAAGGAAAAGGTGATTCTGGAAGCGGTCCGGCGGACCGAGGTGGGAAAGCAAGCGGCTTCTTCTTTAAGGAGGGAAGGCTGGGTTCCGGCCGTCGTCTACGGAGAAACGGCCGGTTCGGTTCCCCTGCATGTGGCGGCCAGGGAACTGTCCCGGGCGCTTCATACCAAAGCCGGAGGCAACGTGCTGATCTGCTTGCAGGTCAAGGAGGACTCTCCGCCACAGAAATTGGCGGATCCGCCAAGATCTATGGCGGACAAGAAACAGGGAGAAAATCTGGTGCTGATCCGGGAGCTCCAATATCATCCGGTCTCTCATCAGATCATCCACGTCGATTTCCACCGGGTCTCCCTGACCAAGCGGATTACCGTCACGGTGCCGCTGGCCTTTAAAGGGGAAGCGCTGGGGGTCAAGACCAGCGGCGGAATCTTGGAGCATACCCGATGGGATCTGGAGGTGGAATGCCTGCCCACGGAGATTCCGACCGAGATTCCGGTTGAGGTTTCCACCCTGGATTTGGGGCAGACCCTGGCGGCCAAGGCCATTGCTTTGCCTGCGGGAGTCCGGCTGGTGACCGATCCGGAGCAGCCGGTGGTGGCCTGCGTCAAGCCCAAGGAAGAAGCGGCCGCTCCGGCCGCGGCGGAAGAAGCGGCTCCCACCGAGCCGGAAGTGCTCAAGCAGAAAAAGCCGGAAGAGCTGGCTGAGGAAGAGGCGGCCAAAGAGAAGGGGAAACAGGGGAGAGAGGGGAAGGAAGGGAAAGAGGCCAAAGAGGAGAAGAAGGCCTGAAATTAATCGTTGGGCTGGGGAATCCGGGCCCCAAGTACGCGGGGACCCGGCACAACGTGGGTTTCATGGTGGCGGCCCGGTTAGCCCAGCGCTGGTCGATTCGCCTGGAGGGCTCCTTGTGCATGTCCAAGGGAGGCTCGGGAATGTGGGAGGGCCATCCGGTCCGGTTGGCCCAGCCGCAGACTTTCATGAACGATTCCGGAGAGGCGATCAGCTGTCTGATGCGGCGGTTCCGGGTGGATCCTTCCGGGATTCTGATTATTTGCGATGATGTGGCCCTGCCTTTGGGAATGATCCGGATGCGGGGCCAGGGATCCGATGGGGGGCATCTGGGATTGGCTTCCATTCTGCGAAAGGTCCGGACGGAGGCGATCGCCCGCTTGAGGATCGGAATCCGGACCGAGGGGATCGGCGCGGCTGCGGCCAGAGGAGGCCGCACCACGGGCTTCTGCCCAGAGGATCTCACGGCTTTTGTCCTGGGGCGGTTTTCTTCCTTGGAGAAGAAGCGGTTGGAAGGGACTTTGACGGCGGCGGAGGAGGCCTGCGAGATGTGGGTGTCGCAGGGAGTGACCGCCGCGATGAATCGATTTAATAACACGACTCATGCAAACTGACCCGTTCACCCTGAGCCTGTCGAAGGGTGAACGGCGATGTTCGTGCTTCGACAAGCTCAGCACGAACGGTTTTGCATGACTCGTGTTAATAAGAAGGAGAAGGGATGTCGAATTTGACGCGGGATTACGAAGCGATCCTCATCGCCCGGCCGGAAACGGAAGCAGAGGCGGGCAAGCTCCAGGCCCAGTTCGCGGAGCTGGTCACCCGGCACAAGGGCCGGGTGACGGAAAGCGTGAATTTGGGAAAGCGCAGGCTCAACTATCGAATTCATAAGCTCGGCGAAGGGGTGCATCTGCAGGTCCGGTTCCAGCTGCCTCCCGAAGAAACGGCGGCGCTGAGGAAAGCGGCGAGCATGAGCGAGTGGGCCTTGCGCTTCTTCTTGGTCAAAGAAAAAGGAGAAAGAGGGGAAACAGGGGAAGGAAGGGAAAGAGGAGGGGAAGGGAATCATGGCCAACCTCAATAAGGTCTTCTTGATCGGCCGGCTCGCCCGCGATCCGGAGCTGCGGTACATCCCCAGCGGGACGGCGGTGGCCACTTTCACGGTGGCCACGAATCGGGTTTACACAACGGCCTCCGGAGAGAAACGGGAGGAACCCTGCTTCGTGCGGGTGGTGACCTGGGCCCGGCAGGCGGAGCTGTGCGGGGAGTACCTGTCCAAAGGAGCCCCGGTCTTTGTGGAAGGGCGCCTGCAGAGCCGCAGCTGGGAAACGCCGGACGGGCAGAAGCGGTCCACCATTGAGGTGGTAGCCCAAAACGTGCAGTTTCTGGGGAAGACGTCCCGAGAAGGAGCGGAGCAGCCGGCTGTTCCGGAGCCGGCTTCGGGCGTCGCGCAGGTTTCCTCCGGAGAATCGGCGTCCGGATCCTCTGAGATCCCGGAAAACCCACCCGACTCCGATGTGGGGGAGGCTCCTTTCTAGTGGCCCCCTATATTCCATCCCGGGAACGGGAAGAGCGGGGGCCGGGCCGCGACGGGGACCGCCGCCGGCCGATGCGCCGGAAGGTCTGCAAATTCTGCACGGACCGGCTGGAGCGGATCGACTACAAGGATACTCTCCGACTTTCAAAATTCACCTCAGAGCGGGGCAAGATTCTCCCGCGCCGGGTTTCCGGCACCTGCGCCCGGCATCAGCGCCAGCTGGCCCAGGCGATCAAGCGGGCCCGGACGATCGCGTTGATGCCGTTCCTGGCGGAATAGGCGGCGCGCCGATGAAACTCGTTCTGTTAAAAGAGATCTCCGCGCTGGGGAAAGCGGGCCAGACGGTAACCGTCAAGGACGGCTACGCCCGCAATTTCCTGATTCCCGGCGGCTGGGCGGCCCCGGCCACGGCCGGCAACCGGACCCGGGCTGAAGCCCTCCTGAAAGCCCAGGCCCGGACCGCGATGCTCCAAAAGGCCAAGGCAGAGGAGCTGGGCCGGAGGTTAGCCGGCGTTTCCTGCGTTATTCCGATGGCGGTCGGGGAGCAGGAGAAGCTTCATGGCGCGGTGACCGCCGCCGATATCGCCGAGGCGCTCCAGCGGCAGGGGATCGAAGTGGACAAGCACCATCTGGCGCTGGAAGGGCCGATCACTCATCTGGGGCGGTATACGGTCCCGGCTAAGCTCCATCCTGAAATCACCGCCTCGGTCAACGTGCAGGTGGTTCGCCGGTGACCCCACCACCTCCGACCCTCGAGCCGCTGCTTGAAAAGCTGCCTCCCCAAAACCTGGAGGCGGAGACCGCTGTGTTGGGATCGATGCTGATCGACGAGGAGGCGGTTTCCCTGGGCATGGAGATGGTCCAGTCCGCTTTTTTCTACCGGGAGACCCACCGGCAGATCTTCCGGGCGATGTCCAACCTGTTTTCCCGGCAGAAGCCGGTGGATCTGGTCACCTTGACCGAGGAGCTCAAGGCCTCCGGCCAACTCGAACAGGTGGGAGGCGCCCATTACTTGACCTCGCTGACCGCGGTTGTGCCTACTTCCGCTAACCTGCCTCATTACGCGAAGATCGTCAAGGAGAAGGCCCTCCTGCGCAGTCTGATCTCCACCTCCACCCAGATCGTCTCGGAGTGCTATGAGAACCAGGACGACGTGGAGGCCCTGCTGGATAAGGCCGAGCAGCTCCTGTTCGAGATCACGACCCAATCGACCGATTCCCGCGCCATCTTTTTGAAGGAGATGCTCACCCATTCCATCGAGACGATCGAGCGGCTCTACCAGCGCAAGGAGCTGGTGACCGGCGTGCCCACCGGCATGCACGATCTGGATGTGCAGACCGCCGGCCTTCAACCCTCCGACCTGATCATCGTGGCCGGGCGGCCTTCGATGGGCAAGTCGGCCCTGACCACCTGCATCGCGGAGCATGTCGGGGTGGTAGAACGGACCCCGGTAGCGATTTTCAGTCTGGAGATGTCCAAGGAACAGCTGGTGCACCGGATGCTCTGCGCCCATGCCCGGGTGGACGTCCACAAGGCCCGGACCGGCTTCCTTTCCCAGTCCGACTGGCCTCGCCTGACCACCGCCGCGGGCAAACTGTCCGAGGCCCCCATCTTAATCGACGATTCGCCCGCGATCTCCGCCTTGGAGTTGAGGGCCAAGGCGCGCCGTCTCAAGAGCCAGCATGAAGTGGGGCTCATCATCGTGGATTACCTGCAGATGATGCGGGGCTCCTTCCGGGCGGAGAATCGCCAGCAGGAGATCTCGGAAATCTCCAAGTCGCTCAAGGCTCTGGCCAAGGAGCTGAGGGTTCCGGTCATCGCCGTCAGCCAGCTTTCCCGCGCTCCGGAGCAGAGGGAGGACCGCCGCCCCCAGCTAGCCGATCTTCGGGAGTGTTTGTCCGGTGACACAGTGATTGTCCATGCAGAAACGGGACAGAGGCATACCCTTTGGGAGATCTACGAAAAAGGCCTAAAGATACCGGTTTTGACATTGGGGAAAGACCTGATGTTGCGAAAGGCGGTTCCAGAGGAAGTGATTCAATCCGGCATCAAGCGTGTATTTCGTTTGAAAACGGCGACCGGGAGGGAAATTCGGGCTTCTGCCAAACATCCCTTTCTGACCATCGGCGGTTGGGTCTGCCTCGAGCGTTTAAAGCCCGGAGTGCGGATTGCTGTCCCAAGACATAGTCCACTTCTTTCCAATTCCGGGAGGTCACCTCTCTCGGTCGAGAGGGCTCGCTTCTTGGGCTATCTGATCGGGGACGGGTCCTATGGCCGCCACCGGACGGCGAGCCTTGTCAATCGAGACCTTTCCGTCATTGAAGATGCGCGACAAATTGCCTTAACAGAGTTTGGAATTCCGGCTCGAGACAAACCTCACTGGACGCAGACTCCTCAGCTCGAGTTTGCAGTGCCCAACGGCTTTGGTCCGGGTAAAAATCCCTTGACGCAATGGTTAAAAGCCATAGGCATTCATGGACAACTGGGCCCATCTAAGCGAGTGCCTGAAGAAATTTTCCAGAGTTCAGAGGATGTCATTGCCAACTTTCTTGCCGGTGCCTATGCAACCGACGGTTCCATTGTCCGGCGCCCAAAGCGATACGTTGTCAAGTATGTTTCTACAAGCCGAGTCCTTCTTCACGATATCCAGGAGCTTCTTCTGCGCCTGGGAATCCTTTCTGTCATCCGCAAGCCAACTCGCCATTCAAAATCAACGGTGGACATTGCTGAGCTTGTTATTGATGGACGTGAGCACGCAGCCCGTTTCGCAGCCTCTATTCCCATCTTTGGAAGGAAAGGGAATCGCCTTCAGGAAATTCTGACATGGGCAAACGGTGGCGTGAGGCCTCCCAACCATCACCTCGATCGTTTGCCGCTTCTCGTAACTGCGGTTGTTGGTTCACGTGCACAGAAGAGAGGTATCTCCTGGAGACAGTTGGGTTATCGCTGTCAGAATAAGGAGACGGATCGCTCAACATTAGAAAGAGTCGCCACGGTTCTCCAGGCGGATGATTTGTCTCGGCTTGCTCGAAGTGATGTTCTCTGGGATCGGATCATCAACATTGAGCCGGCAGGAGAGGAGATGACTTACGATTTTGTCATCCCAGGGACCCATAATTTTGTCGCAGAGAACATCGTTGTTCACAACAGCGGCGCGATTGAGCAGGACGCCGACGTGGTGCTCCTGCTGTTCCGGGAAGAGCTCTACCACCCCAACGAGGAGAACCGGGGCCGGGCGGAGCTGATCATCGCCAAACAGCGCAACGGCCCCATCGGTTCAATCCCTCTGGCGTTCCTCAAGGAGTTCACCCGGTTCGAGAACCTCTCCCGCCGGGCTGAGTAACCCCGCCCCGCCGGAACCATGAATCCCGCCGACTCTTTCTTGGGCGTCCTGGGTTCCGGCGGGGCGGGGTGAAAACCGGCTTCCCTTTACCCACCTCCTGTGCTAGATTAATCCAAATGCGCGCTAGATTTAGAGTTCTCACTGCGCTCTCCGTCATCTGTTTAGGGGTCTTTCCCCGCTTTTGCACAGCTCAAGAAGAGGAAGAGTTTCGGGTTTCCGCCGTCGAGGTGGAAGGCAACCGGATCGTCTCTACCGCCACCATCCTGGCCAAGATCAAGACCCGGCCCGGTGACCGGGTCCGCCAGGCGACGGTGGATGAAGACATCAAACGCCTCTACAGCCTGGGATTCTTCACGGACGTCTCCGCCGAGGTCCGGCCGTATCAGGAAGGCAAGCTGGTCCGGTTTCTGGTCAAGGAGCGGCCTCTGGTGGCGGCCGTCGTGATCACCGGAAGCCGTCATTTCCGAGAGACCAAACTGCGGGAGGAGATCAAGACCAAGGAGCAGGAACTGTTGGATCGCAGACAGCTCAAAGAGGACCTGGACCGGATCCGTCAACTCTACCGGGAGAAGGGGTTTCACCTGGCTCAGGTGACGCACGAGGTCAAGGTGGACGAGCCCTCCAACAAAGCGACTGTCTTCATCACCCTTTCCGAAGGAGCCAAGATCCGGATCCGACGGATCCGGTTCGAGGGCAACCAGGCGGTCTCCGTCCGCCGACTCCGCAGGGCGATGGCGACCAAGCAGGGAAGCTGGTTGACCGCCGGTTATTACCGCCCCGAGGTCCTGGAAGAGGATGTGGAGCGGATCCAGGGAGTCTACCGACTGGAAGGCTACAGCGACGTCGAGGCCCGCGCCTCCACCGAGTTCGATGAAAGGAAACGATGGCTCGCGGTAACGATGACGATCCAAGAAGGGCCTCAGTATCTGGTGGGGGAAACTTCGCTAGGAGGAGTCGAACAGCTCACCGTGGAGGATCTCAAGGAAAAGCTCAAGCTCAAACCGGGGGATCCGTTCAGCCAGGAGCGGCTTTCCCAGGATGTGGCGGCTCTGCAGTCGGCCTATTACACCAAAGGGTTTATGTCAGCTTCGGTGGAACCGGCCACCTCACTGAATCCGAAAACCAAGCGGGTGGACGTCAGCTACCGGCTGGTGGAGGGAGAGATTGCCTACGTGGGGGAAATCATCATCCGGGGAAATCTCAAGACCCGGGACCTGGTGATCCGGCGGGAGCTGAGGATCACCCCGGGGGAACGGTTCGATGGAGACAAGCTGCGCCGCTCCAAGGAACGACTGTACAATCTGGGTTTCTTCGAGGAGGTCACCCTGGAAACGGCCCCGGCCGGCCGGCCGGACCGGCGCAACCTGGTGGTGACGGTCAAAGAAGCCAAGACCGGGGAATTCTCCTTCGGCGGAGGCTTCAGCTCCGTGGACAAGTTCGTCGGCTTCGCCGAGATCATCCAAAGGAATTTCGACCTGTTCAACTGGCCGACCTTCGTCGGCGGCGGCCAGGAGCTGAAGTTTCAGGTGCAGGCCGGGACCCGCCGGCGCAACATCGAGTTCTCCTTTACCGAGCCCTGGCTCTTCAACCGGCCGTACCTGTTTGGCTTCGATCTGTTTAACCGGATCCGGACTCGCGGTGAGGGCTACAGCTTTGATCTTCTCCGGCGCGGCGGCGACATCCGTTTGGGAAAGGCCTTGACCGATTACGACCGGTTGGACGCGATGTACCGCCTGGAGCGGGTTCGGGTCAGCGATGTCCCGGACACCGCCTCTTCCGCCCTGCGGGACGAGCTGGGCACCAGCACGTTGACGTCGGTTCTGTTCTCCTACACGCGGGACACGCGGGACAACATCTTCATCCCCAAGAGCGGGTATCTTCTGCACAGCGGGATCGAAACGGCCAGCGCGTTCTTGGGAGGGGACACGGATTTCTGGAAGTGGACCGGGAAAGGGGGGCTGTACCTGCAGCCGTTCATTGAGGACCAGGTGCTGGAGTTCCGCGCGGTCTTGGGATTGGCCAACGATTTTGGGGATTCCAACACGGTTCCGATCTTCGAGCGGTTCTTCGCCGGCGGGGCCGATTCGATCCGAGGCTACCGGGAACGCCGGGTGGGGCCGCGGGATTCGGTGACCCGCGATCCGATCGGAGGAGAGTCTCTGGCGGTGTTCAACGTGGAGTACACCGTGCCGATGGTGGATTTTCTGAAAGGGGCCACCTTTTTCGATGTGGGCAATGTCTGGAACGGAGTGGATGAATTCGGCAGGGAAGGATTTAAGGCCGGGGTGGGGGCGGGGGTCCGGATTAAGACGCCTTTCGGGCCGGTGAAGCTGGACTACGGCTGGCCTTTGAACCCGGACCGGGGGGAGCGAAAAACAGGCCGGCTTCATTTTTCCGCAAGCCGCAGTTTTTAAAAACGGGTGAAGGGTGTAGGGTCGAGGGTGTAGGGTGAAAAAGTCCATCATTCATCTCTCCGTTTTGCTCTTAGTGGGCTGTGCCTTTCTCGCCCTTCGCCCTTCACCCTTCACCGATTCTTTGGCGGCCGAGGAGGCCCAATCGGTCCGCAAGATCGGGGTGGTGAACCTGGACCGGGTCTTGGCCGAGTATCAGGGGACTAAGCTTTCGGACAAGAGACTCGAACAAATCTATAGCGAGAAGCAGACCCAGCGGGGGAAGATGGTCTCGGAAATCAAAAGCCTGCGGGAGGAACTGCTGCTGCTCAATGAGGAAAGCCGAGTGAAGCGGCAGGAAGAGGTGGAGGGCAGACTGAAGGGATTGACTGAGTTTGACCGGGGTTCCCGGGACGCTCTTCAGAAGGAGCGGGATGAGGCCCTCAAAAAGATCCTGGATGAAGTGGAGGAAGTGGTCGTTTCCTACGCCAAAGAAAACGGCTACGATCTGATCTTGAGCGGCCGGGCGGTTCTTTTTGGGGTTCCGGCGATGGATGTAACTGATCCGGTCTTAAAGGCACTCAACGGGCGTTATGAAAAAGCTAAAGATTCAAAGCCTTAAAAGGGTCGAAAACAGCAACGGGGGCTCTTCCCGCCGCCTGAAGGAGATCGCCCGGCTGATCGGCGGCGATCTGGAAGGGGACGGGGAAACCCTGATCAGCGGGATCTGCGGGATCAAAGAGGCCAAGCCCGGGGATCTGACCTTTATCGCCAATTCCAAGTACCTGCACCTGCTGGGATCGACGAAGGCCTCCGCGGTGATCACTTCTCGGGAGGTGAAGCGCTCCCCCAAGCCGATCATCCGGACGGAGAATCCTTCGCTGGCGTTCGCCAAGCTGGCTTCCCAGTGGCTGGATCCGGTGATCCAGCATCATCGGCCCGGCGTCAGCCCCCAGGCGGTGATTGGAAAAAGGGTCCGGCTGGGCAAGGAGGTCACGATCCTGCCCTTCACCGTGATCGAGGACGACGTGGCCATCGGAGACCGCACGGTCCTCTACTCCCATTGCTACGTGGGACGGCACGCCTGGATCGGCAATGACTGCCTGATCTATCCCAACGTTTCGGTCCGGGAACGGGTTCAGGTGGGCCACCGGGTGATCATCCATTCCGGAACGGTCCTGGGCTCCGATGGGTTTGGTTTCGCCACCGTTGCCGGCGTCCATCACAAGATTCCTCAGATCGGCACGGTCGTGATCGAGGACGACGTGGAGATCGGCGCTAACGTGACCATCGCCCGGGCCCGCTTTGAAAAGACGGTGATTGGAAAGGGAACCAAGATCGACAATCTGGTCCAGATCGCCCACAATGTGGTCACCGGTTCCAACTGCATGATCGTGGCCCAGGCCGGCATCTCCGGTTCCACCCTGTTGGGCAGCAACGTGGTCTTGGCGGGGCAAGCCGGGATTGTGGGCCACATCACCATCGGCGACAACGTCATGGTGGGCGCGCAGTCCGGGGTTTCCAAGTCGGTTCCGCCCAATACCTCGGTTTGGGGCTATCCGGCCAAGCCGTTGGCCAAGGCCAAGCGGATTAACGCGGCGGTCCAGCGACTGCCGGAGCTTCACAAGGCGATGGAGGCCCTGCAGAGGCGGCTCGATCGGCTGGAGTCCGGAGGCAAACGTGGTTGAGGAGCTGGCTTCCGGCATGACGAGTCAGCGCACGATCCGCCGGTCGACCCGAGTGGAAGGAGTGGGCCTTCACACCGGCAAGAAGGTCCGGGTGGAGTTCAAGCCGGCTCCTCCCGAGAGCGGGATCACCTTCCTGCGAAGCGATCTGGCCGGATCGCCGCCGGTGACGGCCGGCGTGACTTCCATCCTGGACGCCAGCCGCCGTCCCCGGAGGACCTCCGTCGGAAACGGCATCGTGGAGGTTCACACGATCGAGCATCTGATGGCCGGATGCTTCGGCTCGGGAATCGACAACCTTTTGGTGGAGATCAACGGAGAAGAGGTCCCGGGCTTGGACGGCTCCGCGCATCCGTTCATCGAGATTTTCAAGCAGGCCGGGCTGCAGGACCAGCAGGTCCCCCGCCGAGTGGTCCAGATTCGGGAGCCGGTCTGGCTGGAAGAAGATTCCGCCGCGGTGGCCGTTCTTCCGGATGAGTCCTTCCGGGTTTCCTACACGCTGAGCTATCCGGTGGCCAGTCTCTCCGCCCAATTCTTTTCCGCGACGGTGACGCCGGAGCTCTTTGAGACGCAGGTGGCCCCCTCCCGGACTTTCTGCCTGGCCCAGGAAGTGGAGGCTCTGCGCAAGATCGGGCTGGGCAAAGGGGCCACCTACGAGAACACCGTGGTGATCGAAGCCACCGGCCGGGTGATCAACAATCATCTGCGGTATCCGGACGAGTTCGTGCGGCACAAGGTGCTGGACTTAATCGGCGACCTGTACCTGCTGGGCCGGCCGATCCAGGGGCACGTGATCGCCATCCGGTCCGGCCACGCCCTGAATCTCAAGCTCCTTCAGAAGCTGCGGCAGAGCCTGGAGCGGGGGAGGGAAGGAGGGATCAAGGCCCAGCACGTGGAGCCGGAGGCCGCCTCTCTGGACATCAATGCCATCGAGCGGATCCTTCCTCATCGTTATCCGTTCCTGTTGGTCGACCGGATCCTGGAGATTGTTCCTGACAAGCGGGCGGTCGGCTTGAAGAACGTCACCGTCAACGAGCCGTTCTTCATGGGTCACTTCCCCAAGCGGCCGGTCATGCCGGGGGTGATGATCATCGAGGCGCTGGCTCAGGTCTCCGGCATCCTGCTCTTAAACAAACCGGAGAACCTGGGCAAGTACGCCTATTTCGTGGCGATGGATAATGTTCGGTTCCGCCGGACCGTCCTGCCGGGAGACTCCCTTCTTCTGGAGGCGGAGGTCCTAAAGCTGCGGTCCAAGACCGGGCAGATGAGGACCCGCGCCCTGGTGGAGGGGAAAGTGGTCGCCGAGGCGGACCTGATGTTCGCCCTCCTGGAGGGGGACGAGAAGCTGTAGGGGTCAGGCACTTTTTGACAAGCTTGTCAAAAAGTGCCTGACCCCTTTTGACTAATTTTGATGCCCAAACTTGGATTGATTGCCGGAAACAGGATTTTCCCGATCCATGTGGCCCGGGCCGCGAAGGCCCAGGGGTATGAAGTGATGGCGATCGGGTTTGAGGAGGAGACTTCCCCGGAGCTGGAGAAAGAGGTCGATTCCATGAAGTGGCTCTCTTTCGCTCAGGTGGGCCAAGTTCCGGAGCTGTTGAAGGGGGCCGGAATCCGGGAGCTGATTCTGGCCGGCCAGATCCGCCCGGAGAGAATCCTTAAAGGGGAGCAGCGGTTCGACGGGCTGGTTCAGCAGCTCTTGAAATGGATGCCGGACCGCTCCGGCGCTTCCGCGATGGCCTTAGGCGTCCGCTACCTGGAATCCCAGGGGTTCCGGGTGCTCGACTCCGGGGTTTTTCTCAAAGAGTGGATCCCGGGGACCGGCGTGCTGACCCGGCGGACTCCCACCGCGGAGGAGAAGGAGGACCTTTCCTTTGGTCTGCCGCTGGCCCGGGAGCTGGCGCGGCTTAAGATCGGTCAGACGGTGGTGGTCCGCCGCAAGGCGGTGGTGGCCGTGGAAGGGATGGAGGGGACCGACGCGGCGATCCGCCGGGCCGGCCAAATCGCGGGACCGGGCTGTGTCGTGGCCAAGGCCTGCGAGGTCTCGCACGACATGCGGTTTGACATTCCGGTGGTCGGGCTAACCACCCTGGCCGCGATGGTCGAGGCGGGAATCACCTGCCTGGGCGCTGCGGCCGGGCGGACCCTCTTTATGGAACTGCCCCAGCTCAAGGAGGAGGCCGACCGGAGAGGCATTGCCCTCGTCTGCCTGCAGGCGTAACGAATGCGAATCGCTCTGGCCCAAGTCAACGTGACGGTCGGAGATCTGGAGGGCAACCGGGCCAAGATTGTCGACTATCTCTCCCGGGCGCGAAAGGCCGGCGCGGACCTGGCCGTCTTCCCGGAGTTGGCGCTGACCGGTTACCCTCCTGAGGATCTTCTGTTCAAACACTCCTTCATCCGGGACAATCTGAAGGCCTTCCGGCGGCTGATCCCTCTGACGCGGGGTCTGACCGCAATCATCGGGTTTCTCGACCGGGACCGCGCGGGCCGGATCTACAATGGAGCGGCGGTCCTCCGGGACGGGAAACTGCTTCACACCTATCGGAAAATGCACCTGCCCAACTACGGGGTCTTCGATGAGAAGCGCTACTTTACCCCCGGTCAGACGCCTTTTGTGTTCCAACTCGAGACTCGAGACTCGAGACTCGAGACTCGAGTTGGCGTCTCGATCTGCGAGGATATCTGGGTGGAAGCCGGTCCCGTGAAAAAGGAAGCGCAGGCCGGCGCCCGGCTCCTGGTCAACCTCTCCGCCTCCCCCTATCATGCCGGGAAGCGGCAGGTTCGGGAGCGCCTGCTCATCCGCCGGGCCCGCGCTTTAAAAACTTGGATCTGCTACCTGAATTTGGTCGGCGGCCAGGACGAGCTGGTGTTTGATGGGGACAGCATGATCTTTGACCCGAGCGGGCGAATCGCCTTTAGAGCGCCGCAATTCAAGGAAGGGCTTTTCCTGACAGAAATCCCGCTTCCTGCCGGTCGGCTGAAGGGCAAAGGGATCGCCTTAAGCCGTTCCGCCACTCCCTTGAGGCCTGATCGGGAGATTTTCGAGGCGCTGGTCCTGGGGACGCGGGACTATGTGGCGAAGAACCGGTTCTCCCATGTCGTTGTCGGAATGAGCGGCGGGATCGACTCAGCCCTGACCACGGCGATCGCCGCGGCGGCGGTCGGGAAAAAGGGAGTCACCGCCGTCTCGATGCCCTCCCGCTATTCCTCTTCCGGTACGCGCTCCGATGCCCGGGCGGTGGCTCGAGCGCTGGGAATCGGTTTTCTGGAGCTCTCCATAGAGCCGGTCTTCCGGGCGGTTTTAGATACCCTCCGGCCGGTCTTTAAAAATCTTTCCCCCGACGTGACCGAGGAGAATCTCCAAGCCCGAGTTCGGGGATTGCTGCTGATGGCCCTGTCCAACAAGTTCGGCTGGCTGGTGCTGGCCACCGGAAACAAGTCGGAGATGTCGACCGGCTACTGCACCCTGTATGGAGACATGGTGGGCGGCTTCGCCGTCATCAAGGATCTTCCCAAGACCTGGGTCTACCAGCTTTCCAGGACAGCCAACCGGGTTTTCGGGCGCCGCGTGATTCCGGAATCGATCTTCCGTCGTCCACCCTCCGCGGAATTAAAACCCCATCAAAGGGACCAAGATACGCTCCCGCCTTATCCGCGGTTGGACCGGGTTCTGCGGGCCTACGTGGAGGAGGACCGTTCCCCGCAGGAGATCCGGAAGCAGACCCAGGTGCCGGCCGCCGAAGTTGAGAAGGTCCTTCGGATGATTGATTTGAGCGAATACAAACGCCGCCAGGCCCCGATCGGGATCAAGATCACCCCCCGGGCTTTCGGAAAGGACCGCCGCATGCCGATCACAAACCGGTATAATCGGTATGTGTAGACAGGGGAAAGAGGGGAGATAGGGAAAAGAGGGGAAACAGGGAGAACAGGGAAAACAGGGAAAACAGGGGAAACAAGGGAAACAAGGGAAACAGGGAAAACAGGGGAAACAGGGGAAACAGGGGAAACAGGGGAAACAGGGAAAACAGGGAAAACAGGGAGAACAGGGGAAACAGGGAGAACAGGGAAAACAGGGAGAACAGGGGAAACAGGGAGAACAGGGAAAACAGGGGAAACAGGGAGAACAGGGAAAACAGGGAGAACAGGGGAAACAGGGAAAACAGGGGAAACAGGGGAAACAGGGGAAACAGGGAGA